>CAZPWF010000001.1:0-107372 GCA_964590725.1 uncultured Candidatus Saccharibacteria bacterium
TGTGCCCTAGCTAAATAGCGGCCTTTTTCTGATCCCGATTTGGAACTGTGCGGTCCAAGTTGTTAATTTGAGCATAGTGCTCTATGTAACAAAATACAGTTTTGTTAAATGCATGTCAATACGGCCTAGCCTAACCAGAGATATCAAGTAATAACTTAAGATTGAAATACGGATTGGCTACAAGTGATATCATAAGATTATGAACTACATTCAAGAATTAGCAGATAAAATTCACCAACAAATTCCACAAGAACTTTTACCCGATGCCGAGAATATAAATGAGTTAATGCTTATATATGCAGTGTTAGCGGTTGCGAAAGGCAAAAATTTGACAAATGAAGATGTGCACAACGCGTGGGCAGCATGGATGAGTTTTAGCGATCCTAACCATCGATCGATTGTAGACTACGCTGCGCTTTCTTTGGACGTAAAAGAGCAAGATGCTCCGTTCACAGAAGCAATCAGACGCACCATTAGTTAGCATACTGTATCGGATGCCAGCGATTTATCGCATCTGCAATTGACTTGCTGTTCCACCCAACTATCTCAGTTGCACTAGAGATCATTGACGTCGATCGTTTAGACCCCCATTTTTCAACTGCTATCACAGGTTTTTTTTGAAGATTTGCAATGGTAAGCTCAACGGGTATCCACTCACTATAGCTCGCATAAACTCCTGCAGGAAACACAAGAACGCTGGCTTGTGAAATACGGTTGATTAAGGCTTTGATGAGCTCGTCATTATTAGCAGCATGTATTGGGTCGTTTTGTGGTGCCGAAGAATCGTACACATGCTGTGTGCCTAGACCTTTCATAATTAAGTCACCAAGATTTGTGCGATCATCTCCGTAATCCCAAGAGTGACTAATAAATAGTTGGTATAACCTCGGTCTGGGCGTAAGTGCCTGCACGAAATTTTTATAATTTGGATCCATACAGTTAAGTATACTTCAGATATTTTACAAAGACTTATTAATAGAGGATAATAAATATATAACTTAGGAGTTTCGATGTCCCCACGAGCATTTATCAGTTTTGATTACGATCACGATCAAAATAGTCGGATGCTTTTCGCTGGCCAAGGTGCTACCTCTTCTCCTACTTCTTTTACCATCGCCGACTGGTCTTCGAAGGAACCATTGCCACAGCAGCAATGGGAGGCTCTCATAGCTTCGAAAATAGCACGCTGCAACATGGTTATCGTACTCGTTGGTCGTTCCGTAGGCTCGGCTACTGGTGTTGCTAAAGAAATTGCATTTGCTGAAGCAGCCAACATCCCAGTATTCGGTGTTTACGTGGATGGTGCCAATACGTCTACTACTTTACCAATAGGTTTGCCTCGGAATCGAGTTATAGCGTGGCAGTGGGCAAACATAGCAGCAGCAATTAATCAAATGATGGGCGAAGGCAGAAATGCATGAGAAAAGCTCTTATTGTAGGGATCGATGAATATAACAATCAACCACTGACAGGGAGTGTAGCAGACGCTAATGCTGTAGCCACAGTATTGAGCACAAGTGGTGATGGTTCCCCAAACTTTGAAAATGTAATTATGACCTCGGCTACAGAGCCTGTTACTCGTGCCAGTTTACGTGCAGCAATCGAGAAGCTTTTTGAAGGTGATGGTGAGATCTCCCTTTTCTATTTCTCTGGTCACGGCACAGTTACTGCTACTGGAGGCTTGGTCGTCACTCAAGATGGAACGGCCAATGACGAAGGTATATCTATGGATGACATTACCACTCTAGCTAACGCTTCAGGAGTGAAGAACAAGATTCTCATACTAGATTGTTGCAATTCTGGTGCTACTGGTTCGCCACAGATTACCGGTGGCAATTTATCTCAATTAAATGACGGGTTAACTATATTAACGGCGTCACGAAATTGGGAACAGGCACTAGAAGTCAGTGGTGAAGGTGGAGTTTTCACCTCGCTGTTAGTCGAAGCTCTCCAAGGGGGTGCAGCAGATGTTAGGGGTAATATTACACCAGGATCGTTGTACGCTTATGTAGATGAAGCGCTAGGGGCTTGGGATCAGAGACCTGTATTTAAGACGAATGTCAGCAACTTTGCGCGTATTAGACAGGTCCCACCAAAGGTGCCATTCGAAACTCTTAGGCGCATAACCGAGTATTTTCCTGCCACAAGTGACCAACATCAGCTAGACCCAGCTTATGAGCCTGAACGCAACGGAACGGAACCTGAGGGTACGCCTGACCCCGACCCTAGTAAGAACGCCATTTTTAAAGACCTACAGAAAATGGTCGCAGCATCATTGGTGGTGCCAGTTGATGCTCCACACATGTGGCACGCTGCTATGGAGTCTAAATCATGCAAATTAACAGCTATGGGGCGTCAGTATTGGAGACTTGCCAGCGAGGGTAAAATTTGATGTATATTACCCCTGATAGTGATTCCTGGAATGCGTTATATCAAGCCCAACTTGCTAACTATGAAACAGCTCTCGGCAATGATCATAATATGGATGCAAAAGCTGGAGTAGTGCTAGCAGGTCTGCTTGCTATTACCGCATTTGCTTTAAGCCACGGTATCTTCATTGATAGTAATCGATGGCAGTTCGCACTATTAATTATAAGTCTGGTGCTCTACGGCGTTGCATTGGTGTTGCTAATCGTCGGACTATTCCCTAAATCATACGAGCTACCAGCCAACACAACGGAAAGCCACCCTGAATATTTGGAAAAAGATAATGGTGAGCTGATGTACCAACTTGTTGTAGATACGGAGTTGGCGACGAAATCGATTACTTCACGCCTTAGACTCAAATCAATACTATTTTCTGTAGCAACAACTTTTTTCATCATCGGTACAATTTTATTGCTCATCGTTAAATTAATAATAGGAGTATAGTAGAATTATGGCTAATAAAAATATAACTCCGACTAAACCCCAAGCACCCCGACCTGCACCGAATGTTACTCCGAGTGTGCCGAATGGTCCAAGGCCAGTAAGACCAAAACCAAATGCTCCAGCAAAGATTCCGAAGAGTCTTTGAGTTATAGGAACTGTGCCTGAATCTGCTTACCTCAAAAGCCGAAAATACTACGAAGACCGTTATGACGATATCACTGTCGCCAAATGCCGATCCAGTGAAAGAATCGTAAATGAAACTTTCACCACAATGGAGAAGAAGCTCAGCAAGAAAGAACTGACAGATAAATTGCCGGGCTGGTATCTTCACTACAGCCAGTACTACCTCTTGTTTGTTGAATCTGCTGCTGCCGAACGAGCCGCGAATCGCGAAGCTACTATCGCCAAATGGATGACAGTAGATCGGAAGAAAGATGAACGTCTTGCCTCAGCTCATATCTCGGGTGGAACCTTCTGTCATGCTTGTGGTAAAGACATGCGAGTTGTTAGCAAAGACTATATGCACCGTGACAACCATAAAGAAGACGACATCCTCATGATGTTCGAATGTGAAACGTGTAATAAGCGTATGGCTCTCTGGGAAGATGGCACCGAGTGGGAGGGCACAAAACACGAGTGCGAAAAGTGTGGGGGTAATACCGTTTCAAAACACACTAAGAAACAAGAAGTTATTAGCTGGACCGAAACCTGCGAGAAATGTGGGTACGTTGCAACCGAAACACTGGATTTGAGTGACATCAAAAGTGAGCCTGAGCCGATTGATCTCTATCTTGAACTTGGTCGTAAACGCTTTGTGTTTGGTGAAGATATGATGTTTAAATACGACCAGAAGCTCAAACACTTTGAACGTCTGGCTAAGCTTAATGCATCAGCTGAAGATAAAGTTCAGCACGCCGATGTCTATGACGGCATCAAGCAAGTAAAGAAGCTCAAAATTGTCCAGCTGAAAGAATTACTTGAACCGGTCTTTACCAAGAATGGGTACAGTGACTTCAAGCTTGGCGATCCACAAATTGGTCGGGAAGTATCACTTGAATTTAGCTGCTTGGATACCAAAGATGATCGCGAAGAATACCAGAGCAAGAAGACCTTGCATAAGGTTATCGAAAAAGCGCTTGAAGATACCAACTGGCGAGTCATGAGTGCAGGCGTGAGCTACCGACTCGGATTTCTGTCAGGTAGCCTCAGAGCCTATGAAAGTGAAGAAGACTTAAAGAAGCTCGTTGAACAACGCATGAAGAAAGGCTACGTTCCAAAAGTAGAGCAAAAAGAAGAACCACAGCCTGATAAAAAACCAAATGAGAAGCTTAGCGGTGAAAATATGCGCGAGTCCGCACTGGTCTACTTCGATAAACTCATGCTCGGCAGCGTACCAGCTGAAGTAACCCTCAAGAGCGGCAAGATCAAGAAAACCAGCATACCAATACTAAGCGGAGAAATGAATCCGCTGCTTCGGGTGTTCATCCCAATGCGTGATGGTGATAACTCAGTACCGAAGTTCGTCAGAGAATTTGACTTTAAATTTGGCGACAAAAACAAAGTTCCAAAAGTCCAAAGAGATAGTCAGGGTCGCGAAATACGCCGCATCTAATCTTAGGTACAGGGATGTATTTTATTAAGCCTTAAAGTAAAGTTAGGATAACTTTATTCTTTGAAGTGGTTGATACAGACATACGCCCACCAATTGGCAACGTGAGCAAAGGTTGTGTGTGGCCAAAATCTACATTTGCAACAACAGGTATATTTTTTAAGTTCTTGCTACGTATAATCTGGCGTAGATCTTCCATAGAGACTTTACTTGCTGATTGAAAACGACCAATAACAATGGCTTTGATGTATTTGCGCACATTCGGTTGCTGCAGTATCGACTCTAGGCGGCGGTCAAACTCCCTTGTAGTATATTCACCAGCTTCGTCATCGTCTTCCAAAGCTAAAATGGTATCCTCTTTAAATACTGGGTAATATTCAGTGCCTTGTATTAGATATAAGGTCGCTATATTGCCGCCAACTAACCGTCCCTCTGCATTACCAGGCTGAATAATCTCCCATGGTTGAGAAGTGTATTGTTTACGTTTTTTACCCTCACCCCATTTCTTACTAGGCGCCAAACTTATAGGACTTTTATTACCACACAAAACGTTGCACAGGTTCTCAGCCGTATACTCTGCTTCATGCTTAATGCCGAATGTACCTAGGTTTGGTCCAAGATAGCCTACGTTACCTGTTTTGGCGTAGATGGCATTTAGTAGCACGGTTATATCTGAGTAGCCAATAAATGGTTTAGGGTTAGCTTTTATTACATCCCAGTCCAGGTAGGGTAGTAACGAATTAGCAAGCCAGCCGCCGTTAAGTGCCATGATAGCTTTGACTGAATTATCCCGATAAGCGTCATTAATATCTTTTGCTCTTAGCTTTACGTCAACCGCGTCTAAGTGTGTTGCTGGCTCCATATATTTGCCATAGTTCACATTGAACCCAAGTGTCTCGAGCTTTTTCTTAGCTCGCTCGTACTGCTTAGCACGTTCTGAATTCAATGCTGATGAAGGAGCAACTATGCGAATTTCATCGCCTGGTTGGAGGGGAGTGTTTGTCATTGCGATTGCTCCAATACTTTTTGCTGATAATCTAAGCCTAACTTGCCAGGCGAGAAAAGCGCAAGTCCTTGCTTTGTTCGCCATTGCCCCAAAGCTGGTCGCACGTAGATTGATACTTGCTTACCTGTATTTTCTTCGCCATTATTAAGCCCTAGTCCTGTAGCTTGATCTACGATACAGATAAAGTCTGGACAAGTTACTGTAACTTCTTCATTTTTCAGTAGCACCAGGTACTCATTCTTGAATTCAACTTTGAACGTCGTTTCAGAATCAGCAACCTGGATGTACCCTTTAGTGAAGCCATCAACTTCTTCTTTTACATCCTTGATCACCGTACCTGAGCCAACAAACTGGAAATCTACATCCAATACACTACTCACTTTCTGGCAGTAACTCACACTATTTTTGGCAAGACACTTATCAAGCTCAATTTTTGAATATGGATAGCCTAGCACAAAGGTGTTAGATACCGACTCATCTGCAAACGATCTGATGATCTGCTCTAGTCTCTCAGGGCTACTAGTTTCATCAAGTAGTACAGTGTCGCCCTCATTATTGCCAAAAACTAAAGGGCATCGTGATAGATCCGCTAGCGTTACGAGCTCAATATATATTTCGGGAACTGACCGATAGCCGACCAAATCGCCATCAACAACTGGGACATCGAGTTGTGCTGCTATTTCAAAGGCAGCTGCCAGAGAATAAGGGCCGATCTCTACAGGTACGATTGCCTTAATAGGCTTACCGAGTCGTTGTTGCAGAAGATTTAGGCCTTTGACCATTGCTTTTGTCGTACTATTGGGCTTGGTAAGTCCACCTGCTCCGTAGGCAGTAATGACAATGTCATCCGGGTTGAGGTTGTCGAACGAGATAAGATTAGGTGGCGCCAGTTTTTCAATGACACTTAGTGCGCTATCTAATCTGCCACCACCACCCGTACCAAGTATCGTACTACCTTTAATAATCTCCTGGGTCTGTCTTTTACTTAGTTTCATCGCTAGCTCCAAACATTACTTGATTCATTTGCTCTAGCTCTTCAATGAGGTTTTCAGCTGTTTGTTCCATCCAATTGCTATAACCTTTTCGAATTATTTCTGCAGCTTGTCTACGTTCATCGCCGTTAGTTAATGTGCCTAATTTCTCTCTTGTCTCGTTTCTGTAGTTTCCACTTATAGAACACATTTCCCACATGAGCCGTTCAGTTTGTTCGCTAGACGGGTAGGCCAAGCCCCATAAGAATGCGGGATTTTTCAAGAGATTTGTGGTGCTGAGATCATCAACAAATCTAAATTCGCTATAGTCTGCAAGTTGATCATCTTTCTTCTTGGGAACTATTGGAAATCTACTGAAATTAAACCCTTGATAGTTCAGGCTATTTGGCATTAACGCTAGTGGAACTGCATCTCGGAAACGTCGACCATTGGGATCACGCGGCTCCATGTAAGCTATGAGACCGAGCTTTTCGGCTGGTGAGCCAGCCTGCATAAATGGAGCATTCTGAATCAAGGCTGCTTTAAACTTGGATATATCGCTGGTTTCAGTGCCTTCTCGACCGATGTGCTTTGATGGCTCATAGATCGCCATTATCTGATCATCCGCTACAACCCCTGCATCCACTAAGATATTTCGCCATACGTAGGAATACATACCAGCATAAACTACCCTATACGGATCATCTATAGGCTCTAGCCCAAGGTCGGCAATCATTTTATCTGTTTCTTCAGTCAGTTGACCAAGTATATCTCGATCAATTACTGAAACAACAGGAGTAGTATCATTGCCAAACAGATATTTTCTTAATCCATTAACAGCCGCTTCGGCTCGTCTATTTCGTGCTTGTACTAAGGTGGCAGCGGCAGTTTCCGCTTCATCTTCTCCGACGAATCGCAGACGACTCGCAACTTTATTTGCCCATAAGGCATCTTCTAAAACAATCGCCGTAGGATAGGGGGTGACCCCAACCGTTTCGACTATTTGTGCTAGTGAGACAACATCTTGGAGTTGTTCCATATCGTCTACGCTGCGAATTGCTTGCTTTTCTCCCGTAACCGCGTCCTCGGTTTCTGCCCCTAGACCCAGCATTCGTGATTCCCGGGTGCTTAGTGCGCATACACCTCCAGCGTAAAGTACGTCCATTGGATTAGCGGCAAGTAGCTCGGGAGTAAGATTAACAACTTTGTCTGCGGCATTTCTTCCAAATTGCTCATTAATCACTTCTCTATCTGTTGCATCTAGGGGTAGTTGACCTTCTAGTAACGATCCGTAGCCACCCAGATTCGACTGGGTAACATCAAACGTTTCTTTTTGAACAGTCGGTACAGTAAAATCTGTTCTATTTTCAAAATTACTCATATAAATTTCCTTACATTTCAAAATATTTTAATAACTAAAAACGCCAGCGTCGTGCTGGCGTTGGAGTTCTTGACAAAACCTAACTACTCAGCACGAACTGGCGATATATGTGAGTGATGTGTGTTAAGTGTTTTTAGGGCAGCTTCGTAGCCACTGCAGCCATTCTTTAGCCAGTCACTGATACGGGCGACTGTTCGACTGCTGAGTTTTGTTTTCTCCGTAATGACAATGTACTTTTCGCCAGCAACGAGCATCCGAGCGGCTTCAAGTCGTGCGCTAATCTCGATAATCTCTTTTTCGGTCATAACATCACGCAGAAAGTTCTGCATTGCTTCAGGATCATTAATAGAAAGCAGTGCCTCAACGAACTGTTGTGCCTGTTTGGATTCCCAAATTTGTGATGCATTATATTGCATAACTATACACTTTATCAAAGTAAAGTAAATTTGTCAATAGTGAAATAATATGGCATGTTTGTTAATATCAAACCATGTCCGTAAAAGTTATCGATAGAACACAGCCGAATTCTTATATCACTGCACTTCTCAGATATAAAAACAGTGGTATGTTACTTGATCTAGGGGCTGGCCATGGCCGTCATGCAGTCTTTTTTGCAGAGCATGGATTTGAAGTTACGGCAGTCGATCCCGACTCGGCATTCTGTAGTGAGATTACAGATAAAGCACTTGCTAAACAGCTAAAAATAGATGTAATACAGTCAGATATTGCAAGTTTTCCCATAGATAAAAAGTACGATGCCATAATATCTGCGATGGTGCTTCATTTTTTAGAGTATCAGGAAGTTTTGGATGCGATAGAGAAGATGAAGGAGCTTACATCTAAAGACGGATTAAATGTTATTTCAGCTTATACCAATCAAAATGTCGCTGATTTTATGAAAGATAACCCCCATGGTCGCGAAGCTTACTTACTAAAACCTGGTGAACTGAAAGATTTGTATGAAGGCTGGGAAATACTGGAATACTCAGAAGATTGGACTGAGCCAGGTGTAATAAATGAAGGCGATGTACCTCAAAGCTACCATAAAGTTAATATGATTGCTCGTAAAACCGAGACACTCTCATAACATGCCATTTGATGTCTCATTTGTCTCGTTTATACCCGTTAAATAGTTCGTGACCTGTATGCGGAGCCAAGATGCTTATGTTTAAATGACCTCTTTTTTTTGCAGGGGTCATTTTGTTTGTTATGATTACGTTATGCATATTTACCTGGCACGGCATGGTCAGACCAACTACAACGAACTTGGGTTATGTAATGCCGACCCCGCTGTTGACGTTCATCTTACAGAGACCGGTATTCAACAAGCACAAATATTAGCAGACCATCTTAAAGGCACTGGGTTTGAAAAAATCTATGTGTCAGAGCTAAAAAGAACACAACAGACTGCCGCGTATATCAATCATTACCACAGCTTACCTTTATCAGTAGATGCACGCCTTAACGATAACCGTACCGGCTTTGAGGGTCAGCCAGCTGAGGATTATTACGACGCACTTGAAGCCGCAACAGACAAATGGAGCTTTAGCCAAGGAGATGGCGAAACACTGAATGATGTGAAAGCAAGAGTAGAAGCCTTTATAAACGAACTCAAAAGTCAGTCGTACAATTCAGTTCTTATTGTCACATCCATGAGTATTGTGCAGGCATTTTACGGAATCGTGAATTCACTGAGCAACGAGGAAGCCTGGGGCTTTGCCGTCGACAAAGGCAGCTGTATCGAACTCGATATCTAAAGTTTGCTTGCGAAGTGCGTCGAAGAGGGAGTGCCAACCTCGAGCAATATGCAAAGTATCGCGGAAGTGATATTTTTAATTCATGCCAGACGACTTCGAAAAATATCGTACAGATGATCGTGTTGCCGTCGATATTGCCAAGACTCTATTCGATCGTATTTCTATGCTGGCTGAACTCGTAGAGATGAGCGATATGTCTGACGAAAGGAAAGCAAGTTTTAGAAAAGACTTCAGTTTGGGGAACATTGTGGATATTGCAGTGCATAGTTTTCTTGAAGGTTTTACTGAAGACCTTGATAGTTTGTTCCTAGACGATTAAACCTATAATTCAGACCACTACGAATATTCTCCCAACACCATAACAATTCTAACTTCCATCAACACATGGAGCCAATAAAAGTTACTGTGTATTTGCGCGGTCATTTTAATTATTTATTCGGAGTTCGAATTAAAATCGAAGGTTCGGTGAACGAGAAGTACAGATAAATAATGTGTTAACATATTGTTGGCGAGTTTTTATGGAAAGACTGTAATCGTAGCAAACGATATGTCCGACCTCTCGAGCCAAGTAGATATTATCTTAACAACCTAAAATATATAAAGAGTGCGGCTAGAGAACTTGCTCAATGATCCGCCAGCAACCTATCTTTTGATAAGGTGCTAAGTCAAGCCCGCCTGTTGGCAGGGAAAGATGTAATACTTATATCCTTTCGGCTAACAGTTGAAAGGATTTTTCATGCCAATAATTATTCCAGAATCTACATCTGACAATGAATTTTATGATCGTCTCTCCAGTGCAGGTGCTGCAGTTATAAGTGAAGAGCTAGCATCTCATCAGGATGTACGACCAGCACGAATTGGGTTACTGAATTTAATGCCAGCAGCAGTAATGGAGGATACGGAGCTTCGATGGCTTAGATTAATAAGTCATACTGTCCTTCAGATAGAACCCGTACTAGTAAAATTTGATGATGATGAAAGAGAGGATGCTGGATGTAGTCGTAAGCCAGTGTTAAAGCGCTACACGCCTTTTTCTCAAGTTACAGAATCGGGCCTGGACGGCTTAATAATCACTGGTGACAATATCGAAGTTAACGATTCACAGAACGGCTTACTGCCATTCGAAAAGGTAACTTATAGTGAAAAACTTGGCGAGATAATCGACTGGTCCTCAAACGAGGTGCCTACAACAATATTCTCGTGCCTCGCAAGTCATTTTGCACTCCATAGAAGACACGGAATTGACAGAAATTATTCGAAAGTTAAAAACTTTGGTGTATACAGACATACAGTCGTAGATGAGCACGATCCAATCGCCTTTAACCTCGATGACGCCATTATATCCCCTCATTCAAGATGGGGAGATATTCCACTAGAACAGATATTAGACGCAAAGATTAACGTGGTAGCGACGAATGATAAGGTCGGCTGGCTACTTGCAACCGAAGGCAACCGAACAGGCTATAGCGATCTATATATACAAGGCCACCCTGAATACTGGAGACAGGACCTTCATAACGAATATGCCCGAGATCAACGGCAATTACCTGAAAATTATTATCCAGAAAACGATCCAACAAAAACACCAATACTGAGCTGGTCTACTGATGCGCGAGCAATATTAGCGAACTGGATAAACCACATCTACAGCCAATACTCAAACATGACTAACTTATTTGACATAAGCACCTTGGGAAAATAGTTTTTTCATTTGTTATCATTAACAAGTGAAACGAATCATGATAATAGGCCCAGGGAATGCTGGTAAATCGACCCTAGCCGTTGAACTTGGTAAAATTCTAGATCTGCCCGTTCATCACCTCGACCGTATATTTTGGTTACCTATCTGGGTGGCTAAGGATCGTGAATTATTTATTGATGAGCAAAAACAACTTGTAGCTAAAGAAAGCTGGATTATTGAAGGTGATTTTAAGAATAGTTACGATATACGCGCCAAAAGAGTTGATACGATCATATATTTGAATGTTCCAAGAAGATTATTGATACCTCGATTTTTCAAGAGAGTATACAAATACCGTGGCAGCACTCGTCCTGATATGACCGAAGGTAATATAGAAAAGGTCAATTTTGAATATCTTCGATGGCTTTACAGATACGATCGGAGCGTCCCAAAGGAGCTAATTGAAAGATATCGCAATTCAAAAGCTGTGTACATCTTAGAGAAGCCCAAAGAAGTTGAAAATTTCTTGTCAAACCTACAATCGAAACAGTAACATTTTCGTTTCCAAGTAAATTCACAGGTGACAACCAGTACGTTCGTAACTTTGTATAAATGACCAGATAATGTTATTATAATAATTCAATTGCACCTAGGAAGAAAACATATGCGCAATGGACAATACATGAATATAAAAATGCTTGGATCAGGAGACTGGCAAGGCACTCCAGCTGTGTTCTGTACTTGTCGCGTTTGTATGCATGCCGCGGCTAATCCAAAAAGCCCAGAATACCGCACTAGACCTTCACTGCACATAAGCACAAAAACCACTGACATTCTGGTCGAGGCTAGCCCCGACCTACGCCTGCAATCAGCGCTCCACAGGCTGCCAGACATCCGACATATTTTGATAAGTCACTGGCATTTTGACCACATGTTTGGATTATATGAACTACATGCCTGGGTTGAGTTGTTTGCTAAAGACACGACCATTTACTGCTCTAAGGCTACAGCTAATAAGATCAAAACCATCTTTTCGCATATACAATTTAATGTAGTTACCCTAGAGGCTTATAGACCATTCGAAATTGGAGACGTAAGAATCATTCCTCTCCCTGTGCGTCATATGCAACAAGATATTCAAACAGCCGAAGAACATCTTGATAATACCCTTGGGTTCCAATTTGAATCTGCTGAACGCAAAGTAGCCTACTTGGCAGACTATTTCCAAATACCCGATCGAACACGTACTATCATATCGAATTGTGACACTGCGGTTCTAGACGGCACCTACCTGTTTGAGGATAAATACCCCAACAAGCCATATCAAAGAGCCATAGTTAAAGACTATGATGCCGATCATCTACACGGTCATGACATAATTGCATATGCAGCTTCACTCAAGACGCCTAGTGTTGTTTACCATTCGGTCTCTCATCTTTCGGAACTTATGCATGATGAACTACAGGAATTGCTGCCGAAAAATCAATTTATAGGGAAGGATGGCTATGTCCTGTAGTCACAACGAAATAAATTACCAAGCATACTACGATCACGGGCTGCAAGCCACTAAAGAAGAAGGACAGATTATAGATGCCCTTGCTGGGCACCTCCCCAATAAAATAATCGACAGCCACACCCATGCAGGGGCTGATGAGCATTTTGATGAAAATAACTTGAGCGAATTTACTAAAGGACATATGGTAAGCACATTTCCTGTTACTACTTTTGAACAATCTGCCGAGGTAAGCGATCTAATGTTTCCTGGCCTTGAGGTCCGTAAAGTTCGGTTTGCACACGCATTTCGTGGAATTGCCCACACAGCTGTTAATTCATATCTAACCGAAAGTGTTGATCCCGCTGATCGTGTTGCTTTATTTGGCGTTCATGGCACGCAAGAAGGAATTGACTATACCGTAGAAGAACTTCATACCAATAAATATACTGGTCTTAAAATGTATTATTCTTCAGAGCAAGAGCCGGTATATGATTTATTCGAATATTATCCTCGGCCAATCCTAGCGGCAGCTGAAAGTGTCGGTACACCCATAATTCTGCATCTGCCTCGCAGTCTTGAGTCTTCTCTACCTGAAATTAGAGAGCTCGTTACGTCTTATCCAAAACTGCAGATCGTGCTTGCTCATGCCGGGGTGACGTGGATTGATAATGATGAGGTAGATTCTGTATATGCGCAAACAGCACATTATCAAAACATAATGGCCGACACAGCGGGAGTCACAGACGCACGGGTTTTAGAAAAAATTATTCGACACTTCGGAGCAAATCGCATTCTTTTTGGTAGCGATGAGCCACTTAACCTTCTAAGAGAGCAAAGCTATGAACACCCAGAGCTAGGAGTGCGCATAATTACTGATTTTCCTTATCATTGGGTAAACCCTGAAGAATTTAGCGAATTCCACGGCAAGGTAGGCACTCCGCAATACAATCATGTTATGCAGGTAGAAGCTTTACTGACAGCAATCCGACGCATTGCGCCGAATCTTCAACAACAACAAGCGATGGTGCAGAAAATTTTTTATGACAATTCGCATCGGGTATTCGGTTTTTCATAAGGTTTGCAAACATTACGAAACTGTATAGTATTGAGTTTATTCCATCAATGTACTATAATATGTAATTGAAAGGTGAAATATTATCCAAGACAATATACCCCAAATGGACTCAACAGTAGAACCTAGCCATATTATTCATGACTACATGCAGGCTGCTGATGCCGAAATTAACGCAACCGTAGCACGACTCGACCGATTAAACTCACAAGATGACACGGCAGAAACACACATCCCCTCTCTCGTTGATAAAGTAGGCACCGCTCTTGCACATATTATTGCCGAACAAATTGAAATATCGTTAGACCCATCTGATATTGGTGACGAAATTAGTCAAAGCCTTACAACTCCACCGTCTCGCACTGACTATCCATGGCCGCCAGATTTCGGACTTCATGCGCAACGCCTAGCCCGTGCTGCCGGCATCAAAAACCCAGTCGACTTAGCAGAGAAGATTGGTATTGCAGCCAAACATTCTGACTTATTCTCGGAAGCGGGCAGTCTTGGGCCGTTCGTAAATTTACGAGTCAGCGACACAGTACTCGTAACAGAGGCTCAGCAACTTATTGATAATAAGGAATCTCGAAACCACGACAACAAGTTAGTTCTTGTAGACTTTTCTTCACCCAATATTGCCAAGCCATTCGGTATTAACCACCTCCGATCAACTATCATTGGCGAATCCATTGCCCGAATTAAAGAAGAAGCAGGACATACAGTGGTTCGCGCCAATCATCTCGGAGACTG
This sequence comes from uncultured Candidatus Saccharibacteria bacterium, assembly GCA_964590725.1. Lineage (GTDB taxonomy): Bacteria > Patescibacteriota > Saccharimonadia > Saccharimonadales > JACQNP01 > CAZPWF01. The sequence continues at coordinate 14,591 of CAZPWF010000001.1, forward strand.
GGGAACTCAGTTCGGTAACCTATTAGCAGCCTATGATCAGTTCGGTGATAACAGGCCTTTTGAGGAACTCTCTACCGATGAATTAACTCAGCTATATGTACGCTTTAGCACTGAAAAGAAGAGTAACCCTGAGTTGACTTTTATCGGAAGAGAGTACTTCCGTCAACTGAGCGAGAAAAATCCTATTCTACTCGAACGCTGGAACGTAGCCGTACAGGCAAGTCGAAAGGAATTTGCTGAAGTATATGAACGACTAGGCATTAGTTTTGATATGCAGGTCGGAGAAGCATATTTTGAGCAAAGTGCAGAAAAATTACTTAATGATCTGGAGTCCGATCCGGAAAAGAGTAATCAGTCCGGTATTATCTTTGGCGAAGACGGCACAGCCTACATAAATGGCGAACACCCTGTGATGCTTCGTACCCAAGATGGTTACTGCGTATATGCTGCACGAGACTTAGCTACTGTCGATATGCGCACCACTAGGTTTAAACCCAATGAAATAGTCTATGTGGTAGGTGAGGAGCAAAGTAGCTCGTTTACTGCTATGTTCGAAGCTGCACGTCAATTAGGAGTTAATGGTGACGGGGTAGAACTTATTCATGCCGATTTCGGTCTATTGCTTGGCAAAGACCGCAAGAAACTCTCAACTCGAAAAGGCACCAGTGGCAAGCTGGTTGATCTGCTCGACGAATTAGAGAGCCATTCGATTGAAAACCTTAAAGAGCGAAACCCAAACTCAACGGATGAATCTCTGCGCAAAAATGCCGAGACCCTTGCTCTCGACGCGCTCATATGGAACGACCTTCAAACCGACCGCAAGAAAAGTGTTATTTTTGACCCCGAACGAATGCTATCACTTGGCAAGGGAGGAGTTATCGATGCACTCTATGCCCATCTACGAAGTTCTAAAATTATTGAAAAGATGCGAACTGAAGATTCAAGTGAATCACCAATATATGCCGTCGAAGTAATATCAAATAATGCTGAGCACGATCTAATTATCACAATGAGAGACTATCAAAATGTAATTAAGCATGCATCAGAGACAAATTCACCCCACCTGCTAGTTACATATCTACAAAACCTCAGTCGTCGACACGGAGTCTTCTACGAACATAGTCCCGTAGCCCGAGAAACCAACGAGACCGTAAGAAATTCACGAATTGCACTACACCAAGCGTTCATAAATATTATGGATAGAGGTCTTGGCTGCCTAAATATAACTGTACCTGAATATCTATAAACTATAGAAAAAGGTCTAGCGATCGGCGTCAAGCCGGAACTTATTAAAGAATGAACTTATTTCGCGGCTAATTAGGATAGGGCGAACTGCCTTTTTATCTGCGAAAGCAACATAGTTAGCTCGGCAACCATATCCACCGTACGCAATATTGCCTTGTTCAACATCATTTATAATCTCATTATGAATATTTATGGTGTTCGGGCTAATGTGGGCGATATCTTTACATGCGCCAAAGTATGACAAATACATTGATCCCTCTAAAAATCGTCGACTATGCGTATGTTCTAGTAGATCGTCTTCTGAACGAAAGCTAACGACATTAAAGACCGGCCCGAAGAATTCGTGAAAATCGTCTCCATAACTTTGGCTTTCACGCAAAATTACAGTAGGTTCAACCGTATTTGATTCATAATCAATCTTGCCCCTGACAATCACATACTCTTGGACCTTTTTAAGGTACGCCTCGAGCTCTCGTATGTACTCAACGCGCAATATAGGCCCTATGTCAGTCGAGGGATCAGCATATTCGCCTACCTTTGCATTCTTCATGTATGCGGATAAACGCTCTACGAAGGCATCGCACACTTTAGTGTGAACAAAGATTACGTCAGTACCGGCACAATCCTGGCCACTGTTAAATGTCCTCATTTCAAAAATTTTTTGAGCTGCCTGATCAATGTCCGCATCGGCAAAAACAACTGCTGGGTTAATCCCAGAGCCGTTATAAATGAACAGAGATTCGCTGCACGAATTACGAATATTTTCCGCGTTCTCATACCTACCTGTAAATAACACAATATCAGACTGACCCACATAGATTTCGTTAAAAACATTGCGAGTTACATTCAGTAAATGAATTGAAGGATATATTGTTTCAATTGATAAGACGCTAATGAGGGATGATATGGTTTCCCGCATCTGAGCTGGCACACGAATATAAATCCGCTTACACAATATGGATGGTATTACCGCAAATAACACGAGTGAATATAGGGGAAGGTTAAGCGGGAAGAAGGTGGCCAAGGTTAGTTCATATCGTATGTCGTTGATATCTGCAAACTCAGCATTGACACCATCGATTGCGCTTAAACTTCGCTCAATCTCATCTTTAACCGTAGCTTTACTCTCGTAATCTCGTAAACAGGAATATATATTATCACTGTTCTTGATAATATTTTTTTGCAACAATTCTAGCTTTGACTGTTGTTCTATAGAAAGCATCATAAGGCATGATACTCAATGAGTTCCTTCAGACACAGGTCAAAACCCTTATGCCCCCCTATGTAGCGGCAGTCATGCTCTATGAAGTCATGATACTTACTAACGAGTTGAGAACCCGCCTCAATTGCAATTTCCAGTGTTTTGGTTTGCGGAATTAGTAAAATTTTATCCGCTGACAACATGCCCGCCCACACGATGCCATCATAAATCTTTAAATCTGAAAGAACGCCTGACGGGGGCCGGCTGTCCGCGTAGTCAATAGTCTCAAAGAGTTTATCTAGCCCAAAAACCTCGCCAGGGTATTCATCATCAGGAAGAAGCCCGTGGGTTGCGTGTAAATCGTAGTAACCCGCTCGAAAATCTACAAGTTCATCTGACGTAGGAGGTTCTCGTAGCCCTACAACTATGTCGACATCGCTGGTTGATTTTGCAGTAAATTTTGCGATACTACCCGCAATAAAAGCAAAATCTACGTGTTCTGGTCCAAATACGCCAGAAACGAGCTCGTGAGCATCATCAATAAGCCTTTCAGATACGAGTGAATGCGTAGCGGTAATTGGGTTAATGGCCATATTTATAGGTGTGGATATTAGTAATGTTTAATTTTGTGCATATTCCACGTAAACATAGTATAACATATTTTTCGAAACAAAGCGCGCGGAACTTCTGCCTTCAGAATAAATATATCCGTATCGGTATCATTAGAAAAGCTTCGTAGTATACCCATCTAAGAATGCCATGACTTTACTAAAGTCTCTATTTATGTTATTTTAAGTTTATGTCAACCCCTACAAATAACCCTGGCTCTAGGTGTACCGGCAAAATACCCATCCTGGAGTGCGAAGCTGCATCGCAGGCGGTAATGGGCGCCATGGAATGGTTCCGCAACCCCGACCCATCAACTGTCCAGCTGGTTCTTTCTACGGAAGTTTTCGTATCTCCTTACACCGCAAAGGCAACATGCGAGCCTTGTGGCCGATTATGTGTCGCATATATGGGTATTGAAAGACCTAAAAATACCGAACAGTTAATTAACTGCGATCTTGTGCCCACAGAGAAAATTGAATACCACTTTCCGGCAATTCCAGAATTATAGTCCAATGTTCACTCACGAGATGCAGGCATAACAATTGTACACTTTACTATATTTATGGTATTATTAGTTTTATGTTTATACACCACCGATTTCCTGGCTGCGAACTTGAGCCTGCTCATGCGGTTCGTGCAGCAGTATTCCAGATGGAGCAGGGGATTCCAGCATCCGACGACTTTGATGACTTGGACATCTCTGCCCATCAGTTTGTTGCTTTTGACAAAGGTAAATCGATCGGAACGGCTCGGTATAGAATTTTAGATAGCGGAATCGCAAAAGTAGAGCGAGTCGCTGTTTTGCCCAGTCACCGGGGCAAAAAGGTCGGTCAAGCAATAATGCATGCTGTTGAATATACTGCTTGGCGGCAGCATATTCCTGAGTTGATGTTAAATGCTCAACTTACTGCGGCCAACTTTTACAAACGACAGGGCTACAGACAAGACGGTGGCATTTTCGAAGAGGTAGGTATTCCTCATATTAAAATGACCCTTGAAGTTCGACACCCCTCTGAGACAGCCGAACAATACGGTCTAAAAATGCCTGATGATATGTATGACTATGCTGACATTACACCGCAACACTTTACGACCAGGGCATCACCGTGCGGTCTACACCCAATGCTGGATAGTGGCGGAATAAGGTTCTAGCCCCCCGACACTACTGATAACAATAATCTGTAACCTTGTTTTACAGAACCGCGATACCTATCTTTTTTATTTTTAAAGTATGATTTATCTATGAATAGAACGATACTGCTAATTCGTCACGCAAAAGCAATGGGCGGGCGACATGATCGGCATCTATTTCCAAAAGAGGGAGCAGAGCTCAGTGAAGAAGGAGAGAAGGCCTCCCTGCTACTCAAAGACACACTTCGTTTACTCGGGATTGATGTAGCGACTGAACCTGTAGCGGTTTCGGAGCTAATAAGAACTAAACAAACAGCACAAATAGCAGGCTTCAAGAACATTAATGAATATAAAGTGCTTAATGAAGTTGACACTGGACTTAGTCCCGAGGAAATTGACGAGGTTCTTGTTATGAAGGGTGTACCCAGCATAGCTAGTAATGCCGCTAAACAGTTACTGAAATACCCACCCAAAGAAAAGATTTGGGTCACCCATGGCATGTTAATTGCCGCACTAGCTAACGAACTAGGAATACCAACGAGCACTCTCTATATTCCTGAAATGGCATCAGTTACTGAAATTGAAATCCCGATTAATAACTCTCACTTCTTCCAGTACAGATAACCGGACAATAAATGAAATCAATAATTTCTTATGCCTCAGGAAGACTAATTTTGACGTAATACCACTTTAGTGATATTTTATATTTTATGATAAACACATCTGAAACTATAACTTTTGTCGACAAACTACTTAGCCTCGAAAAGGCATATCACGGGTTAACAGGTGTAGCTAGGTTTGATAAAAACATGGCATCTTGTAGGGATAATGTGAAGCTCCAGCTTGCTGAGTTAATATTATCAGATGAGCTCGAGGCTGAAATTAATACTATCAAAGATAAATCCATGGAAAAAGCCTTGGCAGGCCAAACAGTTAATGAAATCTGCAACGATGTATTTGGAAGCGAAGATTACAAATGTACCTGACTAGATCACAAACGCTGGCTTGGCGAAGCTATTTTGTTCGCATCACTCACTATGAACCCAGGCTCAGAATATAAAGTAGCATGGCCACAATCTGCAAAATTACACTAAAGTGGTAACTTTTCATCAATAAAACACAAGGAAGTATTATGTCACCCAAAGCAGAAATTGCCGAAGCAGCGCAAACAGTAGTAAATGCACTTAATAATGCCCAAGAACAATCTAAGAGAGATCTATTTGACGAGCTAGAGCCTGGGATGTTTTATAGCCCAGCTGGCAATACATGTGAAATAGCATTCACTGGCGACACATCACGACCCGGCAGTAGGGCAGAAATTTACGACTATGTTGCTGCGGAAGTTGGAAAAGAATACAAGAAGCCTGTTACAGTTGGCGTTCGAAAAGTCAATGACGGTGGCGAGTGCATTCTAGAGTTTTCGAAAGGCAAGAAGTATTGGCGTTATGACTCTGACGAACCACAACCAAAGTTCGTCAGAAAAACCCTAGCATGTCTTGGGATAAGTAATCTGTGATAATACGTCTGAAGTTTTTGGGACTATATTGACCCGGTTTGTTATCATATTGGCATGAATCTGGGTGACAATAATGTTAAACATGAAGACTCGATATACCTAAAGATCCTCAGGGCTAAGAGCGAACCGATTCTATACGAAGATGCAGATTGGTTTATTTTATTTGCAAAACGACCGTGTAATGAAGGACACCTACTAATTATTCCGAAGCTACAAACGTCTAAATTCCATGAACTACCGTTTGAGACTTTGCAAAGCGGTTTCAAGATTGCGACAAAGTTAAGTCAAATGCTAGACAGAATCTATAAGCCTGTGCAAGTTGCACTATTTATTAAGGGGTTTACGAACGACAATCATGCCCACATTCACATATCTCCAGCATACGCTAGCGAGGATACCGACAAAGACCAATCACGTCCTGAATTAAATCTGGAGCAAATGACCACACTATCTCTTAAGCTCAAACCAGAAATAAATAAAGCTCTATCTAGATAATAAAGTTACCACTTCCATAAATAACAATAATCAAAATTATTTAATCGACTAGTTACCCGGTAGAATTCGGCTGCAGGACTTTGATATAATGACGGTGTCGATAAGTCCAGAGTAACGAATAGCTCTTTGTCTCTAAGAATAACTATTCACTGGCTCACAATTAGCATAGAGACTCTCTATTAACTAAATAAGGAGTCATCATATGTCGAAAATGACAGAACAAGAACAGATAGACTGGTATGAGCGATCCAAGAAGCATTGGCGTTCTTGGGGTTCATGGTTTAGCTGGGGGTCACCTGTGGGATTAAGCATTTTTTTGCTTTCACTCGCAGGTTGCGCATGGATTATTGCTCAAATTTAGAGTAATCAACCATACATGACAGGACGTAATATACGTCCTGTTTTTGTTATGCTTTCATACGCCAACTCGGATTAGATACTTCCAGCTAGTTGGCTATCCAAACCTGATATTATGTATATGAAAAATGAATACGAAGCCTGAAATAAAAAATCTTACTAAATCACTAGTTGTATTTTTTTATTTGTCAGCATTCGTAATTCAATTACTGGTTATTACGAAAATTATCCCCTACACCTGGGTGAATGGCGGCATGTCAAAATCGTATGCAGCGCAAGCTATACAGTCGGTAATAAGTATTTTCATAATGCTAGTAATGTTTGGATTCATTTGGAAAAATATAATAATGCCTCTTGGATTCCAGAGATGGAAGCTTAAACTGCTATATGTAATAACAATATTTTGGGCTTTGGGATTCATTATGCAAATCGCTGGGACGACTTTTGAAAGGTATTTTTTGTCATTATTTTTATTAATAGGCCTTGTTTCTCACGCAATGCTTGTTCGAGAATCTCATTCCAGTAAAGTAAACAATCCACTGGCTAATCCAGGCAGATTGTTTCGACTTATTTGGTATAGTTATAAGTATGTCTATGTTCATACCTTTGGACAGCCTAAAAGAAGGAGGCCAATCATCCTCATATCCAAAGTCAATTACCGATATGTACAACGTAAGAGAGTTTATCGGCAGAGCAGGTGAGATTAATTCAGATGAAATTAGAGTTGGCTATGTGACTCTGAAAGTTGGCGCTGATTACCCGCCACACTCTCACCCAGCACCTGAAATATACATACAGATAAATGGTACTGTTGAATGGACAGTAGGAACCGAAACAAAACAGGTTGATAAAACAACTGCTATAAACATTACCCCTAACACAAATCATTCAATGAAGAACTTAGGTGACAAAAATGCAGATCTAATTTATTTTTGGTATGCCCCAGGTGGTAAAAAAGAATTGCTAAATACTGATGCCAAATTAGAGGCAAAAAAGTAAAACTGAAATATTCAGTTGTTAGTATTTGTGATCAGCAAATTTAACGAGCTAGAGTCATGACTTTGCAATGGGACTTAATTTAGCAAAAAGTTTTACAGAAACAAAAGAACCCACAACGCCGCCCAAGACTACTAGAATTAAGCTAAATGGAAATAAAGCTAATGTTAGAACAATGCCGACAACAGGATTTATCATACCCATTAATACACCTGTTACAGCACCAATAATTGTACCGGCTTCCGTGGCACCTGTTAGACCTAACATGCTACTGAAAGCTAGACTGAGGGTGACGCCCATATATATCGAAGGAAATACTAAGCCGCCACGATATCCTGTAGTAGTCGACCAGGCAGTTGCCAGTAATTTGACAGCCACCAAACCCAATAATGCCATTACGCCATATTTAGTTGGATTTTCTCTCAACAGTTTTAAGCCCTCTGAGCCGCTAAATTGTACTGTTTGACCCCCAATAAAATAGAGTAAACCTAGCACTAATCCGAACAATGTTGAGCAAAATATCCAATTAAAACGTATATTTATTTTTTCGATTGGCTGAAAGAAATACTGTATTGCCCGCTTTATAACAAAAGTAAGAGCCCCTCCTAAAAAGCCAAATATTACTGCTAATGCATGATTTTTAAGGTTAAAAGCGCCTGAAACGGGTATCTCGATATAAGCTTCATTTTTGATTACACGCACCACAGCCCATGCAGCAATACCGGAAATAATAACAATACACGCGTTGAAAGTAGTTAATTTACCCTTTTGTTTAAGTATTAAAAGAGGTATAGCTATAGGTAACAGTGAATTGAAAAATGCTGCTAATAACGCACCGATACTTGCAAGGCTAAAAACCAAAGCAATAGGCTGTTTTAATACATTCTGCTTACCACTAATCCAAGCTGCTACGCCAATTGATGCCGCCACAAGAGAGGCCTCTGGGCCAAGCGAAGCTCCAGCTATAAGGCTAAGCCCACCAATAACTAAAACTACTACAATTTTAGTTATTGAAGTCTTTTTAATGTCATTCAACTCCTCAAGTAGGCTAGAAGCTGGTTTAAGTACGCGCTTTTGCCCAAAAATCCGCAGCACAAGTGAAAAGATAATACTCATAATTAAGGCTAAAGGGATCACCCTCCAACGATGTATATCAGAGTTAACTAAGTCGTTCCACAACCAATTACTGCCATTGTTTACGACCCACTCGAAGCACAAATACAAAAAACCAACTACAATGCCAATGAATAAAGAACTGGCAATTAATCTAATTATATCCGTTGGCTTAGTGACCGTCTTAACCATATTTAACTTATTATACATAAAGCTAAATACGTCACTAACACATGTTAGATATTTTATTCATAACAGTAGCGGCCCTGAAATTGATAAAATCTTATAATCGAAATGCAGAGAGACAATAATTTTCCTTGAAATGACTTTTTCTTATGCTTGCTCCTAAAATCTTTACAAGGTAAGGTAAAAAGATATGTCTGAGATTGACCCCGTAATAGAACAAAATATCGAGATGAGCTTTGCATTGGGGGTAGTGCTAAGGAAGACAGAAGAGCGTGCCCAATGCATTATGCTGCAAAGCCGGTCCGTGACTGGAGTAGATGACGAAGATCAATGGGGCTAGTTCGCGTCAACTCCAACCAGCGCTATTGATCCGGACTTAAATGTTAGTTTTATCGACGATTACGTTGACATCCTTGAATCTAAGTTAGACGAGCCACTGGTAATGCCGTAAGAAGGTAGCTGGACCAGCGGAAGAGGAGCCAGAGTCCTGAGCAAGTATGAGCTTGGGGACACTTGGAAGCTCATCAAAGAGGGGACCGTATTCCATTATCACGAATTTAAACAAACACAAAAAAGGGGGGGAAGCTGGCAGTGTGTTCTTTTCTGTCACGCAAGCAGTAGTAGAGTATTGCATCAGCCCCCGTTCTCTCAGTACATTCGGAATCATCGAAGCATTTTAATAACGCTAAAAGGTTCAAGAAAATCTTGCTGAGCCAAGAGCAGGCAATTTGAAATATGTGCTTTTATGTTTATTTTTTAGTGTATTTTCTGATGTAGTGCTTGGCGCAAAAGACTAATGCAAGCAGTGCAACAACCGCATACATAACCACAGCGATCGCTTGCCCAATAATAAAAGCGCCATAGTAAACCAAACCACCAGAATCCCCTGAACCAATCATAATCGTCAATAGAACGAACAAGACATTTATTACGAAAGGAATTGCGACGAACATTAGGGCACGACTTGCAAGCTTTGGATCAGCTTTACGTATACTCTTAAATAGTAAATACAACCCAAAATAAACAGGAATGATTACCACTATAAAAGGTGCAACCAGACTCAAGTACGACGCACTGAGACCACCGCCCAATCTCATAAAACCCGCTCCAATTAATATACCAAAACTTGACACGGGCGTGATAATGAGAGCGAGTAGCACAAACAGCATTGTCTTATTCCAGGCTGCTTCTGACGGGGCAATGAAACTTGAGGACTTAACTGCTGAAACTGATGCAGTTGTTATGTTTTTTGGTTTTTCAGTCCAGTTAGTCTTATTTGCACTTTTAGAAGTACTCAGTGTGGATCGTTTCGATAATTTATCCACTACCAGTAGCAAAGCCAGGCTCAGACAGAAGAGTATGGCGAAGTCCATAAGCAAGGCTTGTGGCAAAACAGCATTATCTGTTCTGCGCCAGAAGCCAATTGGCCAGCCAAAATTGTAGTCCCCACCACTCTCGGGTGAATCGGGATAAAAGGAACATTCGGGATTTGCACTTCTAGCACAGTATTCATCAAGTGTGCATTGACGGGTATAATTATCGCAAAGATACATAGCTGGAGTTGAAGGCTTAACAACTGGGCGAACCGCCACCAGCGCACCGACACCCGTAAGTAATACTGCTGCGAGTAAGGCGATTATGACTTTTGTGGTTATTTTATTTGAATTTTTAAACACTACACAAATCATAAGCCTTTGGTGCAAAAATTCAAAGTAAAGCGTCTCACCATAGCTCTATTGAAAGAGGCGATATAGAACTATGGCTCAATTACAGGCAAAGCCTCGATGGGTACCTCTAATATTCTCGCTAGACGATCGATCTGTTGAAACTTACAATATTTTATTGGCTCACCACTAGCGCTAAAGATACGATAATAATGTGAATATTTTATCTTCTCGCCCTTAAAATTCTGAGCGCTTGTTGGATGATCTACCTTCCTAATCTTCCAGCCTTCTGGCTGTTGTTCAAGGATGCGCTTTATCTTTGCGTAATGATTAAATGGCATGTAAGTTATTTGGCTTTGGTTTGTTTATTCAAGATCCATTTTTGAGTAGGATTTATCGGTTTATCCTTGCGGTGAACACAACCCATCCAACAACAAGGCCGGCGTTTACCTTCAACAAGCTCAGAGACCGTTCGTAAAATATGTTCTTCACGAGTTTTTTGTTGTTTGACTGTAATATTCCAACAAATCCACTCGTTCCGTGCTAGCGGAGTTAGATCTTCCCATTTCTTTAGCGCTAATTTATTGGATTTTAGCGCTTTGCGTAAATCATCTGGCACCTCGTGCGCTACCCCGCCAGTAATTTTAGTATTAATCATATAAACATAATATCTCAGAACTTAATTTTCTATCAAGCAAACTATAAATTGATATTTGATTTATTATTTATGCCATGAGACAGTAAAGGTAGTATCAAGTTAGGAGGGAATTATTATGTTTGGGAATGTGTTTTTGGGAATTTTAGGAATTGTAGCATGGTTTGTTTTGGCGTTTTGGCCAGCCACTATTGCTAAACGAAAAGGTTACAGTTTTGTGCTTTTCTTAATTCTTGCGATATTCATTTCCTGGCTGATCGCACTTATAATTGCACTTATTATGAAAGACAAAAACGAGACAGCGCAGGAGCGAGCAGACGATGCCGCAGCCGAAGCAGCCCTAGATAAAGAAGAAAACCAGTAATCAGCAACAATATAGAAGTTTATTGACAAAATGTGATAATTTTGTTTTTATAAACTAATGAGCAGGAGTAGGATTCACCCACAAAGTCATCGGCAGTTCGCCGATTCATTCAGAGTCGCCCGACGTGTAATAGAGAAAGACCAGGTCTTATTTGAGAATCTTGAGAACCTTTCAAAACATTTTGGCCATCAAGAAGATTTAAAGGTTTTTTCTAACCCGAGAGCAATTTCTGTCGATATTATAAATAAGCATGAAGCTTGGGATCTATTATTGACCTATTCAGGCCTTTCAAGGATGAGTAATCGATTTATTGATAATCGGTTAGCGAAATTACCTCATTCAAATTTAAGAAACTCAATCAATATAAGCTTGGGAGATGTAGGTTTGTTTCGGTTATCAGAAAACGAAACATCTATAGGTTATAAAATAGTTAACAAAGGGGCAACTTTGCTAAAAAACGAAAGAACTGTTTCTGCAGTTAATCTTTCCAAAATCAGTGGTGACAAAATCCACCTACCGCTTGATTATGAACCATTCGTAAGCCTGGCAACCGCAGAGGGTAATAAAGATAAAATTCACGAGGTTGCTGATTATATTGCCGAACAGCCTCATCCGGCTGAAGTATCATGCTATAGCGTCAGTATTAGAGACGTTAGGTTATTATTGCCCGAACCGGTTACTAATTCTTAGAGTACACAAAGAGTAAATCTTTGCTAATATGATCTCATGCCTCAATTGCCAATATTTATTACCGGAAACGCAGATAAAGCTACCTATCTTTCGAAACAATTAGGTGTAAATCTGAAACATGTAAAGGTAGATTTAGACGAGATACAGTCAAATGATTTACATAAAATAGTCGAACATAAGCTATATCAAGCCTATGCTGCCTGCAATATGCCAGTTTTAGTAGAAGATGTTAGCTTAGAGTTCTGTGCGCTCAATGGACTGCCTGGGCCATATATAAAATGGTTTGTAGAATTTGCAGGCGATGAGTCATGTTGCAAGTTATTAGATGCTTTCGACGATCGAAGCGCAATTATTAAATGCACGTTTGGCTATTATGACGGCAATGAGATTGAATTCTTTGACAGCGAATTAAAAGGTAGTATCGCAACAAAACCAAAAGGAAATAACGGTTTTGGATTTGATAAGTTTTTTATAAATGAAGGATATAACATTACGCGAGCAGAAATGAACCAAGAAGAAAACGAAAAAACATACGCCGAACAGATGAAACCATTCGCTAAAGTAAGAGCATTTTTAGAATCCTAAAATAAAAATATAATCACAACAAATAGTAAAATAACTATCGTCAACGTAAATTAAGGATATAAAATTGACTAGATTAATAATCGACGTAAGAGAGCCCTCTGAATATCTGTCCGGGCATGTTGATGGGGCAATAAACATCCCACCATCAGAGTTAATGGAAGGTTCAGAAAAATTATCAGAAGTACCCAAAGATACCGAACTTGTACTTTATTGTTTATCTGGAAGTAGATCTAATGCTTCAATAAAGATTCTTGAGCAACAAGGCTATACAAATCTGGTTAACGGAATCAACAGAGACCATGTAATGATGAAATATGCTGATGAATTCTAGTCTATTTGTATCTTAACTTTGGTATAAATCTAGGCGTCCGTTTCATATATTCTAAATAGCCTGGGTACTTGCGCAAAAGCAAACGCTCTTCGTAACGTGCCTTAATACTAAAAAGTAATACAAGGCTACCGACCAAAATATATTTCTGCAAAGAACCTCCTATTAGGGCTAGTCCTAGAGACAAAGTGATAACGCCGACATACATTGGATGGCGAACAATACGATACAATCCATGAACCTGAAGTTCGCCATTTTGTTTTGGCGACGGAAGAGCAGTAAGAGATTTACGCAAATCATAAATTGAATTGAGAAGCACAACAACACCGCAAAATTCAACTACTCTACCGAATGTAACAATAACTAACGACACATCATCTCTGTTAGCTGTAATAAATATCAAAATAATGAGAAGAGCACTTTGAACAAGCACAAAAAACCAAGACATTAAGGCTTCTTTATTCATTAAATTCATTATCCCATGCGAATAACAATTCAGTGCTATCTAGACGATAAATTGTATTCATTTTCGTCACTTTACCCAGATAAAACACCTTATTACTAATAATCGTTTATACTAAACACTAAGCTTTGTATTATATACAAACAAATTAGAAGGCTATTATGATATTGTCCGCGAAAATTACAGAAAAGACCTTTGGGAGTAACGTTCTATACAGTGACGTTAATCTTGATATTCAAGATGGTGAAAAAGTAGGGCTAATTGGGCGAAACGGTACAGGTAAATCTACTCTTTTTAATATCCTTAATGGAGACGACGCGGACTACCAAGGAGAAGTGAACGCAAAAGGCGGAGCGATTATTATCAGTAGTCGGCAAGAACACCATGGCCACGAAGACAAAACAGTATTGGAATATATACAGGGTGACCTGCCTGATTACAAAAAACTAACACATATTATCGATACCTACCCAGAAACCATGGGAAACAATCAGCGGAAAATACAAGAGTTTAGCGACGCACTAGAACGATTCGGAGAGCTTGGCTATTATCAAATTGAGGACGAGATAAAACAAGCGTTTGATGTTTACCAAATTGACCCAAACTGTATGCACAGAACGCTGGGATCACTTAGTGGCGGACAAAAGCGTATGGTAGAACTTGTAAAAGTCCAACGCAGTAGAGGCCATATAGCACTCATAGATGAGCCTACTAACCATATGGACTACATAGCCAAGCAAGCATTTATTAAGTGGCTTAGGGCGGCTGATGAGGCAGTATTAGTGATTACGCACGATCGCGATGTGCTAGCGAATGTCGACAGAATTATCGAAATACGCGACGGTAAAAGTTACGCTTTTCGAGGTAATTACAATAACTACCTTAAAACGAATACCGGGCAAATTTCATCAGAAGTAAGTACTTATGACCTATCGCAGAAGCGAATGCAAACTCTCGAGCAAGACATCATTCGTTTTCGACGCATGAAGGAAAAAGCTCGTACACCGGGCACAATTAGACGGTTTAAGTCCCAAGAGCAAAAGGCAAAAGCCGAATTAGAATCCCTTAGCACACTAGAACGTCCTTCGTTTTGGATTGATCAAGAATCCGCAAGTGGAATGAACGAAAAACTCACCGACACTTATGACAAATATAAAGCAACAAACATAAAGGTTCGCACGCGTAAAAAATCAAACTCTGAGGACGCCAGAAGGTACATTCAAGTTGATTCGCTATCTCTAGGATACGACAATTTACCATTATTTAGTGACGTCAACTTCTCGCTAAGTGCGGGCGAAAGACTGAGATTACACGGCAGAAATGGTGCAGGCAAAACTACTTTAGTGCAAGCAATTATGTCTCAGGCAAACAGCTCAAAACGGACTTCACAATGTATGGCCGGAGAAATACGCATCGAAAAAGATCTACTAATTGGACTGTACGAACAAGAAATTAGCCCTAAGTATTTATCTGTGACGCTCACTGAAGCACTCGAACAAATTTTGCGTGATAAAAACCTACCGATTAGTTCTCAACATATTAAGCAATTGCTGAGTGACTATCTTTTTAACCCAGCCACGGACGGCGACATGCCGGTAAGACTACTTAGCGGCGGGCAGAAAGCGCGACTGCAGCTGATAGCGATGCTGGCAAATGATCCGGATATTCTTATTCTTGACGAACCAACCAACCACCTAGATCTTCCTAGTATTGAAGAGTTGGAAAATGCATTAATGCAATATCATGGAGCAGTAATATATATTTCGCATGACAGTTTTCTGGCATCAAAACTAGGTGGCCAAACGATAACAATCGGTCAGTCCCGATAAAGCACTTAACACTACTTTTGTAGAGTATGCTGGAACTTTTGAGAGAATTCTCCAAGCAAGGGGACTTCGTTAAAAAAACTAAGCCCCCACAACAAAAAGGCGATAACGACGGTACCGCCAATAAATACACCGACACCTGTCGCTATGCCTTTTAAGAGACTAAATACCAAGGCCTGTTTTTTATTAACATAGCCTGATTCATAAAATGCTTGAAGTTTTTTACCCAGTTCAATCTGTTCAGATGTTTTATCTAATTTGTCAATTTTCTTCGACTTCATATTACTTATATTAACCTAAACCATGCGCAATAAACATTATATATAGTATAAATACTTAGTAACAAATTAGGTCTTTTATCTATATTGTTGTGCTCTGTGTTAATATTGCACTTATGAAATCACAATTGCTTGGTGAAACTCCTAAAATTGAAACTATACACGCTAAAAGGCCTGTAGACACATCAAACTGGTATGATGAATTGCAAAAACAATCATGGGAATCCTATGGTTCGCTGTTTAATTTCTATTCGCCTGACGAAATCGCACTTACAATTTTGGGAAGTGGTGAAATGTATAAAATGCAGAGACAATCCCAATGCTTAGGTGATATTTCAATAAAAACAGCGATAAGAAGAGCAAAAAAAGAGGTTCCAGACACATTCAAAACAAGCAAAAACCTAGAGACTGGCGAGCTTCACATATATAAATATACCGAACCTCAGGGCAGAGTAAGGGTATTAACATTAGACGTAACTAAAACGGATTGTAATGTGAACGACAGAAGAGGAGTGACAGACGGCATTGATCTTACAGCAAAACGCTGGCACGACTGGGATGATATTACATTCAAAATAAAATTAGCCGAAGTAACCTGCAATGAAAATGTAGGGATTGAAGACCTATCGGAACTATCTTCTTTGATACCAGATAATATCGAGGCTAAAAAAGGATTCATACGCAGCAAACTAATTGACCCTTTCATAGAAGACTAGCCCTAATTTAGGGTTTAATTACACTTTAGGCAATTTATAATTCGATGGTCATCTAGTCTACAGTCTGAGTTATTCTGGCAAATTGTAAATATATCTAACCATAGAGAGAGAAATCTGATACCATTAATGAAAAGGGAGATTTATGACAAAAAAATCAAAGGCACAACTGCCTAAAGATAAGTTACTGCCGCGAATAACTATGTTCTTTTTTAGACACGCAAGAACTACAGCAATATTGTGGATAGTAATCACGATATTCGGCGCTCTTAGCTATACAACACTACTCAGACGAGAAGGGTTTCCGAGTGTAAATATACCAATCGCAATTGTAGGTGGAGCACATCTTGTAAACGACTCAGAAAAAGTTGATAAAGAGGTTTCGAAACCATTAGCCGAAATCGCAATGCAGCAAAGCAATGTTGCGAGTGTTCAAACGCAAAGTGGTGCAAATTTCTTTAATGTTACCGTGCAATTCAAGGAAGGCACTGACAGCAATAAAGCAACCGAGGAGCTTAAACAAACAGTTATAAGTTCGGATAAATTGCCTAAAACCGTTCGAGTACAATACAACGTTCCATATTTTGGCGTTACTGGTGGCGATATAGACAAACTCGATCTTGCTATTTCTTTCTATAATACAAATAAGGATGCTTCGACCAAAGAAATTGCTGCCAAAGCTAAACAAGCGTCGGAATGGCTTACGGCCCAAAAAATACCTGGTGTAAAAACAGTTTTTATAAAAAATCCATTTAATCGACTTACCGATCCAGTAACAGGACAAGCGGTTACTGTTCAAGAAAAGTTTGATAGATATGGCATTAGAGAGAACGAAAGTAACAACTATTATAATTCGGTCATAATAGGGATAACTGCAGAAAAAAATGTTGACGTACTAAAACTTGATAAAGAAGTAGACAAAGCTCTTTCAAAATTAGAAGACCAAGGTCAATTCAAAAACTACAAAGCCGACATCAGCGCAAGTTTTGCCCCTCAAATTAAAGAAAATATTGGGGAATTACAAAGAGTTCTAATCGAAGGCTTACTGGCGGTCCTGATTGTCGGATCAATCGTTATCGCGATTCGTGCCTCCCTGATAACAGTCATCTCCATGATTACTGTACTTTTGATTACACTCGGTTTTCTTTATGTAATTGGATATACGTTGAATGTGATAACCTTATTTGCGCTGATATTAGCACTCGCCTTAATAGTAGACGACACAATAATTATGGTCGAAGCAATCGATGCCTCCAGGCACCATAATAAAGACAGAGACAAAGCCGTGCTTGAAGCCACTCAAAGAGTTAGTAGAGCTATGGTTGCCGCGACCGCAACTGCCGCATTAAGCTTTGTGCCTTTATTGTTTGTTGGAGGAGTGCTTGGAAGCTTCATTAGGGCTATTCCTGTCACAATAATTTCAGCTCTAATTATAAGTTTGCTAGTAGCATTAATATTCATTCCGCTCTTTGCTAGGTATTTATTACTAGGTAAAAAGCAAATGGGAGCTAAAGGCGTAACGGAAGTAGCGGCTGGCTTTGAAGCTAGAATAGCTAATTTTGTAACCAAACCAATGATTTGGGCACGAAATTCAAAAAAGCGACTATTTAGTGTTGGGCTGACAGCAATCGCAATTGGCATATTCTTCTTTATTGGCGGGATATATATAGCAAAAGATGTAGTTTTCAATATATTTCCACCTACCAAAGATACTAATGGAATCACACTGACTATGAAGTTTCCAGCAGGCACAAATATTCAGCAAGCAGAGAAAATAGCTACGAAAGCTGATATTTTAGCTTCTTCAGTTATAAGTGATAATTTTGAATTCGCTTCATACTTTGCAAGCGGCAGTTCATCGGGCGCTAACGAAACTATTAATTTAAAATCATACAGCAAACGAGATATTAGCTCGCAGGAAATCGCAAAACAGCTACAGACTAAGTTTGATAACAATTTTGAAGACGCAAAAGTAATCGTAGGCCAATCTGACGTAGGGCCACCAAGTACTCCGTTCATAATCCAAATTGATGCTTCAGATCGAAAGAATGCTTATTTATTAGCCGACGACATCTCTAAACACCTATCTGGTGTCGAACTAAAACGACCTAATGGCAAAATCGCACGAATGACTAACGTAAGCGTCTCTAATAAGGATCAATTCATCAGAACTAATGGTCGTTCGATTATTACTGTTTCGGCCAACTTTGACGGCAATGATACCTCGACCTTAGTGAGTCTCGCCCAAAAGTCCATTAAAGATAGATATAACCAAGAAAAACTAGCCAGCTTTGGTCTAAAAAATGATGCTATTAGCTTTGATATTGGTCAGGAATCTGAAAATCAAGACTCATTTAAAACATTGGCAATAGCATTCCCAATCATGTTGCTCGCGATGTATATTTTGTTAGCTTTCCAATTCCGCTCTTTCCTGCAGCCACTTCTAATATTTTTAGCTATACCGTTCAGTATATTTGGAATTATGCTCGGATTAGACATTACCAATAATGCTATCAGTTTCTTTGCAATGCTTGGTTTCTTTGCGCTAATTGGGCTTAGTATAAAGAACACCATCCTACTGACAGATTTCGCTAATCAATCCAGAAGAATGGGTAAAGGTCCAATCGATGCAGCCGTGGAGGCATTGAGAGAACGATTTCGTCCTTTATTTGCAACTAGCGTGACTGCCGTTGTGTCCTTAATACCTTTGGCTATTGTCAGTCCGTTCTGGGAAGGATTAGCTGTGGTTCTAATTTTTGGATTAATATCTAGCACTCTACTTGTTGTGACAATTTTTCCATACTACTACCTAGGTGCAGAATATCTGCGAATCAAAGTTCCTGCATTTATTTTTGGTAAAAGAAATAACACGAAAAAAAAGACGGAAAAATCAAAGACTACAAATAAAAATACATCCACAAAAAAGGCTTCTGTGAATAAGAAAAAAAGTTCTAAAAATAAACGTAAATAATCGCACCTCTTCCCAATGGTTAGTGCTAAATTTATATAATAACTATTTAGCCGATTGGTTTTGCTATTATATAGTCAATGCAATCTTCATACGTAGTTTCTAACGCCTGGTGGTTCTCACTCGTCGCAATACTATTAATATATGCAATTGTTGAGTGGTGGCATATGAGACACGATCATGTGGTGCAATTCAAAGAAGCTGTCATTTGGACAATTATCTATGTTTCTCTCGGTATCGCATATTCCATTCCAATATTTATTTGGCTCGGAAATCAAGCGGGGGGAGAATATTTGGCAGCATTCTTTACCGAAAAAGCCCTAAGCTTAGACAACCTTTTTGTTTTCGGTTTAATTTTTGCAGCATTTAAGCTACCTAAGCGCCTCGAAAGACGAGTACTCAATTACGGAGTCGTTGGGGCTATATTATTTCGGCTAATTTTTATCATTGCTGGAATAGCATTGCTTGAAAAGTTTGCCTGGATTTCTGTTATCTTTGGGCTTATCTTACTTCGTGCAGCCTGGCACGCATACCAGGATGCCAAAGGGAAATCAGAGCCTATAGCGGTGACTGAAACAAAAACTTGGAAAATAATATCGGCAGTCCTGCCGATATATCATCGTTATATTGGGCATAAACTAATTATCAAACAAGACGGTAAGCGAGTATTCTCGATGCTACTAGCGGTCATTGTAATGATAGAGCTTACCGATATTCTCTTTGCCGTTGATTCGGTACCAGCAGTGTTAGCAATTTCAACTAATCGTTTTATTGCATATTCTAGTAACATATTCGCTATCCTAGGCTTGCGAGCACTTTACTTTGTATACGCACAAGTCGCTGATAAATTCTGGGCTCTCAAGTGGGGTATCAGCATTATTTTAGGATGGATTAGCATAAAGTTGATCATTTCACCATTTGGCTGGCATATACCAAATACGGTTAACCTAGGAGTGATAATTGGCGTATTGCTATTCTCAATAGTGCTATCCAACGCATACCCAAAACCAATAGATATAAAAGCAGATAATTGATGAGCGACAAAGAAGTACTTGAAGGCGAAGTGTTAGACGAGCACTCTAGGGTATCAAAGCAAAATAACAACTCCGACATGCCCAATATGGAGCTGTTAAAATTTCCTGGTTGGCGCTTATTGTTGTGCCTTGTGCCAATATTTGGATTTTTCTTCGGCATCGCCTGGTATTACTACGACAAGTCCAAAAAACGCATTACGATTTTCCCAGTAATCGGAACAGTAATCGCAATATTCGCCAGTATTACATTTTTAGTACTTCGTTTTATTTTGCGAGCAATATTTTAACAACTAAACCGAGGCTAATTCGGCAACTACAGTAAGGTGCAAATTCTATCAACAAAAGAATTCAAAAACAATCTACAGTTTATTATTAAAAACTAACAGTGGTACAATTATCTCCATGGCAAAAACAGCACTAAAGCGCCGCATAAATGCATTCCGAAATCCAATATTCATAGTCTACTCATTTGCAGGTGTAATTATTTTCTTACTAGGGATGCTTTTGGTAAAAGCAGGGGTGAGCACATTTGAAAAAGCAATATTTGAACTATTTAATAAGCTGCCTGGAGCACTAGATAACTTATTTGTTGCCATTTCTTTTTTCGGGACCATTGGATTTGTGTTTGTAGCAACATTTATATCACTAATACGCAAGCACTATACTCATGCAATTAAATTTTTACTTGCAGGAGTTTTAGCTTGGCTAGCAGCAAAATGGTTAAAAACTTATGAATTAAGGATGAGGCCTTCAGAAATACTGCCTAATGTTCAGCTCCGAGAAAAACTAGATTCTACTATTGGCTACCCATCGGGACACGCTGCAGTTGCCACCGCCTTGGGCTTAATAGCTTATCAATATGTGCCCAAAAAGTATCATCGTTTAATAACAGTCCTAGTAATAGGCGTCTACATTTCTAGACTTTATCTTGGAATGCATTTACCAATTGATATAGTTGGTGGCTTTGCTGTTGGACTTGTCATTGCTAGTTTCCTGAATTTTGCGTTCGGTGACACACGCGGTAAAAATATACCAATATCTCTCATTAAACGAAAACTTCAAAAAGCAGGCATGGAAGTCAGTGAAGTGAAAAAAGCAAAGGTTGATGCTCGGGGAAGTACGCCTTTTTTTGCAACATTGCAGGATGGAACCAAAATATTCATCAAGGTTGTCGATAGTTCAAATAATGTCGCCGACTGGCTTTTCAAACTAAGCCGTCGGCTAATGTACAGGAGACTAGAGGACGAGGCTCCTTTTCTTACTTCAAAAAGACAGCTAGAGCACGAAGCGTATGTAGCCGGACTAGCACTATCTAATGGCATTAACACGCCGCAAATTAAGGGTATATTCCATGTAAAAGACGATATGTGGGCAATGGCACAAGTCATGATTGACGGCTCGTCTCTCGACTCTTTTGAAGAAAAAGATGTAACTTCAAAACTAATGCATCAAATCTGGCAGCAGGTTCACATGTTGCATAAATCTAGAATAATCCACCGCGATCTCAGAGCTGCGAACGTTTTTGTTGATAAATCAAATAACCCTTGGATGATCGATTTTGGTTTTTCTGAAGCGTCAGTTCCGGTTAGATCTTTTAACAGGGATATAGTTGAATTAATAGCTTCATTATCATGCATTGTCGATCCAGCTAAGGTAGTCAAGGTCGCCCATCAAGAACTAGGAAAAGACGCCCTAATAAGCGCACTTCCTTACATGGGATACGCATCATTGTCGGGAGCAACCACCAAGCTACTCAAAAAAAGAGAAGGGGGGGTTAACAAATTACGTGACCTGCTTATAAAGGAAACAGGCACCGAAACAGTAAGCAAGGCCAGAGTTGCTCGATTCGACCTAAAAACGTTGCTTATAGTAGCTATGATTGGCTTGGCGCTTTGGGTGTTTATACCGCAAATAGGAGACTTTCAAGACAGCATTGCAACAATCAAAGATGCCGATTTACGTTACGTTGTAATTGCTTTTATGTGTTCTATAGTTACTTACCTTGCTGCTGCTGGTGTTTACGTTTTTATCTCTATTTTTCCACTTAAGTATTTTAGAACGTTATTAGTAGAAACCAGCACCAGCTTTACAAACAGGGTACTGCCAGCCAGTACTGGAAGCATAGCTACCAACGTTAGATATCTTAGTAAAAGCGGCTACAACACACTGCAAGCTGGCTCTCTGACAGCATTAAATAATCTTGTAGGGTTCTTAGGGCATATAACAATAATGATTATAATAGTAACGATTACAAAAACACCTCTAAGCCAAGCAATACAAATTCCTATACCAAAATATGTATTAATTATTGTTGGATTAGTATTGGTAAGTATTTCTATACTTGTCTTTGTAGTACCAAAATGGAAACGAAAAGCTGTATCAATTTTTCATAAAACTAAAAAAGATCTACGAGAGCTTACCCACGAACCAACTCGATTTATTTTTTCATTATTATGCGCTATGACAATCACTTCATTCTACGCATTAGCTCTCTATTTTAGCGCACAAGCCGTTGGTGTTCATATAACTATATTGCAAGCATTCATTGTATTTACACTTGGAGTAGCAACAGCTTCTGTCACGCCAACGCCAGGCGGAATTGGCGGAGCAGAAGCCGGTTTAGTAGCTGGATTTGTGTCTATTGGTCTCGACAGCGGCACAGCTCTAACTATTACATTATTATATCGTCTACTAACTTATTGGATACCAATACTACCAGGTTTCATTGCATTTCAAATAGCAATGAAAAGAAAATACATATAACTATTCTCGGCGCAAGGCATCTATTGGATCTATCTTCTCAGCGCGGCGTGCAGGGAAATAGACAACACATAAGCCTACCAAAGACATAAAACCTATTAATGATAATACCAGCCATGCCGGCATTGAGAATAAATCAAATGATTGTGTAACACCACGATTCTTTGCGAATGAGTTCATAATTACATTTATTATTGACCCCAGAACTGCGGAACTCAAGATACCAACTGCAGCACCAACTACCGACAATATTAATGCTTCAATGATGAACAGTTTCCTCATATCTCGGCTTCTCGCCCCAAGGGCAACCATAAGCCCTATTTCTTTAGTCCGCTCCAATAATGAAATGGTTAATGTGTTAAACATTCCCAATACCGCTACTATCATGCCAACCGCACCAAAGCTCACAAGCATGATTGTAAAAAACTGAAATATTTGATTGATTTGTTCAATGGTGTCACTTGGTGAATTTGTTTCGAATCCTATACTTTCAATTTGTTGACGCAAACTTTCTACATATTGATTATCATCGACTACTAGTTTTAATTGCGAATAAACACCCACACCGCTATTCTCAAATACAAAGTTCGGTATAAATACTTCCGTACCACCCCCTGAGTCAATTAGCCCAATAATCTTAAACGCATCTGATATTTCAGTTTTAGATCCATCAGATTTTGTAACTGGTATTCTAAGTCTGACTTCTTTGTCTATGATTTGATCTTCTGTAACTTTGAGATTTTGGAGGGCGGCGATGTTAACAATAGCAACTTTATTATCTTTGTTTTCTATCAAGCGGCCCTTTAACAAGTTTAGATTAGTTAGTTCTTGGTAATTGCGGTCAACACCGTATACTACAGCGTCGTTTTCACCACCCTTAAAACTAAGTGCGCCAGCATTTGAAAACGACGCTCCGAGTTGCCCGACGTGTGGAAGTGACTGAATGCGACTAACATTAGTCTGGTCCAACTTGATGAGTTTAGAATTAGGACTTGAGACTTCAATTGACTTAACTGACTGATTGCCAATTACTTCTTTAGTAACTAGATCGCGAAGCCCAATACCAAAGGACATCAAGAAACTAATAGCACCAATACCTATTACCACACCAATAACCGTGAGGAATGTGCGTAATTTTTTACGAACAAGATTTTGCCATGCAATAAACACCAACACCCTTAGGGATATACTGCCTGCATTCATAATCTTTTCTCCTCAGAAAGCATATGAATTCGCTTACGCATGTCATTTATAAGAGAATCAGTGGTAGTCTTGATTGAACTATTGTTCATTACCTGTACTACGCCGTCTTTAATGTGAAGTAGACTGTCGGCAAGCGGCAGATACTCCATATTGTGGGTTACTAATATAATCGTACGTTTTGATTCTCTTTGTTCCTGTCGCAAGATATTCATGACCATATCACCATTTTTGCTGTCTAAACTTCCTGTGGGTTCATCTGCAATTATAAACTGTGGGTCATTAACCAAAGCTCGGGCAACAGCTATACGCTGTTGTTCTCCACCAGATAAAAGACTAGGATATTTTTTTGCGTAACCAAGCATATTTACTCGCTCCAACGCAACAAAGGCTTGTTTTGCCGCATCTGTTCGAGATTTTCCAGAAAATAATAATGGTAAACAAACGTTATCTAGCACTGTCAGGCTTTTTACCCAGTAATTATTCTGGTAAACAATACCAACCTTACTAGCGCGGAAGCGAGCTCTTTCATTATTTGTAGATTTATATACATCAAAACCGTCAATTATTAGTCTGCCTTTTGATGGTTTCTGTATGCCGCTGATAATATTAAGTAGTGTAGATTTTCCACTACCCGAAGGACCGTATATGATAGTAAAACTACTTTCCGGTATAACGCAGCTTAGTTCTTGTAATGCCAAGATATTCTCGTCTCCTGCTTCAAAATTCTGCTCAATTTTTATCAATTCTATAAATGCTCGCTTATTCATAGCGCTTAATACCCAAAAACCTTCTTCAAAGTATTAAATACTATAGTAAGAACACTGTCTGAGGCTCGTCCAATTATTGCAGTCTGTGATTCTCCAGTACCGGCATTGTTTGCCTTATCACGAGATACTGGCTTAACGGTATAAACTCGAGAGGTCGGCAAATCTGAAACTATAACAATATGTTCTGTTGCATGTGCTGTGTCTTCTGCAGTTTTATTATTAAAACTAGTTACATTTGAGCCTTCAGAAAATGCCACTTGACTCGTTGACGGCTCGTCAGTACGCCATGATATAACTATCTGGCCACGTGCTTCCGCACCGGTACCGCGAACTGAAGACTCCACAGTAACGTCATAGACTTCAGGTGCCCTAGTATCAAGTGCCGTATGGAATACTTGCTGATCAGATGTCGCTAAGTTTCCATCCGAATCGCGTGATTGAGCAACCAAGAAGTATTCCGCGTCATCTTCCATATCACGAATAACAACTTCGTGTTCGGTTACCATATTTGAAGAATGCACATCTATACCTACGCTGCCTACGCGACCATACGACACAGTACTATTAGAAGAAACATTGGTATTCCAAGTCACACGTTGCGTGCTCGTCGGTTCTCCGTCGATAGGCTGAAATCTTAGATTGCTAATCTTAGGTCGCGCTGGGGTCGTAAACGAGAAAATGCTTCCGTCGTACTTGTTACCCTCGCCATCATAGGTAACAATTTTGTAGTAGTACTTTGTGCCGTCTGTCAGATTTTGAAGGTTAGCCGTGTAGGTCGATTCTGTCGGGGCAGTGTTAAGTGACACAACTCCACCGAAAGATTCGCTTGCCCCATACACTATGTCGGCCTTATATGATTCACGCGAAGTAAACCTAATTGTTGCGCTAGATAGAGTAATACGTTCTGAGCCGATCTCTTTCAATGTTGGTGCAGGGGATGTAGTAAAGCTATATTCTTGACTAACTCCAGTATTACCGTCTTCATCGGTCCATTTTGCCACAAAATAATAGGTCGTACCGGCACTTAAGTTATCGAGATCTATTGTGTGTGAGCTTTCTTGTGCTGATTTTGAAACTTCGGATTGTCCATATACCCCACTACTAGTTCCTATAGCAATCTTAGAATCGCTAGCTCTATCAGTACTCCAGGATACTTTTGCTCGTTTTGTTGTAACCGAACTAACACTTGGTTCAGCAATAAGCTGAGCGGAAGTGGTAAATTTACCAGTTGGAAAGGCATTAACACTACTACTATTTGCACCACAATTATTTGTACTGTCACATGCAGTGATGTAGTAGTAATATCGCTGTTGTGTTAGGCCGGCATCTATATATGTAGTACTAGAACTGCTGCCCACAAAGGTATAAAAACTATTATCAGTGGATCTATAAATTTTATAACTTGCGATTCCAGCTCCAACATATGTTGGAGGATCCCAAGTTAAAGCAAGACGCCAATTGCTGGTAGATTTAATAGACACATCAACAATATCGGTATTGAGTGTCAGTCCAGGTGACGGTGTATTGGCCATAAAGGTAGTCGTAGCATAGCTTGAATAGTTTATATTATTAGATTCGTCTCGGGCTGCTACATAAAACGTATTAGAACCGGGCTGCGTAGCATACGGACCAGCCCCAAGACTAGTAATGCCTCCAGATGTGAACGTGCAAGTACTTGGCGACGGTAAAGTATTAATCGTATAGCAATATGTCAAATTATTAACATCGCCTACAAATGTTGTGGGCGGGTCCCAATCAAATGAGAAACTATTTATAATATTCGAAGATGGACTGGCATTGAGACTCTGAGGTTCAGATGGCGAACCAGAAGTATTAACTTTTATAGCAGCCGTCACATAATTAGATGTCACGTTTCCAGCCTGATCCCAAGTACGGAAATATACTGTATTAACGCCCTCAACAAGATTATTAAAATCAGTGGGGTCAATAGTCGTATATGATCCATCATTTGCTAACAGGTCATCTATGTCACCAAGCCCACTGTGCGTATCGCCGTACCAATCAGTTGATCCTATCTTATATTGCAAACCGGCAAGCCCCGAATTGGGGTCATTCGGAGCATTGCCGCCAGAAGTTGGCCAAGTTAGTTCAACTTCTTTGTTATTTACAAAACCTGAGGGGGAAGTAACGTAGCCTGGATTGCTTGGTGGTGTATTATCAAACCGAATGTGAAACTGAGCGGTACCAGTAGTGGTATTTCCAGCATTGTCGATTGCCTTAATTCGCAAGTAGTACGGATTATCAGATGTGGCTAGTGGCGTTGCAAGATAACCCGATATTCCCGTATCAATATCTAAGGAGTCGACTATAAATTGACAATTTCCTCCAGTTGTCACTGGGCTAGTTCCAAGTAATCCCTTGGTTGAGACAGGATCGGCAGTATTATCGTTACCCAAATACAAACAATAACCCTTAATACCAGATTGTGCATCAGTCGCAGAATCCCAAGAGAAATACGGCGAACCACCATTAGTCCAATCGTTTTGAGCAAGCAAGGTGCCGCCACTAACTTTGGAAGCTGTTAAATTGTTTACATTTGCGCTCGGTTCATCATAATCTGACGTTGCAGACAAATCTAGACTGTTGAGTGCGACCTGCTGGGTCCCATTGCCTGATAGTACTGCTTGCCATTTTATACCGGCAAAAGTAACGGGGAAGGTAAAGATATTGGAATTGGTAACGGAAATAGGATTAGCTTCAGCAGTCGAAGCAGATACGCTCCATGCACTACCATTCCAAAACTTCCACGTTGATCCTCCATCGTCGGATAACCGATAAGTTATGCTGCCGCCATTTGTTGTTTCATTTGAAGCAAGACCATCCCAGTGCCAAACACCACTTTGTCTAACGGGAGTATCCAGCGTTACAGTCTGTGGAGTTGTCGAAAACGGCTTAGACGTAAATAAACTTCGGGCTGTGTTGCTAATACGCACTTCGTCAATCTGCCCGTCAAATTTACCAACAGCCCTACCAGTTTCTCGACCAGAATAACCCGCGCCTAACAGCAATTCTTTCTGGCTGTCCGGCATAGTGATGCTCGCCGCAACAGAACTATCGAGTGCTCCATCTATATATATTTTCATGGTAGCCCCGTCATATGTAGCCGCAATATGGTGCCAACTAGTATTGAATGATGATGTCGTAGATTCAAGATATCCATTATTACCCCAGCTCCATACACCAGCGTCAGAGTTAGCTGACTGTCCTACGCCTGCATAAACCTTCCCCTTATAGACAGACATAGATTCGACTTCTTCTATGACGTTTGTCCAACTACCATTAACGCTGTTCCCGCCAATCCTTGACCATGAAGAGCCGTTATATTTCCATATTTCTGAGTCTCCAGCACTTGCTCCTAAACCTACCAACAAATCACCATTGTACATAGCCATCGTTTTTACACGTTCGTAAGTACCGGCCGTCCAGCTAGTATTGACATCATCACCGCCAATTTTTGACCATGAAGAGCCGTTATACTCCCATATTTCAGCGTCATCTGCACTATTACCTAGACCTGCATAAAGTTTATCTTTCCCTGGAATCAATGTCTCGACCTGTTCATATCCTGATACCGCCCAGCTACCTGATATTGCATCACCGCCAATTTTTGACCACGTCGAGCCACTCCATTCCCAAACTTCAGCTTCTCCTGATGTCGCACCAAGACCAACAACGAGCTTGCCATTATAAAAAGTCATTGACGATACACGATCATAATTTGTAGTCCACCCACTATTAGTGCTATCACCGCCAATTTTTGACCACACAGAACCGTTATAACGCCAAACTTCGGCATCGTTCGCACTGGAACCTATTCCCGCATATAAATAGCCTCCATAAGATGCCATAGCACTTACTTCTTCATAATTTGCCAGCCATCCTGTGTTTAGTGAATCGCCGCCAACCTGCGTCCATGAAGACCCATTCCATTCCCAAACTTCAGCGTCATTCGCACCGGTACCAAGCCCGACATATAATTTATTGTTGTAACTACTCATACTCATAACTTGCTCGTAAGTATTTGCAGCCCAACTTCCGTTAACTCCTTGACCACCAATCAATTGCCAAGTAGAACCATCAAATTGCCACACCAAAGCACTACCGGAAGCATCACCAAGCCCAGCATACATATACGACCCTACGACTTGTGTAACGCGAACTGAAGCAGCCCCGTAATACCCCCAACTTTTATTAACATGGTTACCTCCGATCTGTGTCCATGCCGAACCGTTATAGGTATAGGCAAGCCCCGTACCAGCGCCGTCAATTGTACCAGCGTAAAGTGTCGTACCATCAATTAACAAAGCGTTAACACTATCACCTAAAGCCGTAGCCCAGCTATTACTTATCCCGTCACCGCCAATTTGTGACCAAGTTCCACTATTAAGTTTCCAAACCTCACCATCTCCGTCACCACTACCCAAGCCCGCATAAACATCAGTACCGTTAGAGGTTAGGGAGCTTACATATTCATAGTTAGTATTCCAGCTTGAACTAAGCCCGTCACCGCCAATTTGTGACCAAACTGTGCCGTTCCAACTCCAAACTTCTGCATCTGTGGTAGTATCTCCGAGTCCGGCGTATAAAGTTCCGCCAGCGTACGCCAAGGAACGAACAGTTTCATAATTCACAGTCCACCCACTGTTAGTGCTATCGCCACCTATTTTCGTCCAAGTGGTGCCGTTCCAGCGCCAAACTTCTGCATCATTCGCTGAAGCTCCAAGACCAGCATATAAATTTGTGCCGTCATTAGTAAGCGAAGCGACATTTTCATAGCCAGCAGCCCAACCGCCATTAAAGCCATCACCACCTATTTGTGCCCAAGTCGAACCGTTGTATCTCCAGACATCAGCATCGCTTGCGCTAGAACCAAGACCCACATACAAATTTCCTGAGTAAAAGTTGAGTGACCAGACCGTCTCAAATGTACCGATAGCCCAGCTTCCACTAATAGCATCGCCACCTATTTTCGTCCAAGTAGTACCGTTCCAACGCCAAACTTCAGCATCTCCAGCAGTAGATCCCAAGCCAGCATATATATTTGTGCCGTCAGTTGTTAACGCATAGGCACCTTCATAGGTTTGATTACTCCAACTATTGTTTATAGATGTTGGGCCACCACCTATTTTCGTCCAAGTAGTACCGTTCCAACGCCAAACTTCAGCATCTCCTACATCCGCACCAATAGCAGCATAGACATCTGACCCCATCTTTACGTAGGCATTAACTGAACGCTTTCCGTTCTGGTCCCAGCCGTTATTCGTATCATTACCGCCAGCTTGCGACCAGCTGTTAGCGGCGCTATCAGCTAGCTCATATGTAACTTTTCCAGTTTCGTTATCATAATAAAGCTGGTATTCCCCCTTATCGGCAACGACTTGACGCTGACTTGTACTTCCTGCACTAAAATTATTACGATGCTTCGTCCAAGCCTCTAATGTGTTTTGCTGCGTAAGTGACAAGGAGGCCGAATCGGGCACTGCCACCTTCGATGTCGTACCATTTAAATCTATTGCATTATTGAGATTGCCTGCTACAAAACTTGAATTGCTGGCAACACCATTATTGTTATTACTAGAACTATCAGATACAACCGAACCGCTTGATTCATCCATGTGGTATAAGGCGGCAGTGTTCGCGTCATCTGTGTAATTTAAAGCTTTTAATCTAGTTGATCCGCCGGATATTTCAACGCCGCTGCCTAATGAATAGTCACTGGGGTTAGAGAAATTCCAGTTGTCAAATAAATCCGAGACCGCCAAAGTCTTAGAATACGACCCAAATATATACATTCCCACCATAAGAAAATATATTCCCAGAGCTATACTGTGAATAATCTTATGTTTATCCCAACTGTGCCATCTCTTGTAGCCGGCAGAGCGGGTCATGAAATAGACGTGTGGTTTTTTCGCAAAATATCTATGTAAAAGTAGGGCTGTTCTAAAAGCATATAATCGCAGACGTTTATATCCAGCGCGTAAAATACGTATAGAATTACGAATAAAATATCTGGTGGTTTTGTTTACATAAGTAACTAACTTCTTAATATGCCGAGAAGCCGGTTTAACGTTTTTATTAATCGTCAACCGTGCAGTCTTTATGATTTTTTTAGTCTGTTTTTTTACCCTCATACACCTTATTCTGCCTATCAAGCACAATCTATTAGGAATTATATCAAATTTTGAACAAACAGTTTATGTTTATCCACAGTATTTACAAAGGTAGATAACTAGTTCCAAGTTACGCATAAATAATAAAACCTGTGGCCAGGCAACGTTTATTGAATAAACTTCTTTCTATTGTTTTTCGATTCTCTAAGGAGCACCAAAGGTTTAACAATACTTGCAATGTGTTGTGGGCTAGATAGGCGCTTGATCTCCTTTTGTGAAATATAATTGCGATGTGCTAACCCTAACAACATCAGACCTCCAAGAACTGTAATAATTATTGTGTTTAAGCTCAAGTTTTGTGTTTTGTTAGCTCCCGGCGGTTGAGCAGCATTTGTAGAACCAACAATATCCATAGATGACGAAAGTTGACTGTTAATGTTTGTTAATTTGCCATCTTTGGCTACAACAGGTGCTGCCGTATTTTTACTTCCTGACGCATCGTCTTGCCAAACACGATAAAAATCAACATCCAGAACTGATGTACCCGCACCCGCATCCCAGTCCGCCTTCAAGAAAGAGGTCATGCCGGCAGTATTAATGTTAGCCGTATTGCCCGTACCGCACTCCGTGAAGTTAACACCATCGGAAACATCGCCATCGATGTAAAATTTAACCAATGAAGTGGACATGACTTTTATCATCAATAGAGCATACTGGGTCTCGCTAACAGCGACACTGCATGCTGTGTTTGTGACAGCAGCGCCATTGTCAGTCACAGCGTACCAGTTAGCAGTACCTGTTACACCGGCAGCATCACTAGCATTACTAAAATAGATACCATTTGTCGGTGCACCACTAGCCGGGACCGCATCACCAAATCCATCTGCCATACCAGCAAAGAACTGATGGTTCGTATCATGACCACCTGCACCAGTAACCGATGCCCTAACTTTCATGAGAATTGTTGGCAAGTTGTCGGCATCAAGCCATAAGTTTGTGGTTGCAGCACCTAAATCAGAGTGATACAAAGAACAATAGTCAGCTGTAGTTGTAGCAATAATCTGCGTGATGCCGTTAACAGTATCGGGAAGGCCATTCCAAGTACATGCTCCGGTCATTCCTGTAGTCCATTCCGTATTGTCGCCCCAGTTTTGATTACCGTCCACAGCAACTTGAGCACGATCTTTAAAAAATTCGTCTACATACATCGAGTTGTAACCTATGAACGCACCAGCCTCTACGGATGCACCAAAGTTTGTTGAGTGATCTTGTACACGAACCAGACTATTACCAGCCGAGTCAACAACACTCAAAATTGCCGTATTGTCAGTAGCCCCAAGACGTATTGTCGGTGTTGGGTCATCAAAGTTAAGTCCTCGATCCCAGCCCGCACCAATATTAATTGCAGTTGACGTAATGGTTGCGCCAGGGTCGGTCACGGCACCCAAAGATAGACCATTAACTATGTCTGTGCCTGCAGCGTTTGTTGGCGAAAAGGCCGAAACAGACATAGCATTATATGTCAGGGCGTCCGTAGCTCCACCGGTATAACTAGGCGTGACTACTAGTGCATTATCTGAAGCATTAGTTACGGTTGAATTAATGGTTAGAGTTCCTGTGCCCGCAGACATGGCGACATCCTGGTTTGCGGCCACAGTAACGCCTCCATTTGCATTAAGGACTCCAGCCAATGTCAACGCTCCAGTAGAAGCGACGAAGTCGGTGCCAGTATTTCCTATATTAGTAAGTATATTGGTGTTAGCATCTACTGTACCTGACAACGTGTGTGCACCAACAGTATCAGAAGCAGAGTCAAAGGTAATGCCTCCGTTTGCGGCCACTGCGGATGCAAAAGTAGCACCTGCACCGGTAAAAGTAGTAGTACTAGCTGTACCTATAGTTGCAGTGGTAGTTATGTTACCCTCTACAGCTAGGCTGGCCACACCAGCGCCAGCATTAGTAACTGTAAATGTGGAACTTGCAGCATTATTCAAGTCAAAGGTGAAGGCCGTGCCAGATTTCTGCAAAGTTGTAGTATTGGCACCTAGTACGATAGTCCCAGATCCTGAATCCAGTGTTAAGGTGCGCGTCGCACCTACAGAATTAAGAGTCACGGCGGCTTCATTAACCGCCGGTCCAGTAACTTGCAAAATATTGGTGCCATTTGCAGTTTGTACGTTTAATATATCGGCAGTAGCCGAACCGAAAGATGTTTGCTTAACTATAGCTGTGGTTATATTTGTTGTTGGCTGCAGGGTATTGGTACCTGTCCAAATCTGGTTTGAAGCTAATTGACCAAATGCGGTTGAGTTTATCCCATCCAAGGTATCGCTATTGAAGGCGTAGGGTGCAGCTGTGAACTGAATTCTAGGAGTCATCTCTGCATCAGCACCAACTTTTACACCTAAATAAAGAGGGGAGGAGTTAAAATCAACACTTCCTGGCAATGCAGTACTACTGCCTAAAGAAACCTGAAATATTCCATCAGAAACGCTAACTGACCCTTGAGTTTCTTCCCACTTACAACTATTAGCTACACAAGCATTTGCTGCGTCATTCGATACATGATCATAAATTCTAAATCTAAGTGAATAAGTACCGTCGGTAACATTGGTACCATCGGGATTGGTTAATTTGCCCTGAAAATTAATTTGGGCATTAATAGCACCCTGTACCCGAGATTGCATAGCAACAGGGAACAGAACTACGGCACCAAATGCCGCCAATATAAAAACCCTCCGTAGAAAACTTCGCATAAACATCTACAGATATAATTATATCAGATTAATAGAGATAGCGCTCAAGCTTTTGGTGAGTTTTTTTGTTTATTTTTTGGGGCAATAATGTCCATAGCCTTTGGAGACTCTTTGGTCTTGGGTTTCTTTACTGATTTTGATTTATTTTTTAACTTCAGTAATATTTTTTTAATCCGTTTACGACAGAGGTAAATAACCACTAAAACTGTTACGGTAAATATTATAAACTGGTAAGGAACGACTAATATTTTTTTACTAAATACAGATTGTTGGGGGTCGCCATTGTAACGATATTGCGCCAAATACATATATATGCCAGGTAGCCAACTTTGTTGAGTTTTTTGAAAATCACCCTTAAAACTCAATTCATTTTCTGGGAATATCGGTAGCGACCCTTCATTAATCACAGTTTTGGCATACACTTTGTTGCCATTCACAAAAGAAATTACAGCACGAGGGATTACAGCGATATTGCCTTTGTTTGCAAGCGTCAACGAAGTTGAATCAGGTAATCTAAACATTATCTTGGGCAATTGTGGATCTTTTAATTCCAGTTTTCGAATTGCTCCATCCTCTTTAACGACATATGTAATGACATTAATAGCTGGTTGCAGACCGATGGATTTTTGTGAATCTGTCACTTGCTTGATAAGCAGTGATCCGTAATGTCCGCCGGGTGATAACTTATCATTATTACGCACTAACATCTTTATATTGATCGACTGCTTGGGCTGAAGCGTAATATCGGTTTGCGATAGTGTTACTACATCGGACAATTCTTTACTTGGCTCGGACGTAGGGGTCAAGCGCCCATCTTGTATATCAACCCCATACATGCCCGCATTAAGGCGAATGGTAGTGTCAAAGTTATTTCTTATACTCACCACCTCTTCGCTATTCGGGTTTTTATTACTAACCGATATGGTTATATTAGCTGGCGACACTGTAATGCCACTACTTGGATTTGCAAAAACTTTGCCGCCTAAAAATAAAAAGCAAAATAAACAAAAAACAACCAATGACAGTTTAATCGGTTTTAGTTGAGTCTTGTTCAACAACATGCTTAGTTGCTTTCTTGTTTTTGATAGTCTTCAGGGGTTTACGCACAATTGTGACAATTCCTGTAATAAGTATGCCTAGTAAAACGAGGCATACAATTATGAACTTCCAGGGAATTATCCAGAAACTTACCTCTGCCTCGACAGGCACGTCTCGTTGACCGTCATTATAAACCGCAACCAACTTGGCGTAATATTTTCCGTATCGTAGATGTTGCACTCTAGACCAATCCCATTTGAGAGATTTTGATTGACCTTCTTGTACTTGTCCTTCCTTTACATAAACAGGAAAGCCGTCAGACCAATCGACAGGGAATGTGCGGCTAGTTTCAGGCAGCATATATCCTCCAGCATCATTAAGTTTTAGTACGCTTATCGGTTGACTCGAACTTGCGGTGCGCTGTATGAATATATTGCCGAAAGGCCTAACGATAGTATTGCCAGTATTTTTTAGTTTTACCGTAAAGTCCACAGGCAAATATTCATAAACCCTTCTACTAGAGCTAAACTCTGATATTTCGAACTTACGTTGAACACCTGGTCGATCTACAGCCAGCAAGGTAAATACTGCCACAGAACCCTTTATTTTCGTTTTACCGTCGTTATTTACAGGTTCTTTATCCCTAGATATTACAATTGTAAAATTATAACTAAATCCAACTGTTTCAGGTGGATTGATAATGAGTTTTTCCGTAAATGATGCACCGGGTTCAACCATGAAAGTTGGGTCAGATAGTTTAATCCAGTCTTTAACATCATCGGGATATTCGTCTGTAAGCTCTACTTCGCCTGAGTTATTTATATTAAACTTCTTTAGATCGGCGCGCAGTTCTTCTTTTCTGGTGCCAGTATTTCGAACCGTAAACTCAATTGTGCGACTCACGCCAGGTTTAATTGCATCGATTATAGGCGAAGGGGTAACCTGAATAGAAAATGCGCCTTCATCAGTCTGGGCATTACTTGCTAGCGGAATAGCTAACAAAATAATCAGCAAGAAAAAGCTAGCAAAGATTACGCTAAAACGATGTAAAAATAAGCGGTTATGTTCTCTCATGTGCAATCTTTAGTATAGCAAAAGCCGCTCGGTTAATAAGCGGCTTTTATGGATCTTTAATATTTTACTAATCTTAGAACAATCCAGCGCCAACTACAGTAATGGTATCGGCGTAGTCCGTAGCTGCTGGGGTTGCAGAGCTTATAGCAACGTGGTTGGTCATCGTAAGCACAGCTGTATTAGCAGTACCGTTAGAGGATGCTAGAGTACGAAGTGAAGTATCGAGCCCACCACCTTGATTGGCTCCGTTTGCGAACGCGGCAGCGACGGATATCGTTCCAGTGCCGCCAACTTGACTAGAAGCAACGCCAGTGTTGTATCCCTCTGTGCCAGCACTCAATATACTGTTCGAACCAGGAGTAGTTGAAGCAATCGTTGCTGCAGCTGAAACAGAATTAAGTCCTGTGCTGGAATCTTTAGCCCAAACATACCAGCCATTCTTTGCGTTAGTATTTACAGTTGCGGTTCGCGGAGTTGGGCTGCTAGTAACAGACCCAGTGGCAAGCGTACCCAATGCATCCGTGTTACCACTAAGGGCAAAACTAAACGCTTGAGGCACTGTTGCGCTAACCACAATCTGATCATCGCTAATGCTAGCCGTCGCATAACTAGCTGTATCGATTACTGAAGGACCACTCTGTCTAGTGGTTACACTGCCAGTATTACTACTTGTAGCGCCGGCTTTAACGCTAACTGCTGCAGAGTTTGTCCAGTTAAAACAGTATAAGGTACCTACAACTAAGTCGCCGCTTGGGAAAGTTACAGTTTGCGAAACAGCTGCGGTGGCAGTATTAATACCAGGCCATGCTGATGCGCCTGAAGGCCAAGCCAAATTGGTCGTATCAACCGTCCAGTTTCCTACTGTAGTACTAACTGTATAACTAGCTGGGAAATCTACTTGAACATCTGCTTCAGTAGCGGCAGTTGCTGCTTTGGCACAAACCGTACCAGTCGTTGCAGTACTCACTTTCATCCGATCAAATCGAACGAACACTTGCGAGAGAGTTGCTGCTTGAGCGCTCCTTAATGAAATTGATAAAATAAGAGCGACTATTACGACCGCAATGCTAACACTAATTTTGTGTCTGGCTAAAGTTCTGAACATTACTTACCCCTTATAAAAATATATTGCTTAACCTTATACCCTACTAGTTTCTCAAACAGATACTAAAAAAGCAAACGCTTAAAATGCCATGGAAGCGATAAACGTAACGACATCTGCATAATCCGTAGCACTTGGTACAGTAATATCAGTCTTTGCCTTAAGAGTAACGGTCACAGCACCCGTAGTAACAGGAGAAGGTGTAGTTGCAATTGTCTGAAGAATAGTGGAAAGTGCTCCTACATTATCCGATACGCCATTAAACGGAGAAGTTGCAGTCATAGGTCCGCCGCTAGACTGACTAGTATTGGTTACGACTGCACCATAGCCACTATTCGCCGATGAAAGATTGGCGGTGACGGAAGGTATAGATGACGCCCCAGCAAGAGAATTTAAGCCAGCATTGGCGTCTTTTACATATATTAATCCACCAGACAGAGCATTAGTGCTTAATGTTAGTACGCTATCTGCTCCTGCGTTAAACACGCTGCCAGGATTGAGACTAGAGAAACTTACTGATGGTGGCGGTCCAGAAGCTGGCGATGTTGTCACACTAAAGCTAATTGTCGGCGTCACAGTTGCAACACCAGAAGTCGCTGGCCCGTATTGTGTTTCCGTGAATGCTCCTTGCATAGCTTTTACCTTAACTTTATAGGTTGTGTTTGACGTTAGTCCAGTTATCCAGAATCCACTAGCCCCACCCCAGGATGCGTATGTCTGATAATCTGTCAGCGCAAGCGAAGCAGAGATACTGTTATCTGACTTGACGTACTGTGTACTCACGAAATTATCACTACTAATAGCGATAGCAAATTTTGTATCTGAAGGATTGCCGCCGTTATTTATAACTAACCTGAGTCTGATGTATTCATTATTACTAGGATTAGTTAACGTTGGTGCTGGCGGCACATTCGCATTTTTTGTAGGTTTTTCTCCTGAATCGACAATATAATTGCTAGAGGTAGAGGTCGAACCACTTTGGCCGCCAACTTCACCATTAAGTCTATAATTAGAGCTAGACGAGCTTCCGCCACCACTACCACCTAGATCATATGACTTAAGTGTAAAGTTAGTGCTGTTAGGGCTAGTAGCGAAAATACTAGTAATAGTCAATAATGTTGCAGTTGTTACCCCTAAAAATGTCATACGAGTAAAATTATATCACTCAACATGCCATTGCCATGATTTAAGAATTAGCTTTATTTGATTTGAAATTTCAGTAGATCTATCAGTAGTTCCAGACATAACCACCGCCGCATAATGACTACCATGTGGCACAAATACGCTTATCTCATAATCTCCAGTCTGCTTTTCAAACACCCTAGATCCTTCACTAAATGCTTCGCCAATTATTTCGTTATAATCTGTACTATTACGAGTGCGGAGATGCACATCAGACAGTCCGTTAAGTCCTTCCTGAGTAAGTGTGCCGATTGTTATGCCTAACTGGTCTTTGATAGGCGCATCTGACAAACTGCTTTTATTAGCATAGAACAACTGCAGCAATGTATTGCCGTGAATCGTTTTATTTTGGCTTTTTTGAACAAAGTTACTAGGTATATATGTGGAAAAGTAGTCGTTATTTAACTCATTGTATGTTTGAGTGGAAACTGCACCCTCAACAGCTGATTCTGGTGATTTTGAAACCGAAGGTTCCGCGGCCCACTTAAATGCGTATAACCCTAAGGCACATAAAAATATCATCGAGAATGATAATCCTGCAACAAATTTCTTATTTTTTAACACGTTTTATCCTTGGGGCTTTTTTGGGTGTAGCCGATTGGAATATGCTAGGGATCCCAGCCGAAATGCTACCATTGACCGTTCCAATAGTAAGTCCTATAACCGCCAATGCAGTTACAACGCCTGCCCCGGCAACATAATACGGAGTTTTGTTATTTGAGATATTCCCAGCTACAGCCTCGCTGTTCGCTTCAGACTTATTGGATGTCGATATCGCGCTTAAGTAAAGTTGTTTTGATTTGCCTGACTGATCAGTTACGGTTATAACAATTATTCTGTTATCGGCAGTTTTATAGGTATGGTTTATTACTTTTTTAGCAGTAGAATCGAACTTGTAAGTCTTTTTTGTTCCATCTCCCCAATCTACTACCATAACAAATGGCGGGGCACCCTTATCAATGTCAACTGTTAGCTCTATCTCCTTATTTGGACGAAAAACAATAAAAACTCGATCAGTTGTAAAGTTTAAATCTTCATTTGGTTCATTTGAATTGAGGTTATTTTGTGTATTGCTTGGGCTATTAACTTTTGTTTCTTTGTCTTTAAGTGGATTTGAAGTAATTAAAGGGTTGTATCTCACTAATACCGGCTGACCATCTAGGCCAGCATCGTTTGTAATGTTGAGCAGCTTTGGTATTAGGCTGTTATCACCTTCGACAAGTTGAATTTCTAAAGTAAATTGTCCTGTCGCGCTACAAGTTGTAGACCCGGCAAAAACGCCATTTCGCCAAATCAATACTGTCTGGGCAGGGTTCGTAACAGGGCATTCACCTTTAACTGATATTGCATCAGATATGACTGAAGAATTATTAATTGGCTGGGTAATAATGGCAGGTTGCGAAGGTATCTCTGCAGAAACCTTTGCTGAAACATCATAAGTATCGGCGTATACACGGCCTGCATAAACAAAACCTACAGACAGATAAAAAGTAATTAAAAAAAGTAAACCCGTCTTAAACGAATCCCCTACGATTTGTTTATTACCCATTAGAATATTGTAACACCCTGAAAACTTAAACTGTCTATGGGGTGGATTTTTATTTACTTTAGTGATATAATTAGCTTATATTTTAGCGGGAGAGTCGTCGATGACAGTTTCAAAAAAACCAACCAAAGAAGAAAAAGCGCTACTTATCCAAGTTGCAGAGCTCCAAGCAGAAGTCGCAAGATTAAGCGCAAATTCAAACCATCGCCTAACATCTAAACTAAAAAGCATAATGCGACAACTAGCCATCTGGGTGTGCGTGGTCGTCTGTGCGCTAATGCTCAACCTAGGCACAGCGGCAATATGGCTTAAACGGAATGTCGTCAACACCGCCGTTTGGACCGATAAAACCAGCCAACTGATGCAGGCTGAATCAGTGCGAACAGAAATTGCGAGTCAAATTACAGACGAAATTTTTAGTAAAGCCGACGTCGAAGCCACAGTAAAAGAAATTATTCCACCAAAGATATCGGCTCTTTCTGTGCCACTTACTAATAATCTGAAGACTTTTACGTCTACAAAGATTTCTGAATTACTAGCTTCACAGAAGTTCCAAACCTACTGGACAGAAGCAAACCAAAGCGCTCATGCAGGGATTATCGCAAGTTTAGAAAATGGCGGTAAGGCGCCGCAGGATACGTCTAAGTATATCGTTTACATCTCGAACGATGCACTATTACTAAATTTACAACCGATTTTTTCGAACATTCAAACTGAACTTAGCAGCAAAGGCCTGCCATTCGTTGGCAATGTCGACCCAGCTCGGCTTAACAAAACAGTAACTATCACAGAAATACAATCTCTACCAACGGTACTTCAAGCATTTAATATTATTAATAAAACGGCAAAATTATTACCTGTAATAGGTATACTGGCTGGGTTTTTAGCTGTATTCTTGAGCAAAAAGAAACGAAATACTATACTCGCAATTTGCCTAACAACAGCTGGGCTCATGATATTAAATGTGCAGCTTATATTTTTGGCAAAGTATCCGCTCGTTGAAAAAGCATCCCAAGCACTCAGCACATCATCCAGCCAGGCCGCCCAAGATGTGTTTTCTATACTTACTAACGATCTTATCCTTATCGATCGAGCCTTACTAGGTATTTCGGTCATTGTGTTTATAGCAGCACTACTTTCTGGTGGGGGCAAAATCGCAACAAATATTCGACTATTTATTGCACGTTTTACTAGCCCCAAATCTGAAAATAAGTTCTTTAACTTCGTTGCAGACAATGCCGGTATTTTGATAGCAGGAATAGCAGCAGTAAGTGCATTACTTATTGTATTCCCGATTGTTAAAGGTTATGTATTCCCACTAATAGTAATAACTGTTGCCAGCTTGTTGAGCATATGGGCCCTATCAATCAAAACTGCCCGCAAAACTCTTAAATAGGTCGATTTAAAAAATAACTGTTGACAAACTCTGTGTGTTGTTTGATTATTGAGTCATCAATATAAGGAGGAGCGGAAGTGAAAAATTCTAAAACGGATCCAAATCTGGAGACTATTAAGTTACTCACAATTTCAAGAGGGCTTATTTCAATACTATTTGGTATCATCGCACTAGTTTGGCCAGGCCTTACTCTAGTAACATTTGCAATATTAATTACAATTTGGCTACTCGCAAGTGGTGTTATAAATATCATCCGGGGCATTATGGGAATCGGCCAGGGGAGTAGCTGGATATTCACAATACTTCTTGCAATTCTACAAATCGGTATCGGTGCATACTTAATCCAACGCCCAATACTAACATCTGCAACAATTGTCGCATTGATTGCTATTGCATTCGTTGTTGAAGGTGTCGTTTCAATAATCGTACCTTTCGTCGAAGGGAAGCGTGAAACTGGCGGAAGTAAAGCGCTTACCGTTATTTTCGGCGTCATAGCACTACTTGCTGGTATTTCAATCTGGCGATATCCTGTAAGTGGCGGCCTGGCTTTCGTATGGGTTGTCGGCTTATTTGCGCTAATCTCTGGTCCAATGTGGATTGCAGAAGGCATGCGAATCAAAACAGCTGAATAGATCAGATATATTCTAAAGCTATAAATACGGCTCTCTAAATCATGGGAGTCGTATTTTAATTGAACACACCTAATGGTTTATACTATTAGTAGATGCCAAGAAAAAAACAAATTCATCTAGAAACAGTCCTACCACTTATTCTAATAATTTGTGGGTTAATCGGCTTGGCTGCAGCATTTGTGCTGACTTACGATAAGATTCATGTACTAAAAAATCCTCTTTATGATCCTCCCTGCAACATCAACCCGGTACTAAGTTGTGGGTCGGTCATGAAAACTGAACAAGCAAGCTTACTCGGTATACCAAATACTATTTTCGGGCTTATAGGATTTACGGCCTTAATTACTTTTGGTTTTTTGCTTCTTGGTGGCGCCAAGGTGCAAAAGTGGGTATGGCAAGTTGCTCAAGGCGCCGCTACAGTTGGCGTGTTATTCATGCATTATCTTTTCTTCCAAGGAGTTTATAGAATTAACGCAA
Source organism: uncultured Candidatus Saccharibacteria bacterium (assembly GCA_964590725.1). Lineage (GTDB taxonomy): Bacteria > Patescibacteriota > Saccharimonadia > Saccharimonadales > JACQNP01 > CAZPWF01. Next base: position 57,072 of record CAZPWF010000001.1, read on the forward strand.
TCTGTCCTTGGTGTTTTGTAACCTGGATGATCACAATACCCATTTTCATGTATGTGACGGTTTATAACCTGCAAAGCGACAACTTACCATTACCAAAATCTTGGCAGCCGACGTCCAAATGGATACAACGCAACCACGGCAATATACTAATTGGTTGGTATACGATTATATTCTTAATATTGCTTCAACATTTCTGGTACTACTGGAGCACACTCATTTAAAGGTCGCGCTTCATGGCAAAATCCAAAAACAAATACATAAAACTAAGCTTTCGAAAACGCAATGTAAAATTACTACTTGATAAAGTGTTGATATTTAGATTTATCAGGCAATTACATGGAAGATTCTGGGGTGTTGCTGCGGTTACAGGTCTTACTATCGGCTTGACTGTATGTTTTCTTATTAGGCCCGATATGTTCGTAATCACTACGGCATTTAGCGATTTCGGAAACGACATCCGCACTGCACCATATTTTTCGGGGGCTGTATTCTTCGCAGCATATGGATTATGGCGATGGAGAAACTACGTCGCTCGCACCTTAAAACACAGCACAACATTTTATTATCTGATAAGTCTTACTATTCTGGGCTTATATCTGGTGGCTCTAATGCCGGTTAGCTGGAAGCCGTGGCCATACAGAATCCATATATTTGGCTTTACGCTCGTGGGACTTACTATTATGGCAATTGTTGTTACGGATGGGCTGATAAGTAAAACCCGACGAACAAAACATACAAAAACCTGGCAACTCCTACGAATAACTTCAATACTTCTAATTCTTGTTGGCGGTGCGCTTACTTTCGGCTCTGTGCCCGCAATCGGGTGGTTTGATGTCTCGCTACTGGGTGAGACAATGATGCTTGGAGGTTACGCGTTGTGGATTTACTTTAAAACCTACCTCGGTGAAGGAGCACAATCCCAACTTTCTAAACTAGCCAGAAAGATTGGTTTAATAAACTAGCCTCACTCGTGATGGTAGGGAAGTCCGCGATTAATCGCACTGGCACGATATATTTGTTCAATTAACATCACTCTTACGAGTTCATGAGGAAACACAAGTTTTGAAAGTGAAAGAGTAAAATCTGGTTGTATTACTTCAGGGTTTACACCATACGCGCCACCAATAACAAATGTAACTCGATGTTGTTCGCGCTCCCATTGCTGAAACTCGTTCGCAAAAGCATTATTGTCTAACTGCGAGCCTCTGTCGTCAAGCAATACTACTAAACTGTCCTTACAAAACCTAGCAATACGTTTGCTCTCTTCTTCCTTACGTCGTGCCTCAGGTAGATTTCCGGCATGATCGATGAATTGCCAATTTGTTTCGATATTACGAGGCAACCTTTTCTCATAAGCATCACAAAGCTCAGCAACGGCTGATCCTGACTTTTTGCCAACACTAATAATTGTGAGTTTCATAGGTTATTGGTAGCGCAGTGATTCTATAGGATCTTTACGGGCTGCTCGAAGCGCCGGCATAGTTCCGAACAAGACTCCAACAAACAGAGCAACACCAACCGACACAAACATAATAGGTAGAGTAATGACGGGCTTAAGATCGGTTAATATACGAATAAGATAATTACCGACTATGGATAAAAGTATGCCAAAAAATCCACCAACCACACTAATCACAGCTGCTTCGGTAATGAATTGTGAAAGAATTTGGTAATTAGTTGCGCCAACAGCCTTGCGCAGACCTATTTCCCGCGTACGCTCACTTACTAGTACCAACATAATATTCATTATCCCGATGCCTCCGACTAGAAGCGAAAGCCCGGCAACTGTGGCAATCAGAGTAGTAAGTAAATTGAGCGTATTACTTACTACTGCTAGATTTTCATCTTGCCGAAGCACAGTAAAGTCTTCCTCGCCACCATGGGCGGTACGCAGTTTATCCCTTATTTCAGTGACCGCTGCAGCGACATGTTTACTGTCAGTTGGTTTTGCTAGTGTTTGATAAATTTGAACCTGTCCGCCGCCCAAGTCTTTACTGACATCATATGGGATAAATAGAGCTGTGTTGTAATCGGCAGTAGAAACCAGTGGGCTGCCAGGGAATTCTTCAAACACTCCACGAACTATAAATGGCTTGCCTCGTATCAAAACGCTCTTTCCTATTGGTGCTAACTCCTGAAAGAGCTGTTCAGCAACACGCTTACCTATCACAACTACCTGTTTATCCTTATCATCCTGAGAAAAAAAATTACCATATTCCAATTTTTGATTTAAAAGTTCGGGTACATTATATGAAGTTCCAACTATAAACCCAGAGGGCATTGTGCGGTTTTCGTAACGAGGCAGCCCGGACACAACATTAAATGGCGATATCTGGCCAACATCTTTCGACGATTGTATCTGCTTCAAGTCTGCTTCGGAAAACGCTCCAGCGCCTATGGAAGTGAAGTAATTTACGCCTACAATTTTGTCATCTTTGTCTTTTGTTACCGCAGCTCCGGGCCTAATGGTAATAAGGTCACTGCCCAGCTGCTGAACTTGTTGTGATACTTGATGTTTTACACCCTCGCCAATACTGACAGTTATAACTACACTGGCAACACCGATTATTATGCCGAACATCGTCAGAAAACTGCGCCAGCGAGCGCTTCTAATTGAAGCAAAGGCTAGTCTAATATTACGTGTCAGCAACATTATTTATCGCTCCTATTTGTTGCCTGAGATTTGTATTTTTTTTGTTTTGTTTTTGATTTTGCCTTACGTAACGAAGCCTTGGATTCTTTGTCTGGAACTGTTTTCATAATTGCATTAACACCCTCTAGGTCGTCAACAGGGGATTTGATCTTTACGCTATACATTCTACGACGTATGAAGCCTGGAATTTCACCCAATTCAGATTTTTCATCTGCAACAATTGCGCCATCATGCATAAACACAACCCTGGACGCATAGCGAGTCAGTTCTGGATTATGGGTAACCATTAAAATAGTATTACCATCCTTATGTATCTCGTTGAGAAGCTCCATGACTACTAGGCTTGAGGCACTGTCAAGATTCCCGGTCGGCTCATCAGCTATGATAATTTTCGGGGATGCCACAAGTGCGCGAGCTATCGCCACTCGCTGCGCTTGACCTCCACTTAATTGCTGAGGCATAAAATACTCGCGATCCGACAATCCAACTTGTTCAAGAATCGCACCCGCTCGTTTCAATCGCCTAGTCTGAGTCATACCCTTATATGCAAGCGGCAATGCAACGTTCTCTAGAACGTTAAGTCTTGGTAATAAATTAAACGACTGAAAAACAAATCCAACGGTGTCACGTCGTACTTTTGCGCGTCGATTCGAACTCATACGTTCAACTCGACGACCGCCAAGTTCATAGCTTCCATGAGTCGGCCGATCAAGCAACCCCACCATATTCATAAGAGTCGTTTTACCAGACCCAGAAGGGCCCATAACTGCCACGAACTCACCTTGTTCAATCGTGAGGTTGACTTCATCGAGTGCTACCGTAGTGGCATCGCCAAAGCCGTACAGTTTACTGACGTCTTTTAATTCAATAATTGGCATTGTTACTTATTATTCTAAACCCTTGTTAACAGATAAGGCAAGAACATTATGTAATTCAATATTTTTGCTATACTACACTTGTTGAGGAGAGGTCGCCTAGTGGCCTATGGCGCACGCTTGGAAAGCGTGTTGGGCGCAAGCCCTCGAGGGTTCGAATCCCTCTCTCTCCGCCAAGAATATAGTTCGGGACTGAACATTTACCCTAGAATGATCAATAAAATATAAGGTCTTTTTCAATTATCTTGGGATGTTATGAAATGACACTGTTCTTGTCGTTATCGTTTTTAAGCAACGAGATTTGAATCTTTGATAGTTTTACAAGTCTGTCACTTTCAATTTTACTAATATCAACTCCGTATTTATTATAACTACAGCTATAGATCATTATATTGGTCAGCGGCACGCACAATACCTATGGCAATAACAAAATGATATAACTATTCAGAATTAAGGAGTTTTATGAGTAACCAGAAAACTAATGTTGAAGATGGATGGAGTAGATACTACGTAAAAAGTTCAGGCGCTTTAACGCGGGATATTTCTGTATTTAGTGACGATGAATTCCAGGATCAAATATACAAAGTAGACGGTAAAATGTTTAAAAAAACTGCTAAAATTTTCGATGCAATGGACACTGTTATCCTGAAAGCAGAAACAACAAAAACCGTTCCTATGAAAGTAAAATACACAAATACTGATGGAGTTTTGGTTGCTAATCTCGACGCAGATTCACCGCTTAAAAAGAAATACATGACTATTGGTTTAGTTGGTGGCGATGAGTGGGTTGTCGAAGGTGATCATGCAAATCAAAACTACACTGTTTTTGAAGATGGTAAGCCAATTGTAAAGATGAGGCTAGGATCTCTTTTGTCACATAAAAGGTTTTCTGTTGATATATCAGACGGCGTTGATACTCCATTAGTAATTGGTGTTGCGTGGGCCCTAAATTTAGCCATTCTCCAAAGAATAGCTGGTGCTGGTGGCGCAATAGCCGCAGTTTGAATTGCTTATCAACACAATAATCTGATCCAACCTTTAAAATGTAAAGTCACTATTGTGCAGCACTTAAACCCATATTATTATAAAACCATAATTACAAGGGGGAGTGATGGCAAAAACAGAATCTAAGAGTGAGTATAGGCTGAAGCCGAGCTTAAAAAATGGTCTATTAATTGCCGTTTTATACATTATCTACTTCACTGTGGCACTGAAACTTTCGGGCGTAGGCTATGAGCACATCACCGATAGTGCTAATAACGTTTTAAAGGCTGTACTACTGCCGATGATCGGTGGGACAATTTTGCTTACCTTGATTGCCAAGTGGAGCGGCTGGTGGAAGGATTTATGGCACGACAAATATAAAATTAAAGGTCACAGTTGGATGAATTTGTTCGCCATCATTATGGGGATTGGCATAGTTTCTACTCTTGCTTCTGCCAAACTAGGTAGCGGAAATGGTCAGATGCTTGGTTATATATTCATGGCTACCGCTTTGGTTGGATATAACGAAGAACTGCTGTTTAGGGGAATGGTGTTGCGTGGCGCCCGCGGTTCTGGACTCAGTGAATTGCGAGTCATGCTAGTCGTCGCATTAAGCTTTGGCGTATTTCATGGCGCCAACTTACTACTTGGTCAAAGTCTGGCCCTAATATTACAGCAAATTGTTTTTGCTACTATTAATGGTGCGATTTTTTACTTAATCTTCCGTAAATCCGGTCTGCTGATCGTACCAATGATATTGCACGGTCTGTGGGACTTTTCAGTGTTCGCTCGTCAATCCATACTCGGAAGTTCTCCCGAGCTAGCACCAGTATTCAAAACTATCGCTGCAATTGGGTTATATTTACCCATCATCTTACTGCTGGTATCGCTACGCTTTGTGAACGTCAAACCTGACAAAAAAGTCGCTGCAACGGCTGAATAAAACATGTCTAATATTACACCTAAGATGAAAAGATTCTTGGTAAAGAGTAAAATCGGCCTTGGTCGTGATTTTACAGTTTATGATGACGAAGACGCTACTAATAAAGTATTTTACATTGATGCCAAAATCGGTTTGGGCTCTAAGGCAGAGATCAAAAACGCCGACAACCAAGTGATCTATACAGCAAAAGGCAAGGTTATAAACATACCTCGTCGTATGGAATATTTTGCAACAGACGGCACATCGGTCGCTAAACTTAACGCTCACTTCTCACCAATCAAATCTCGTTTAACAATGAAGCTTGCCGATGGCAAAATTTGGGAATTAGAAGGCAACCTGATAGAAAAAAACTACCAAGTCAAAGAAGGTGACAAGATCATAATCAATATGGACCAGAAATGGCTGACAATACGAGATAAATATTATGTAGAAATTGCCGATGGAATAGATATGGCACTTGCTCTAGGACTTATATGGGCGGTTGATGTCTGGCGCGAAAACAAAAATAACTAATTTTTCAGTCAGTAAATATAACACTAAGAAAAATATATCCACAAGAGAAGAAATTGTGCTTGTGCTTTATTGACATCATGTACTATACTGCTCATGTAAAACTTAACTAAATAAATTGAGAAAGGGTGGGCACACTCTCATGGCAAATAAGCAAAAAGATCAAGGTTTTACAATTGTTGAACTTTTGATCGTAATCGTTGTTATCGGTATATTGGCGGCATTAGTCGTTACGACATTCACCGGTATTCAACAAAAGGCTCGTAACACTGAGCGACAGACAGATATTAAGGCTATACACGGTCAGGTTGAGGCATATTACGCAGTTAGCGGCAAATACCCAACATTAGACAACCTAAATGACGCTACATTCCGTAGCACAAATATGAAGGGTCTAGACCAAGAGGCTCTAAAGGATCCTAAAGGCGCAAACGGAACACTTGTAGCCGCTCCAGCAGCAAGCGTTTACGCATATAACGTAGAGAAAACTGGTGGTGGTGCGTGTGACAACCAGACAAACGACTGTGCTATCTACACACTGACTGCAACATATGAGGGCAGCGGTTCATTCGCAAAGAGCAATCTTAACTAGATTCTCCGAGAAGCCAATTAAAACCGCCCAATAAAAGGGCGGTTTTAATTTTATAATCATTTTTTACTCGATTAGAAGAAAACTGTTAAGTATACATTACCTTTATCCGTTAGCATTAAAATAGCCACTACTAATGTTGCTCGATGTGCAATATTAGAAAATTGACGTTCCTATTTTTTGGCCCTGAGCTATTTTTAGAATACTACCTGGTATCATTGCATCAAAAACGACAAGCGGCATATTATGCTCGAGAGCAAGACCCATTGCTGCTTTATCCATAACCATAATGTTTTTATCCTCGACTGCCTGCTGAAATGTCATATGTTCAATCTTCTTAGCGTCATCAAACTTGACAGGGTCTTTATCATAAACACCGTCTACTTTACTTGCCTTGACTACAACATCACAGCTTAACTCAAGGCCAGTAAGTACTGCGGCTGTATCGTGTGTAGAGTAAGGCCGGCCCGTGCCTCCGGCGACCAGTAAAACGCGATCGCTCTGCAAGTGTTTCTCAGCAAGTCGGAATGAAAAACTTTCTACTAACTGTTCTACGAAGACATTACTGAGACAACGAGTAGCTAGACCTTCTGCTTCAAATATATCTGTTAAAGCCATGGCATTCATTAGCCCCGAGAGCATCCCCATTTGATCAGCCGTAACACGCTTAATATGGCTTTTGGCAGCCAAACTTGCACCCCGAACCATATTGCCGCCACCTACAATTATAACTATTTCAACACCTGAATCTCGAGTTGCTTGTAGCTCCTTGGCAAAATATTTTGCAACGTCCGGATCAATACCAAATTCATGCTTACCAGCCAATTGTTCGCCAGAAAGCTTCAAAAGAACGCGTTTATATGAACTCATTAGAAGATAGTCTAGCAGATTTTACCCTTCACAAGCTATACTAAATTCTATGAAACTCTACTCATGGAATGTGAACGGGATTCGAGCTGTCTGGAATAAAGGGATGTTTCAAAAGTTTATTGAAGAACATCAGCCTGATATCTTGTGCTTGCAAGAGACTAAAGCCATGCAAGATCAATCAGAAGTTGATTTGCCAGAATACCAAGAATTTTGGAACTCAGCAGAAAAAAAGGGCTACAGCGGCACTGCAATTTTTACCAAAACCAAACCTCTTAATATTTTGAATGGTTTCTCAGAGACCATAAACGGTAAATATCAAATGGCTGACAAATACGGCGATCCGCTAAAAGAAGGCCGTGTAATTAGTGCTGAGTTTGATAGTTTTTGGCTAGTCAGTGTATACACCCCTAATAGCAAAGGGGATTTGACTAGGTTAGAGCTTCGTCATAAATATTGGGACAAAGCTTTTTTAGAGCATGTTAGTAATCTAGAAAAATCTAAACCTGTAATTTACTGCGGCGACTTTAATGTCGCTCACACCGAAGACGATCTAGCTAATCCTAAGGCTAATATCGGCAAGCATGGGTTTACTGATGAAGAGAGAGAAGGTTTTGAAAATATGCTTTCTGCTGGTTTTATAGACACTTTCCGCATATTTACTCAAGGGAATGGTCATTATAGTTGGTGGACACACTGGGCAAACGCTAGAGCGCGCAATGTTGGCTGGCGTATCGACTACTTTATGGTTTCGGCTAAGCTAAAAGAGCGCGTCAGAGCGGCTAAAATACATCCGGAAGTCATGGGCTCCGATCACTGTCCAGTCAGTATAAATCTTGAAATTTAGAGGACCACGAATTTTACATGCAAGACTCTAACTGGCAGCGACAAGAATCGAATAAACCACTGTTTCCAGATCTGCTATGGTCTAGGCCGGAAAACAAAGCACGAGCCGGAAAACTGCTCATAATCGGCGGTAATTCACATGGCATGCAAGCGCCAGCCCAAGCCTATGAATGTGCTGTATCGGCTGGTATTGGTGTCGCTAAAGTGCTCTTACCTGAGGCCTTGCATAAATTAATCGGGAGATCCCTAGAGCACGTAGAATTTGCTGCAAGTAACAAAAGTGGCGGTTTTTCAAAAAAAGCACTAATAGAGTGGGTTGAATACGCAAATTGGGCGGATGCTGTAATGCTAGCAGGCGACACAGCCCGCAACAGCGAAACCGCTATGGTGATGGAAGAATTTACAAAAAAATACAAAGGTAAAATTGCCGTAACTCAAGACTGTCTTGATCAATTCATAACCAGCCCGAAGGTGCTATTTAATCGTCCGAATACACTGATAGTGGCGTCGTTCGGCCAACTGCAAAAAGTTTGGCCAAAGGTAATGACCGGGAAAGGGTCGCTTCGCTTTGACATGAGCCTACCGGCAATAGTAGAAGCTCTTCATGAATACTCCGAGACACTGCCAACTAACCTAATCGTTAAACATCTTGATCAAATAATCGTAGCTGCAGATGGCTATGTAAGTACTACAAAAAACGAGGAAGATATTTGGCGCGTAAAAACCTGCGCAAGAGCGTCAGTTTGGTGGCTGCAAAACCCTGAAAATACTTATCAGGCAATAACAATGTCAATTCTTTAGTTGCTTTTGTTATTTAATTCTGTTATAGTATCTATTCTATGAAAAAAGGCACACACACAGGTAATTTAGAAAGTCATCATCTTGACCCGTTCACACAAATGGAAAGAGGCTCTTCGACCGAGGCAAGACTAGCCGCAATCGATAATTACATCGGCGTTCATTCAACAAACGCAAAATGTCAATATAATGCAGGAGAAATGTATCTAGAAACTGCATACGGCTGCCCCAATAAAGACAATGCGTTATTAATACTCGAAGACGCTATGGACTGTTTCCAAAAAAGTGTAAAAATACAGAGCGGTTCTTCCGAAACCATCAACCAATTAACAGGCCGATCGCTCATGCAGCTAGCATTTGAGAATATTTACCGTTGGAATTTAATGATACCCGAAGAGCTCCCACCCAACAACATACTGATTGATAACTATAACAAACTTATAGATGTATCAGAAACTCACTCAAATACAATAAATTTGCTTCGCAAGAATTCAAGCGAAAAAAACATACCCGGCGTAAGGGATATTATCGGCAACTTGGCAGAAATAGATGTCCTACTTCTAAGTCAAAGATTTGGTTTAAAATTAGCGGACAGATCATGGCTAGCAATTCCGGCGTTTCATAGTGAAGACATGGGAAGAGGAAAGTATCTTGAAAAAAGAGAAGCATGGGATTTGTCAATCATAACTCACGTAGACCCAAGCATGATACCCGAATTAAATTACAAAATTCAAGTTAAATCTAGCAGTAGGCGCAACGAAATAGAAAGAGCATATTCTCCGGACATTAAAGTAGTTTACGTTAACGAGGATCTTACTCTAAACTGCAACCCCGATGGCTCGCCATGGCGAATGCCTACTGGGCTTATTGCAGAAGAATGTTTACGCGAAAACCGACAAATAGCAACCATACACGACACTAGCAATCTTGATATACGTGAAAATAAGCTGTTGGATATTCTAGGTTAATTAAAAATTTTGCAGCACATATCACATTACCCCTCAACCAAACAGACCATATAAAAAGACCACCTTTCGGTGGTCTTTTTATATGGTGGGCGAGGAGGGAATCGAACCCTCAATCCTTGCGGAACACGATTTTGAGTCGTGCGCGTATACCAATTCCGCCACTCGCCCACGAGTAGGAGAACAGGGAACATTGTACTATAATTACATCTGTTAAAGCTAGCATTAGCATAAATGACAGAACACAATCAAGTAAACCATTCTCAAAACAGTACCACCCTACAAGGTGATAGCTACGACACGGAAGCATCCGACAATCCGGCTGTAGAGATGTTACGTAACAAAATTGATCATCTTTACCAAGATGAACCAGATACAAAAAAAGAAATAATTACATCTGAACAGGCTGGGAAGCATAAAAGTAAGCATCAAGCTTACATGCACCAACTAAGTGTTTCTGGCATGTCACTAGCAGAGATTCAAACTGCTTGGCACAACTATTACCAAGAACTACCCGACAAAGAAAAGCACGAAGTCTGGAAAGAATTCTATTCAGAGCATGGCAAGCAAGCGCACCAACCAACGCAAACTTCACAGCAAACAAGTCAAAGTAGTAACCCGAAAGCTCATAAATCAACACCACGTCACCATAAAGAAAAAAGACATAACGCGGATAACCGTACTGCCGCGGACGTAAAAAATCAATTACTGAATAGAGTTTCAAATCCAACGAAAGGGCGACTGAGCAAAAAAGCCCACTTCCACTCGATACTGTTTGGATTAGGTATTGGGTTTATTGCCATTGCTTTTTTATTGTTCGGCTTTTTCAACGAGCGCTTCATCGCACCATTCATTACACCTAGTAAAAATGTTAGTAACGCACCTATAATTATCGATTCAAGTACTGCAGCAGTGGGTCCAGAATCAAAGATAATTATTCCGAAAATTAACGTCGAAATACCCGTGGTATACGACGAACCATCGGTCGATGAAAAGGCTATACAACATGCGTTAGAGCGCGGCGTCGTTCATTATGCAACCACCCCGCTGCCAGGTGAAGTTGGTAATGGAGTAATATTTGGGCATTCTAGTAACAACATTCTCAATAAAGGTCAGTATAAATTTGCATTCGTATTACTTAAAAGACTAGAAGTTGGCGACACTTTTATGCTTCAAAAAGATGGCAAACGATTTGTATATAAAGTTACTGACAAAAAGATAGTCAAACCTTCTGATGTGTCGGTTCTCACAACCAGCACAAACCAGTCAACTATGACTCTAATCACATGTGACCCGCCTGGCACCTCACTAAATCGATTACTAGTAACCGGGCAACAAATATCACCAGATCCAGCTACAAATATAGCCAGCACTGCTCAGCAGAATGATCAGTCACCAAGTAAGATTCCAGGTAACGCCCCAAGTCTTTGGGATCGCTTCAAAAGTATCTTTTCTAGTTAATTATTTTGGAGCCACAATCAGATCAGTAAACAGAAGAGCGGTTTTGTTCTTCACCGTAGCCGATGGACTTACCGTATAAAGCTTACGATAATCACGATCAAAAAAGGGCGTAAAAGCCGGGGTACTATTCATAAGCGTTTGCATGTTGGTACCATCAAAATCAAATACACGCAGCTTACCGTCACTTATAGCAGTCAATCTATGCCCATCCATCCATGTAGCCTGATATTCGAGCGGAAGATTGAGCTTTGTGTCGTATCTAAATTGTCGTTTATTCTCAGCATCATATACCGCAAAACTACTGCCACTCTGAATCTCTAATAATCGAGTATTAGCGGAGAACGCCATGTACTGTACGGGGGCATTTAATCTTAACAATACGGATGCCGGTAGCTGAGACGCATTTTCTTTCTTGAGCTCATCAAACGGGTCGATATATATCGATACTTTTTGCTCAACAGATGCACCCGCAGCAACATACCACTTACCGTCAAACTGAGCTAGATCGAGTAGGTATTTTGGACTTTGATCGAGCTGGTGTAATGTATACGTCTTATCACCGTCCATAATCTTTACAAGTACTTTTCCAGCGGGCGCCTTTTCGTTAGTAACATACATTAACAGGTTGCTACCGTGAGGTTGATAACTAATAACCTTACCGGCAACTTGCGTAACTGATTTTGATTCTAAAACACCAGACACTAGATCTCCGCTTGCACTATTGTGAAAATAATATCGATCGTATTTTTTATCTCTCAATTTAACGTCACTTATAACCCTGCCAAATTGTTGATTCAGATTAACCGAAGCTGCCGCTGATTCACGGTCAAGAATTATAAATTCGTATCCAGTATCAAATACATGCTTCAAAAGTACATGTCGATTATCCGTAGACCACTCTAATGCGCTAACTACATGCTTAGTACCAGTTTGTGTCAAAACTGTAGGCGGTAGCACTATGGGTTTGAATTCTATGTTCTTGCTATTAAGATCCGTGACTGAAAAATTATTAAACGTTTCGGGTTGTTGCACGATCAGCCAACGTCGATCAGGGCTCTGAGTTGCCAATGATGGTTGAGTCGAAAATAATTGCGAATCGGAGGATTCAAGTTTTTCGGGAAACATGAATGGATAGATAAACCGTTCGATCGCACCACCTTCTAGAGAAACATCATGTTTCCAGGTTCTGTATCCATCCCGTTTTAACTCAACGTTATAAGGACCTGCAGGTAGCAATAAACGGTTATCAGTCCTACCTTTATCTTGGCCATTAATAACTATTTGTGCACTCTCAGGGTGAGAATCTAGAAATAACATGCCGTTTTGAATTACTGTCTTGGTCTTTGGGTCGTAATAATTACCTGAAGATATATTCCATAAAAACCACATACCGAGAACTAAGGCAATAGTCATCAATACATAGCCTATGTAAAGCCTTCTGCGATGAGATCGTTTCTTTTTTGGGTCGAGAAAATCCATAGTTGCTAGTGTATTTTACCCTATTTTAAAATTATTTGTGCTTGCAGGTCAGCGAAAGTCGGTTTAAGATACTTATATCGATCTAAACACACGAAAGTCGAGAGGGTAAAAAAAGTGGGTAACCGACGTAACGTAATCATGCTGAACGGTAAGCACTATGATGCGTTAACTGGAAAGCTAATCAAAGAATCAACACAGACTTCTACTAAAAATGCTGTAATAAAGCCAAAACAGGCCAAATCCGGGTCAATGGACGGTGTTGTTAAAACACCAAATTCTGCAAAGTCCCACATTACTCGCTCTACTCATCAAGCAAAGAGAAGAATTGAGCGCTCAAAAACACTAATGCGCTCAGTAGTAAAAAAACCAAGCACACTTAAAACGAATAGTTCTTCGTTAAATGATATTGATAGCCCAAAAAAGCAAACTAAAAAAATTGAACACTTATCCATCCACACTGACCCAAAACGCGAACAAAGGGCAAAAAATGTAAATAGAAGCGGCCTGATCAGTAAATTCGGTGCCTCGGTGGCTAAAAAAACCAAATACTCGCCAATTCCAGTAGCACCAGAACCAAAAACTCACTCCGTCCATGCAAAACCGAATGAAACCCAAGCGCCCAAACCAACCACAGCAAAAACATCAGAAAGCAGGTTCCAGTCTGCCGTGAATGGCGCGACAAGCCATACACAACCTAGTCCCAAACGCCCCAGTCGACGTACAAAATTAGCTCACAAACTTCGAATTAGCCCAGGTCTATTAAACGCGAGCTTTATCGTGCTCACATTTATAGTTATAGGTGGATATTTTGCATATAATAATGTCCCTAATCTTGCTATGCGTTTAGCCGCAACGCGATCAGGTATTGACGGCTCACTACCTGAATATCATCCAGCAGGGTTCTCAATGAAAGGACCGATTCAGTACCAGCCTGGACAGATTACTATAGGTTTTCACTCAAATAGCGACGACAGAAACTACACAGTTACCCAGCGAGCATCCAAGTGGGATAGCGAAACTTTACTAGAAAATCATGTCGCATCAAATAAGCGGGCCTATCAGACGTTTCAGGACAAAGGTAAGACTATATACATTTACGACGGCGACAGTGCTAGCTGGGTAGACAATGGCATCTGGTATGAAGTTAATGGCAATACATCTTTAGACACAGACCAAGTGCTACGAATAGCCAACAGCTTATAGTTTATTTAGTACGCTAGTATTGTTATAAAATCAATTTAGTGCTATAATATTATTTATTATGAACATTAGTAACCCAGAAGCACCATTTATTAGAGACAAGATCTCGCGCATTGCAACTTTAATTGGTGGCTCTGCTGCTTCTTTAGCTATTGGATTTGCATATATAGCAGACCACTCTGCTGAGGGAAATAATATTGTCTTATCGGCACCATTCGGTGAAAAGGTTGTTGGATTTGACCCTTCAGAGGTTATAGTTGGCGGATTAGCCGTCGCTGCATCCGGAATACTTCTAGGAATTGCTTCTAGGGTGTACGACGAAATCCACAAAAAGAACCAATAGTAATCACTTGATAATTATCTTACAATAGAGGTAATGACGATTCGAACAAGATTTGCACCAAGTCCAACCGGATTCATGCATGTAGGTAACTTTCGTACCGGATTATTTGCATGGCTCGTGGCAAGACATTTTAACGGGACATTTATAATTCGCTTTGAGGACACCGACAAAAAACGCGAAGTAGAAGGCGCTCGCGAGCACATTCTGGGTTGTTTTGAGAAGCTCGGCATTGACTATGATGAAGGGCCTAATAAAGGCGGTAACTATGGTCCGTACATTCAAAGCGAAAGGTTAGAAAGTTATACTAAATGGGCACATAAGCTTATTGACTCAGGAAGGGCATACGCAGACCCATATACACCCGATGAAGTTCAAGAATTTCGAATACGAGCCCAAAAAGATAAAAAACCATTTCTTTATCGCAATAATCGACCCAATAACCCGCCAATATGGGATGGAACAAAACCTCTAAGGTTCAAATCTGATCCAAAACCATACACCTGGCATGACGAAGTTATGGGCGATCTTTCTACGGGTCCTGAAGTTATTGATGACATAGTTTTAATCAAATCTGACGGTTATCCGACTTACAATTTTGCGCACATCATAGACGATTATGAAATGAAGATATCGCACGTAATTAGAGGTCAAGAATTTTTGGCCAGCACTCCAAATTACTTGAATATTTACGAAGCACTCGAGATCGATCGACCGCTACTAGCAACCATGCCTCACATAATGGCTTCAGACGGCAAAAAGAAACTCGGCAAACGCGACGGAGCAAAAGATATACTCGACTACGTACGCGATGGGTACCTTCCAGAGGCCTTAGTAAGCTTTATTGCGACATTGGGCTGGAATGACGGCACAGAACAAGAGATATTTACTAAAGACGAGTTGATCAATAAATTTAGTCTGGACCGTGTACAGAAAAGTGGCGCCAAATTCGACGAACAAAGACTTAAGTGGATTAACGGCTCGCTTATTAGAAATATGCCAGTAACCGAGTTATTTGAACGCTCCCAAGATTACTGGCCAGATGTATCCAGAGACGCCAACGATGAATATAAAAAACAAATTTTGAGCCTAGTCCAGGAAAGACTTAAATATCTATCAGAGATACCGGGGTTAACTAATTTCTTCTTTGTAGATCAACAAATGGACAAAGAACTTATTCTGAGCCATAAGCAATTAAAAAAAATCCCGATGATTGAGCTGAAAGAACTGCTTGTATTAACAGTAGATTCTTTTGAGCTCAGTAACTTCAAAACCGAAGACCTAACTGACCGATTAAATGCCTTGCTCGAAGCAACCGAACAAAAACCAGCAGTACTATTCAGTCTGATTCGTATCGCAACTACATGGGCACCATCGAGTCCAGGTCTTGCCGAAACTCTACAAGTCTTGGGGAAAAAAACCTCTATGGATCGTTTGAGGGCTTCGATAGATTTCTTAGCACATATCGAAGATTAAATACTAGGTATAGCATCAAACCATAAGCATTGTTACAATGTAGGTTATGATTGAAGATTTTATGCCGGGCGGCCAAAAGCGCTCTATACCGGCTCCGGTAACTATTACCGATTATGACTCGTTTGAAGACCAGATAGTCGAACCCGACTTCATACCTCCAGAAACAATCCCAACAAACATGATCACCAGTAGCGCAGACGATGCTAGCGAAGACGGAATCGAGGCGATTAACGACGAGGCGCCAGAAGACAACACCGATTACTCAAAAACACCCGAAAAAAAACCAAAGCGATTTAGACTACCTCAGCTCACAAAGAAACAATGGATAATTGCTGCGATTATTTTTGCAGTTATAGCTTTAATTATTGGGTTTTTTATTTGGAAGGTCACCCACAAATCAAAACCAGTAACGTCTACAACCGTAGCAGAACAGAAACCTACAGAACCGCCAAAACCTGTAGTTTACACATCCAAGTTAACGGGTGCAGTAGTAACTCAACCAGAATCTGATTTACCTGTAACAGCAATGATGATAGAAAACAGTCCTGATGCCAGACCTCAGGCCGGGCTTAAAGACGCTGGCGTTGTTTATGAAGCGGTAGCGGAAGGTGGCATTACGCGCTTTTTAACTCTCTTTCAAGAAGCGCAACCAAACTATATGGGGCCAGTACGTAGTGTCCGCCCATACTATCTTGACTGGTTAGTGCCTTTTGACGCTCCTGTTGCACACGTCGGCGGGAGTGGCGAAGCCTTAGCCCAAATACGAGCCGAAGGTATTAAAGATCTTGATTACGCTCAAAATAGTAAATTCTATCACCGTGTCAGCAACCGCTACGCTCCCCATAATGTATATACGAGCCGAGCGGAAATGCTAGAACTTCAGAAGAGTAAAGGCTGGACAACAAGTACCTTCGTTGGCTGGGCGCGTAAAGAAGATAAGCCAAGTACAGCACCGAATGCTAAGTCCATTGACTTTGCAATATCAGGTTTCTTATATAACCCACACTACGACTATGACGCCGCAAGCAACTCGTACAAAAGGAGCCAAGCTGGAAAACCTCACGTCGATGAAAAAAGCGGCGCCCAAATAAACCCTAAAACCGTTATTGCAATTGTCGTTCCAAAAAGTATTCATCCCGATGGGGTTCATACTATTTATAACACCAGCGGCAGTGGGAAAGCCTATATTTTTCAAGATGGTACGGTAACTGAAGGTGTCTGGGAAAAGAAGGATCGGAAGAGCGAAATGCGATTTGGTGACGCAAATAGTTCGCCACTAGCTCTCAACAAAGGTAACACCTGGATAAGCGTGGTTGGGGAGCCAGGAGCCGTAACCTACTCACCGTAATCATTATGGACCACTTCAAACAACTCCAGAGTAAAGTAACAAACTATCTAGCAATTACTATTATCCTGAGTAATATCATTTTCATAACACTTTGTTGGTGGCTTTTTACTGCACAACCTATACCTATCATGGTATCAATCGGGCTGCTCTGTATTACTTCTATATTAGTTGGCGCCTTACTCGGATCAAAAGCCAGCCAATATGCACTTGAACCTTTGCGACTACTTAGACAAGCTATCCTGCACGTGTCCCCAGAAGAAAGAGATATGCCGCCACCAAATATCGACAAAGTTCGCCTGGGTCGTGAATTAGTTACAGCATTAGTAATGCAGGTTTACCAGTTCGCTAGCCAACAAAATAATACCGACATTACAGAGCACCGCAAAGAGATCGTTCAGGCAGCAAACATAGTGAGTCATTTACCGTTACCACTATTTGTATTTAACAAAACTCAAGTGGTCACAAATGCAAGCGATATCGCGCTTCAATATTGTCAGATGGAAAGTTCAAAATTGTTTGGCAAGGCGCTGTATGAGAGTGTTAATTTGGAATTTCCAAGTGAACTTACATTAGAAAAATGGCTACAAGACTGTATAGACAATAAGATCACTGACACAGCATACTGGGAACGGGTGAGAATACGACTACCCGATGATGCTGCCATAAAACAATGCGACATAGCAGCTTACTATAACAAGGACAACCCAAGTGGTACCGAGTTTATTGTAACGCTGTTCGACCGCACCGCCCAATACAATCAAGATGACGAAGCAATGAGTTTCGTGGCGCTAGCAGTTCACGAGCTTCGCACGCCATTAACTATGCTTAGGGGATACATTGAAGTCTTTCAGGATGAACTATCCGATCAGCTGGACGATGAGCTAAAAGGGTTTATGCATAAAATGGAAGCCGCAGCCAGTCAGCTTACAGCATTTGTAAACAACATACTCAATGTATCCAGAATTGAAGCCAATCAAATGTCTATGCAACTTCATGAAGAAAATTGGGAACAAACACTCAGAAATGCTTGCGAGGACGCTGAAATGCGAGCTAAAGTGCACGACATAGCCTTCGAATTTAAAATTGCTAAAGACCTGCCAACAGTAGCAGTTGACCGTATAAGTATTTATGAGGTTGTTAATAATCTACTGGAAAACGCCATAAAATATAGTCCAAATACTAAGAATATAATAATCAGCAGCAATCTCGACGATCAAGGTAACGTAGAGACCACTGTCCAAGACTTCGGATTAGGTATCCCGCCAAATGTAATCCCTAATTTATTTGATAAATTCTACAGAAACCACCGAACGAAAACCGAAGTAGGCGGCACCGGCCTTGGTCTGTTCTTGTGTAAATCGATTATTGATGCGCACGGTGGAGAAGTTTGGGCCAAATCAAAAGTAGGGGAAGGTAGCACCTTCGGTTTTACCGTTCAGCCATACTCAAAACTTGCCGATGAGCTCAAAAATGGAGATAATACAGATGTCACTCGCACAGCTCATGGTTGGATTAAAAATCACTCATTGTATCGGAGATAAGTTTTGGATCAAAAGGCAGCAGCATCAAAAAAAGTACTTTGCATAGAAGATGAACATTTTATCAGTGAACTTTACGTACGCGCGCTTACCAAAGCAGGTTTTGAGGTCACCACCGCGATCGACGGCGAGACCGGTCTCAAAGAATCCCTCACCGATGCTTATGACGTTATATTGCTCGACATAATGATACCCACCATAACAGGCATCGAAGTACTCAAACGCCTCAGAGACCCCAGCCAGCCACAAATCCACAGCAAAATTATTATTACGACTAACCTAGAGCAAGGTATCCACGGCCGAGAGGATATCGAAAAACAAGCCGATGGCTACGTCATCAAGGCAGAGATAACCCCGCGACAACTTGTTGAATTTATAAATCAACTCTACGTCTAGATTGTATTTGTTTACAAAACGCTCATGTATTACAATAAGTCTTACTAGTTGTGGGCGTACTCTCCGGTGTTTGACGCATTAGAGTTTTCACACCCAGACTTATATAAACTTCAGCAATCATACTTCGGTCCCTGTGCGCTATTTCAAGCAACAACTTCCTGTGTAATCAAAAGAGTTTAGAACGGTTCACTCTTTCTTGACAGGCAGTTCCTCTCAATCAAAACCCGTTCGTCTTATTTATAAAGATTAGGACGGTGTCTTTTTGTACACCGAACAGAGGAGCTTGAAATGTCTTATATCAATCAAACAGTCAGCGTAAACGCCTTTTATTTCTTAAACTGCCTAGGCGAAATGAAAACCTTCCCAAAACAAATAGAGCTGGACAACACTAGCTACACATTTAACGACGGGCTGCAGTATCTTATACAAAAAGGCCAGCAGGTGATACGCATATTTGAAATGACAGACGGTCAGACCACCTTCCGCTTGCGACACGAAGACAACTGCTGGACATTGGTCGGCACAAAATGATGAATAACGAAGAGGGTGTGACAGTCCATACTGGTT
The DNA here is from genome assembly GCA_964590725.1 of uncultured Candidatus Saccharibacteria bacterium. Lineage (GTDB taxonomy): Bacteria > Patescibacteriota > Saccharimonadia > Saccharimonadales > JACQNP01 > CAZPWF01. The sequence goes on from CAZPWF010000001.1 coordinate 76,907, forward strand.
TTCCTAACCCTGCGACTGATTCAAACATAATTCCTTTGGACCTAAGTAAGCTACTCATTAAACATCCACTGAGTACTTTCTATATGCGCATAGACACTTCGGAATGGGAAGATCGCGGTGTCTATAAAGACGATCTGGTGATTATCGATAAGTCTTTAGCGCCCAGATCGACAGATCTAGTAATCTGGTGGGGAGGGTCCTACTTTACTTTATCAAAATTCAACAAGCTGCCACTAGATAGCATTGTATGGGGTGTTGTAACATCGGCTATCCACCAATATAGATCATGAAAAAACCAATATTTGCATTGATCGATTGTAATAATTTCTTCGTAAGCTGCGTGCGCATTTTCCGACCAGACTTAGAAGGCAAGCCAGTAGTCGCATTATCAAGTAATGACGGCTGCGTAGTGGCTCGCAGCAACGAAGCAAAGGCTTTAGGCATACCAATGGGGGCGCCAGCTTTCAAGTGGAAGCACCTTTTTCAAAAACACAATGTAATACAATTCTCTGGCAATTTCGAGCTATATGCTGATATATCTCGTCGCATCACAACCCTACTAACATCAATTACTCCTCATATAGAAATTTACTCTGTTGACGAATCATTTTTAGATCTGTCGGAGCTAGAAATTGATAACTACACAAAATGGGGAGCAGAAGTACGATACAGAATCCTGCAGTGGACCGGCATGCCGGTATCAATTGGTATAGCCGGCAGCAAAACCCTAGCCAAGCTTGCCGGTGATCGTGCAAAAAAAGAACCTTCTCTTAGTGGCGTACTAGACCTGTATACCTCAAGCGAAGAAGATAGAATTGATCATTTATCTCAAGTGCCACTAGAAGATATTTGGGGTGTAGGCCGGAAACTAACCCCTAAGCTAAAAGCCGAAGGTTTATTTACGGCAGCCGATATGATCAAACTTCGACCACAACTAGCTCAAAGCCTAATGGGGATACATGGCAGACAGCTAGTAGCCGAATTACAAGGCATGAGTTGTCTATCGTTACAAAAAACCAGCAAACCAGCTCAAAGCATCGCTAACACCAGAACTTTCGGTGAAGATACTAATCAATTTCAGGTTCTCGAAGCAGCTGTAGCATCCTTCGTCGCAAATACAGCCCGCAAGCTCCGCGCCAGCCACCAGCTAACTACTAAGGCCGGTATTTTTATTGCCACCAATAAGCATAAACCTGGCTTTCAAACCAAGGTAGAAAATATTCACTTCTCGTCACCAACTGCTGACACCGGCTATATAACCCATACCATAATCCAGAAATTACGTAATATGTTCAATCCCCAGGACTTTTATCATAGGGCAGGGGTTTGGTTGTATGACTTAATACCAGAAAACGCATTTCAGATAGACCTAATGGGTGAGTCGAGACCAGATAGGTTTGATATCTCTAATCAACGTATGCGCGCCTTAGACAGCTTAAATACCCGATATGGTAAGCGCACTGTCTACTTTGCTGCGGAAGATTTAGGCAAAAGTTGGCAACCAAAGCGGGGACTGCAAATGCCTCGCTTCACTACACGTTGGAGCGAATTGCCAAGAATAAAATAACCAAAACGCTTATGCTTGCGTTGGAAATGCTAGACTGAGAGAATGTAGGCAATGATGGAACACATTCCGCGTATTGGGATACTCGCTTCGGGCGGAGGGACAACCGCTGAAGCTCTAGCAAGGGCTATTCATGATGGTCAAATAAACGCAGAAATCGGCTTAGTTATATCTAGTAGAAAAAATGCAGGTATTTTAGAAAAAGTAGAGCGATGGAACGCCGATTGGGGTTTTGTTGTAGAGCCTGCTGTTATTAATAACTACACACACCCTGAGGGACCTAGAATGCGCGGACAGAGCCAAGAAGCAGCAGAGGTGATATGTGAACTAGGCCAAAAAAACGGTTTGAATTTATTTGCCCAACTTGGCTATATGGTAATCGGAAATGATCCATATATTTGTGAATGGGGGTTTATCCCCGAAAAGCACTCATCCATCTACCAAGCGAGAGCAATAAACACACATCCTGGAACATTACCACTAACAGCAGATACTCACGGAGATGGAGCCTCAGAGTTAATGTTGACCGCATACCGAAAAGGAGAAATTACTGAAGCAAAGCATTCGCTTCACGTAGTAGCAGAAGAGGTTGACGCTGGACCATTAATCGCTGAGCATCCTGTAACTATTGAGTTTGGCGATACGAAAGAAACGCTATTTGACCGTATACAACTAATCGAAAAAGCAGTAATAGGCTACGCGATCGACTCATTTATTCGCGGCCAACAGGAGTACCAAAATGGAAATTCATGAGATTCGAGTTTTCGGCGAACACGACCCGACCGCTGAAGCAATTAAGCACCAAGCAAAATCAATGCTTGATATCGACATCGCCCTCACAACTGCGCGCGTATTTCGAGTAGAGGGAATTGAAGATGAAGAAGCTACTATTTTGGCGGAAAAACTATTCAGTGACCCACTTACGCAAGATATAGAAATCGGCGACAGAAAAGACTGGGATAACGCCAAGACAGTTGAAGTAGCGCCACTAATTGGCATGATGAACCCCGAAGCAGAGTCTATTAGTTACGGCGCAGAACTACTTGGTGTTAGACCTGTTGCCGTTGACTCAAGCACTGAATACAGATTCGCTGGCAATACTCCAGATACAATAATCGGCGAAGTGATCAGACGAGTCGCCATGAATGAAAAAGTAGAGCGCACCATGGACACCAAGCCTGATACGCTACAGATCACAGGGAACGTCGGTCAGATTAAAATCGTACCACTGTGTGACCTTGATGATAATGAACTTTCTAACTTATCAGAAGATCGAAGTCTATTTCTAGATATCGAGGAACTAAAAGGCGCCCAAGTCTACTTCAAGAACAAAGGTAGAGAACCTCGTGACGCGGAACTCGAAACTCTAGGTAGTCATTGGAGTGAGCACTGCGGACATAAAACTTTCAACGCCAAGATTTTCAAAGACGGTGTTGAAAAATCACCGCTATTTCCACGACTAAAGAATAAATCAGAGGAGTACTTTGATGACGAAATCGTATCAGCATTCCATGACAACGCTGGCGTTTTCTTGTTCTACGATGGCATGTGTATAAACATAAAATTAGAAACTCATAATAGTCCATCAGCACTCGATCCGTACGGCGGTAGTATGACGGGTAGCGGCGGTGTATTCCGTGACGGTATGGGTACGGGACTTGGTGCTAAAGTCATCCTATCAATCGACATCTTCTGTTTTGCGGATCCACATCTTGACAAGGGAAAGCTGCCAGAAACATGCCTCGATCCAATGTATCTACAACAACGCGTAATTGACGGTGTCCGGGACTATGGTAACCGTATGGGTATCCCTACCGCTAACGGTTCAATACACTATGATGACGATTTTCGAGCTAAGCCAACTGTCATGGTTGGAGAATTAGCTATCCAGCCACTAGAACTTGCCAAGAAAGGCGAACCGGAAAACGGTGACCTAGTTGTCACTATGGGTGGCAAAACTGGACGTGATGGTATTCATGGCGCGACCTTCTCGTCCGGCGATATGACTAATGAAACGGCAACTATTCACTCTAGCGCTGTTCAAATTGGCAATGCCATAGAAGAAAAGAAGTTGCAAGACGCCATTCTCGAAGCCGGACAAACTGGCTGTATGCGCGCCCTAACAGACTGTGGTGCAGCAGGATTTGCTTCTGCGATTACTGAAATGGGCTCAAATATTGGCGTTGAAGTCGATATCAGTAAAGCCCCATTAAAGTATAACGGCATGGCGCCATGGGAAATATGGATGAGCGAATCTCAGGAGCGTATGGTGGCCGCTGTAATTCCAGAAAGATACGAAGATTTTGCAAAAATTTGTGCTAAGTATGGTTGCGAAATAGCTGTGCTTGGCGCATTCGGTACGCCGGAAGGACAAGATCCTATGTTGCATGTCACATATGGCAATGAAGAACTGATCGAACTTGAGTATGATTTCCTAGAAAACGGACTTGCTCAACGTGAACTCATTGCCAATTGGCAAAGACCTGAGATAGAAGAAATCGATGTCCCAATTACTGACTGGAACAAAACTATAAAGAAGATCTTGTCGCATGGTAACATCTGCTCAAAAGAGAAAGTCGTCCGTCAGTACGACCACGAAGTACAGGGTGGTGTCATTATGAAACCATATAGCGGTGTCCACAGGGATGCACCAAACGATGCTGTCGTTCTACAACCAATTGCTGGCAAACCTTATGGCTTGGTCCAGGCCCACGGCATGAACCCTGTGCTTAACAATATTGATCCCTATTGGGGGAGCGTATGGGCATTTGCAGAAGGCATGAGTAACTATGTTGCAGCAGGCGGCAACCCTGACAAAGCCGTACTAACTAATAATTACGTCACCGCAACGCCAGACGACCACGTAATGGGAGCACTCGACATGATGGTGGATGCCGTATATGACAGCATGGACGCTATTAAGAGACCTGTAATTTCTGGTAAGGACAGCCTGTCGTCTCGATTCAAGCGTAAAAATGCCGCTGGCGAAGTAGTAGAGACCATAGACATTCCTCCGGTACTTACTATGACAGTCGCTGGGCGTATTGATGATATCGCAAAGACCGTAACGACAGACATCAAGAAACCAGGGTCTACATTAGTTATGGTCGGTAAGGCGGACTATGAAGCGCTAGGTGGCTCAATCCTCTATAAAACCCACGACGGTAGCAGCGCGAATCTACCGAAAGTCGACCTAGGACAGCTACCCAAAACACTTCGTGGTGTCTACAGGGCGATTCAGACCGATAAAGTACTGGCCTGTCACGATATTAGCGAAGGTGGATTAGCGGTGGCTGTTAGCGAAATGGCATTCGGCGGTGATTGCGGAGTAGAGCTTAATATTCTAGGAGATTTATCAATAAAGCAACAATTATTTAACGAAACAGCTGGCTGCTTCGTAGTAGAAGTTGAAGACAATGAAACTGCCCGTGAACTTTTCGCAGATCTACCACACCGCATAATAGGTAAAACCACCGAGGATAAGCAATTTCGAACAACACTAAATGGTGGTGAATGGTTTAATTGTTCTATTGACGAGCTCAAAGCTGCCTGGAAGAAGCCACTAGAGGAGGTTATAGCATGACGAACCCTAATGTATGTGTCTTAAATGCGCCAGGCATTAATTGCAACGTCGAGACAGCTGAAGCTTTTGATCTAGCAGGCGCAAGAACGGAACAAGTTCATATAAGTCAGCTAAGATCAGGTGAGCGTAAATTATCCAATTACAAAATTCTGGCTCTATCTGGCGGGTTTTCACACGGTGACGATCTTGGCTCGGGGCGCATTTTGGGCTTAGAACTACGCACACAATTACGTGACCAAGTTAGTGAATTTGTCGACATAGGTGGAACGGTTATAGGTATCTGCAATGGTTTCCAGACGCTCGTGGAAAGTAGTCTGTTAACTGAAGGTAAAACCGGACTAGATGCCCCTAAAACTGCATCCTTAATACACAATAAAGATAGTGGCTTCCAGTGTCGCTGGAGTCGATTGAGAGTCGAGCAGTCCAAATGTTCATTTGCCCAACCTGAGTTGCTTGGAGAATTTATAGAACTGCCAGTCGCACATGGCGAAGGACAATTTTTGATGAAAGACGTTGAGGCATATCAGCAGCTCGAAGAGAGTGGGCAAATAGTTTTCCGGTACTTAGATAAACAGGGTGGAGTAACCGAAGAATTCCCAGACAACCCTAATGGATCACTGTACGGCATTACTGGCGTGTGCGATCCAACAGGCCGAATACTGGGCATGATGCCTCATCCCGAACGATTCGTTAGGCCAGAACAATATATAAATTACCACCGAGCCAAAGCACTAGGAGAAACGGTCACGCCTCACGGGCTACCGCTATTTGAGTCAATGGTTAAATACGCAAAAGAAAGCTAAGGGAGTTTTATGCCAGAACATTCGCCACAAGAAGTAAATATACAACTCGGAGATGAGATGTCAGAGTATTTCACCAAGGCTGCAGAGCAAACTTGGGAAATTAGGCCTGACTGTTTGGATACAAGCGGTGTTGCGTTCGGAAGTGCAGCATTAATTGACGGTGATTATTTCTACCAGGGAGGCAATCATGTTTCCTTTGGTCATCAGCTAGACGGCAGTGGAACAAAGCCAGAAATATCCGAAAGACTCAACGAGCATTTAGGCTCAGCCTTCGACCTATTTGCGATGGTTGCAGATGACGCAGCTGCAAGTGGTGGCGAGGTTATTTCGATCGATAATATCTTAGACGTCCGCAAACTAGATGATGACAACGAAGATATTATGAATGGTATGCATCAATTAGCTGAGGGCATGGTACGCGCCGCCCACGCAGCTGGCGTGGTTGTCCTATCTGGAGAGATTGCAGAATTAGGACCACGTATTCACGGATATGGCGATTTCAACTACAACTGGGGTGGAGTTGCTTTTGTTGCAGTTAACAAAGAACGCCGACTTACAGGCAAAGAATTGCGAGCAGGCCAAGCGCTTGTGGGCTTTGTCGAGCCAGGCTTTCGTTCAAACGGCATAACTGACGTAAGGAATGCCATGCTGGAACACTACGGTAGCGACTGGCACACACAGATTGAACCATCACTCAGTAATACAGTTCTTGGCAAGCTCGTTCAAACTCCGTCTACAATCTACGCAAAACTTATGAAAAGTTTGCAAGGAGGTTTTGACAAGAGAATTCTGCCAAAAGCCGAGATAACTGGAGTTGCCCATATTACAGGTGGAGGTCAGCCAAGTAAAATCGGACGAATGCTGCTTCGTACAGATGAACTCGGTGCAGTCATCGATAATCCTATTGATCCGCCCGCTATGATGTTACATGTTCAAGAACTTCGTAATTTTGACGATAAAAAAGCTTACGGTAAATGGCACATGGGGCCAGGTATGATAGTAGCAACTTCGGAGCCAGAGAAGGTTATAGCTGAAGCCGAAATACATAATATTACCGCCAAACAAATTGGCTACTTAACTGATGAACCAGGTATTCGCATCAAAAACCGGGGCGCTAGGCAAGATGATAACTGGTTAGAATTCTAAGTTGCACGCACATAGACAACCTCGGGTTCTGGCCAGAAGTCAGAAATAATTTTGCCCAGTTCTTCCTCACTGAAATCTACCGAATAGCCCTTATATCTTCCAAAAACCACCGAATCACCATCGACTTCGGCATTTTGATGCATAGCCTTCACTCTTGCAGCATTGTCTGGATATATTGCTAACTCTTCAATATCTTCTAACCTTATAGCGCTAGAAAGTTGAATATCAGTTACGTGATGCAGTAAGTGCGCTATCGGAACGCTGTTTTCGCGGAAACTTGTTACTGCCTCTACGAAACCTTCATGCAATACACCCCGATCATTGGGCTTGTTAGACCAACATATCGTGTTATTTGCATCATCCTCATTGCGATCCGTCCATTGGCTTGTTAGCCCCACGCCCGTATCAAATATCCCTACACCTTCTGTGGTGCGAATACGCACATACGGACTACTAAAGCCGCTAAACTTATTGAAGGGGACACCCAAAACTGCCAGAACTGGATATTTTTGCTCAATAAACTCATCGAGTCGACTTTTCTGGAATTGTGCATCTGGGAATAATTCACCCTGGGACATTTTATAATTTTAATCCATACATCGGTGATTAACAAAAGCGCTAACTAAACAATATTCTTATGTTATTAACGTTCTGTCGCTCGAAATATTAGAACACACGCGGTATTCCAGTAGTGGAGGACCACAATATTAGGCACGGTCCTAACGTTAAATCTTAGGAAGTGCTTAAAATCGGTCCTGTTCAATAGGAAGTAGCATAACTTCATCTCGAACTGGGATAAAAATTTGTTCTGTAAGCCAGTCCACAGTTGCACTATTCAGAACGCGCTCGTCAAGCTCAATCTCAGTACGTAAATGAACATCTTTCATATCTAATCCTATGCTGGTATGCCTAAAGTTATAGTTAGTACTAATATGTATACGAAAGTTAGGGCCATCAATAAGGCCAGTCCTAACAGTCGGGTATCCCTGATCAGAAGTTAAGGCACCGGTTTCACCATAAAATATGTGGTCTGTAGTAGTGAAGTGTGGCAAAAATATTATTTGTTGCACAGTCTTCAGAAGCTTACGGTATCGTTCTACAGTTGCTATGTCGTCGGTACAGTCTGGTCGCGAAGGCAAACACAAGTTACCGAGCCTTATGCTCCTCACAGCGTTGGTGTTTTCTTGAGTGTAGCCGGATATCTCAAAGCCTTCCTGGCTAATCCTAGGCAGAAAGGTGGTCATACCTAACTATCTCCAGACCTCAATAGCTTCCCAATGAGTCCTGCATGGCCTTCGCGTCTTGCAGCTCGTTTCTGAGCTTGTCTACGTTCACGTTCTTCTTCCTGACTCTTATGTGCTTCTAGCCAGCTTAGATCGGATATAGCTAGGCTATATTCATTGCCGCCGCCGTAATGTCGTTCACGGGCAGTGAGAATGCCAGCCTGCACCAATCCTTCCAAGTTCGCTTCCATCGCCTTAAGGTCACTTCGAAGGCTTCCTGCTGCAATTTCGGGAATAGTTAAATGTGCATGGTCTCTACTGGCAATAGCCATTAGTAAACCCTGTGGTCGTTGAACCTTTACTTCTAAACCAGCTGTAGCACTTATTTCGTGCGTATAGCGTAGGATCTCTTCGAGCTCCCATCGAATGTATTCATTTACGGTCAGTTTTTCGCCTTCTGGGCCAATGAATGTTGCTTCTGGGTTTATATTTGGGATTTCACTCATAGTTTTCAATCTTCCTTTATAAAAGCTCAGGTGGCTCAGCGTGAACATAAGCAATACTCATGCCATCGATTTCTTCAGGAAATTCAGATGTATCAACATCAGGGAGCACATATATTTGTAACACTCCTGTTTCACTATCAAGGCAAACCTCGTTTGCGAAATCATTATTCGTTAAATAGTCATGCGCCCATTCATCTACAGATGATGGGGCATCTTGCGATGGCTGCCATCCGCCTTCAAATCCATTTGTCATTTATTTGTCTCCTTACGTGTTAGTAAAAATCATTTAAACCTTGGATGCAAGCATGAGCAAAAACAAAAAAGCACCTTACTTTTCAAAGTGCTTATGCTTTGGTGATCTCACCGGGAATCGAACCCGGATTGCCAGGATGAGAACCTGGTGTCCTAACCGTTAGACGATGAGACCATATGTTAACTATTCTACTGTAAAGGTACATGTGTTTTTTTAAATCAGTTCTTTAGTAACGGTTAAGATTTCCTAGTCACGTTCCGCGACCCCGAAACTTCATGACTGAAAACAAGTTTTCATCAGAAGGTTTCCTTGCGCCTCGCCGCAGGCGAGACTCACGTTAGACGATGAGATCATTTATAGAACTAAGCACTTAGTACGAAGCACTCAGTTACTAGCACTTGATATTACCATAACAGAGGCAGATCGTCTAGATTGTACTAGTAAAAACATAAGCATTTAGTTTATACTAAACAGAGAATGCAATCAGTTTCAGACCGGTGGTATGTTTTATATAGTCGCGTTTCTTTGATATTGACGTCTATTCTTGCATTTGTTTGTATTGTCAATCAATTCTTTCCCAAATTTATAATCGATAGCCAAGAACCAGCCCTAAACTACATGACGTTAGGGTTTGCTGCCGTTGAGATCGTCTATATATTGGCACTATACAAACGAGAAACCCGTAAAAGTTCCGCATGGCAAGCAACACTCTTACTGTATATGCTCCAGATACTTACAGCGCTTAGCCTTATTCATACCACGGGTCAGTTCAAATCAATCTATATGGGAGTTTGGGCGATCCTTGTGTTAGTAAGCGGCATGTTCGGGCTTTACGCAATTATAGGTATTAGCTTCACGACTTCACTGTATTTTATCCTGACTTCACAATCCCAAAATGGCACATTCGTAATAAATAAAGTAAGTATCGTGGGTCTTTTCGCAAGCTATATTTTGGCCATCATAAGCTATGTAATATTCCGTGGTTTATACAGCAAAGAGAGTGCCACGCAAATTTCTAAACTATCTGGTGCGCTAAAGAACAAACAGATCCAGTCAGAAATATTAATGCACTCAATCGCGGACGGTATTATCGTCACAAACACTGAAGGCAAAATCAACCTAATTAACCCGGCCGCTGCGGCTATGACTGAATGGCCAGTTGACGAAGCGACCGGTATCGACGTTCAGACTGTAGTAACTCTAAGTTTAGATAATGGCACCCTGATTAATCCAGACGATGACCCGTTCCGTTCGGCTCTCATACAAAAACAAGCCATTGGAAGCACCTACAAACTTAAAGGTAGAAACAATAAAACTCATATAGTTTCAGTTGTAGTATCTCCGGTACTTATACCTAACTCCGAGGAGATTGCAGGTACGGTTGCAGTTATTCGTGATGTTAGTGCTGCAAAGGCCGAAGAACAACGTCGAGCAGATTTTATCAGCACCGCAAGTCATGAAATGCGAACTCCTGTGGCCGCCATAGAAGGCTACCTTGCGCTTGCACTAAACGACCGCGTTAGTAAGATTGACGCTAAGGCACGGGACTACCTTGAAAAGGCTCACTCTAGCACTCAGCATCTTGGTCAGCTCTTCCAGGATCTACTAACAAGCGCTAAGGCTGAAGACGGTAGGCTGGTAAGTCACCCTGTAGTAGTAGAGGTTGGCACATATCTCGAACAAATTGCCGATTCACTACGATTTAGTGCCGAAAAGAAAGGCCTGCTAGTTGAATTTATTATTGGTACTAGCGATACAGCGAATGATGCAAGCAGCCCACGCGTAGTCAAGCCACTTTATTACACTCACGCTGATCCAGACCGATTGAGAGAAGTTATAACTAATATATTTGATAATGCAGTGAAGTACACAGAAAAGGGTAAAATATCTATTGGTTTAACCGGCAATACTGATGTAGTGCAGTTTTATATCCGCGATACTGGTGCAGGCATTCCAAAAGATGACATACCACATTTATTCCAGAAATTTTACAGAGTTGATAATTCTTCGACGCGAACTGTTGGCGGCACCGGTCTTGGTCTCTTTATCACACAGAAAATTGTTGAACTATACAGGGGACGCATTTGGGTAGAAAGCGAGCCTGATGTTGGTAGTACTTTTTACATAAACCTACCGAGGTTAAGTGCGCAAAAAGCCCGCGAGCTCCAAAATCAAGAAGCCACCCAAAGTCCTTTGTCATCGAACCGCTAGTAAACAACATTCTTCATGATACAATAGCTGTAACATAAGCGTTATAAAGGTATTCTAAACGGACAAGGAAACAGTTTTATGTCAAAGATAATGCTCGTCGAAGATGACAATAATTTGCGGGAAATTTATGAAGCAAGACTGCTCGCAGAAGGTTATGAGATAGTTTCAGCAAAAGACGGCGAAGAAGCGCTTGCAATGGCCGTCAAAGAAAAGCCTGATCTTATAATTTCTGATGTCATGATGCCGAAAATTAGCGGTTTTGACATGCTTGACATACTACGCACTACACCCGAAACAAAGAACACAAAAATCATTATGATGACAGCACTCTCACAAGCAGAAGACAAAGCCCGTGCCGACAAACTTGGAGCCGACAGATACTTAGTTAAGTCGCAAGTTACCCTGGAAGATGTAGCCGCAGTTGCTAGAGAAGTATTAAATGGAGATGCCAGCGCGACAAACGCAGAGACCACTCCAACAGTTGCACCTGTATCCGCTCCCGAACCTATAGTAGTAACACCCGTAATTCCCGCAGCAGAAGAGCCGTCGGCTGCTACGCCTCAACCACTAGACCCTCAGCCAACAGAGCCGACAGTGACTGCGCCGACACCTGTAACTCCAGTTCCAGAACCTGTTCAAACTACTACCCCTCCAGTAATAGAACCAGATACAACACCTGTAGATAATCCTGGAGCAGTTGATAGCAACCTTTCACAAACCACAGAAGATGAAGAAAATGCTATTGATTCCCAGATAAATAATTTCATTGAACACGCCACATCAACCGAGCCTGAAGAAAAACCTGCGCCGATACCTACACCGGCACCAGTTGCACAAACTCAGCCACAAGACGAAATTGAACACATAGCGGTCACTCAAGCACCGCCCGACGCTACCGCTGCAGCCGCAGACAACGCAGCTAGACTGGCAGATGCAGTGAACGATTTACTGCAAAAACCGGAAGATGCAGCCCCAAGCGCACCAGAAGTTGCGACTCCACCGACAGCTACTACACCAGAAGCTTCAAAACCCACATCAACACCCGTCGAATCACCATCTAATGGTAAGAAAATAATTCAACCACTTAACGACATGGCCTCGTCAACACCAGATCTTAACGCTTTGTTGCAAAAAGAAGAACTCAGTGAAGCGGGAGTAACTAACGTAAACACGCAGCCCACTACTAGCGGCGACAACCTTGTAATAACTCCTGATGGAGAAATGAAACCCGTCAGTCCAAGCCCAGACGCAGTTTCTGCTGCCCCAGCATCGCCAGCGCCTGAATCCACTATTCAGCCAGAACAGCCGGCTCCTGCTGCTCCACAAGCCCCCACAGACCCAAACGATCCAAACAATATCGCCCTATAGTAAGTAGCGAATCGACTGATTTGTAGTTACTATATAAACATGCGAATCAACAAGTACGTCGCTCAAGCAACAGGAATGTCACGTCGTGCTGCTGACGATGTGTTGGCTCACGATAGAATTACAGTTAATGATCATCCGGCAAAAGTAGGCGACAGTGTTAAGTTAACAGACCAAATAAAGCTGGACGGTAAATTTCTTCACCTACCAAATACGCAAACTATACTTTTGAACAAACCAATCGGATACGTATGCTCACGGAATGGGCAGGGCAGTAAGACAATTTATCATTTATTACCAGAGAGCTTACATACGCTAAAACCTATCGGAAGGTTAGACAAGGATTCCTCAGGTCTACTACTTATGACAAATGACGGGAATCTAGCACATGAACTATCACACCCCTCATATCAAAAAAACAAGGTTTACACAGTGACCGTAAACAAAAAACTTACTTCTACAGACCTGTCGGCACTCAAGAGTGGTGTAACGCTTGAAGATGGAGTGAGTAAATTTGATACTATTAGTCATTCTACAGACAATGCCTACACCGTAACCCTACATGAAGGACGCAACCGGCAGATACGCCGCTCTATGCAAGCACTTGGGTATCGCGTTGTCGCGTTGCAACGCATCCAATTCGGAAATTATTTTCTCGACGGTGTCGAAAAAGGTCGTTATAAAGAGATAAAATTTACGAAATAATTATTACTCTATCTTGTCAATTATCACTACCTCTGTTACAATAGGCTGAATGAGTACCAAAAAACTCCCAATCGTAGCAATTGTTGGTCGCGCCAACGTCGGTAAGTCGAGTTTGTTCAACGTAATCTTGTCCCGACGCGAAGCTATTGTGGCAAGAGAAGCTGGCACAACACGTGATTCTCTATGGGAAAAAGCATCTCATGATGGCAGTGACTTTTGGCTAATCGACACCGCTGGCGTCAAGGATGCCGAGGACGATTTTGAGTTCACAATTCAAGAACAAGTTGCACAAGCCGCAGACAGCGCTGACGTAATATGGGTTGTAATCGAAGCGGACACAATTATCACCGACGAAGACCGACGAGTCGCAAAGATGGCCCTACGCACTAAAAAACCAGTCGTACTTGTCGTTAACAAGATCGACCACACACCGCGAGCGGAGCCAGAAGACTATCAGCGATTGGGTATAAAAAATATTTTCCTAACCAGTACAACACAAAGAAAAGGTATAGACGACCTACTTGAAGCTCTGGTTGAAATGGTTCCTAAAGCAACCTTAAAATCTGATCCTAGCCAGATCCATGTTGCACTTATCGGACGACCTAACGTAGGCAAGTCAACACTGTTTAACAACCTCGCAAACAAGCAACAGGCGCTAGTTGCGGATCGCGCCGGTACTACCAGAGACATCAACCGCACGACAGTGCGATACGAGAAGAAAGAGCTCGTACTCATGGATACAGCCGGGATTAGGCGAAACGGCAAGATTGAAGTAGGTGTAGAAAAATTTAGCGTTATTCGATCTCTTAGTGCAATCGAGCAAGCTGATGTATGTTTATTGCTGATCGATGTCAACGATCTAACTGTGGCACTGGACCAAAAATTGGCTGGAGCCGTTAAGGACGCGGGTAAGGGCTTAATATTAGTTGTGAGTAAATGGGATAGCTTGGACGAAAAAACACCGTTTACACGCGATCAAATGGCCGCACAGATCAAACAAATATATGACTTTGTACCGTGGGCAAGTCTGATATTTACGAGCGCGGTAACCGGGCAGAACGTGACAAAACTCTTCGAGATGATCACCGAGATCGCTAACAACCGCCAAAAACTTATCAAAACTACCGCCCTCAATCAGTGGCTCAGGCAAATCTCTGACAAACACCCGCCAGCCGGGCTAAAAAATAGAGCGCCGAGACTCAACTATATGACCCAAGAAGAAGAAAACCCCACAAACTTCAAAGTATTTGGCGCACACACCAAGTTTTTACACTGGTCATACAAGCGCTACATGGATAAAGAGTTTAGGCGTACTTTTGGATTTGAAGGCACAGCATTAAAATTCTGGTTCTTTGAAAAACACGTTACTCACAAACACGGCAAAAGCCCAACTCGCGACTAGACACTGAAACCCATAACCTATAATCTTGATTCATGGCTTTATTTAATAAAAAACCTGATACCGGCTCAACTGCACCATTGTATTCACTTGGTTTAAGTAAAACTGTCCTGATCGTAGGGCTTGGTAACCCCGGCAAAGAGTACAACCTAACAAGACATAACATAGGTTTTGCATGCGTTGATGCTCTTGCCCAGGCGCTCGAGTTCCCAGCATGGGTAAATAAAAAAGACCTGTCTTGTGAACTTACTAGTGGCAAGGCTGGTGATCAACGAATTATTATTATTAAACCTACAACCTACATGAATGAAAGCGGCAAAGCATTACAAGCAGTTATGAATTTTTACAAAATTCCGACAGTTTGCGCAATTGTCGTTCATGATGAGCTCGATTTAGCATTTGGCAAAATACAGACGAAAATAGGTGGCGGTAGTGCCGGCCATAATGGACTTAAGTCAATCATGCAATCCTTAGGAGAAGACTTTGGACGTGTGCGCATCGGTATTGGCAGGGACGAACATATAGATGCAGCAGATTACGTCTTAGCTAAATTTAGCCCAGGCGAAAAAGAATACATATCTCAACTCACCCGTGAAGTAACAGCAATTCTAACAGAATACCTATATAGCCCACAGTCTGCTGGCTTAAAACCGGAAACGCGAAGCTTCATAGTCTAGAAACCGAGTTGCTATAAACTATCCAGCTGTTTAGCAAATTCTTCTTCAATTACAACAGAAATCCCTAGCCTCAGTGATTCTATTTTACGTAAATTATTGTTTAGCCGCTCAATGTTACCTCCGTTCAAGCCACGCTGAGCTTCCTGGGGAGAGTTAATAGCATCCGCAAGCCCTTCCTGTATCTTTGACGCTCGCTCTAATAAATCGGCCGCCTCAACGCGCGGATAAACACCATCGACAGAATCTAGACCAAGTAGTCTTATCTCGTTTTCTTCTAATATTATTTTTTCACCATCAGAATGCATATAAAGTATTATCTCACAATGTTTAGTTTATAAAGGTTTTATCAATAAATTCATAAAAAGAGCCCCCAGAGGGGGTGGGCACCACTGGAGGCTCTTTACACCCTTTAAGCCCACCCAGCGAAGCATCAGCGACAAAATATATAATTGCTGTGCCTCTGCAAAATGCAGAATCTTTTGGACTCGCTCTTTTTGGGACGAACCCTTACTAGAAGGGGTCCCCACGGTTACGTGGGGTGTCTTAAAGGGGTTAGTTTGCTTTAGAACGCATGTTATCTGTAAACAGAAATCGCCAAGATAAGTGGAGGGTAACGACTTAGTCCGGCACGTTCTAAAACAATCTAACAATATTGTTAGAATAGGGGTGTAAGGTACGTAAATCTGCATAGCTGACTTACAGATTGCAATTCTAGCAAATTTGTGACATTATGTCAATACTTAAATATCTTTTTATATGAAAGTCAATATGCTTACGCTTGGTGACCCCAACTATCCAGACAGACTGGGTAATATTCCGTCGCCTCCAAAACAGATATACTTCTTAGGAAATATCGAGCTAATAAGCAGTGGTCACACCCTAGCTGTAGTAGGTAGCAGAAAGGTGACAACATACGGAAGACAAGTCACAACGAGGCTAGTTGAAGAAGTCGCCCAGTACGGAATAGTTATAGTAAGCGGACTAGCCCTGGGTGTCGATGCTCTCGCTCACCAAGCTGCGCTTGCCGTCAATGGTAAAACTATCGCCGTAATGCCTTCGGGACTCGATAATATTTACCCCTCATCACACAGAAGTCTTGCTCTTAAAATACTAGAAAATAATGGATTGATTATTAGCGAGTACGAACTTGGCGTGCCAGCTATGAAACAAAATTTTATTGCCAGAAATCGAATTGTTTCAGGCCTAGGTGACGGGGTGCTCATAACTGAAGCGAGCCGTCAAAGCGGCACGATACATACCGCCAACTTCGCGCTGGAGCAGGGCAAAGTAGTGCTCGCCGTACCTGGCAATATAACAAGCCCACAAAGCGAAGGAACAAACAATCTCATCAGAACTGGGGCGCTGCCTGTGTCGTCATCAGAAGATATTCTGACTGCGCTAGAGCTAGACGTAGTCAATAATAAACATGAAGTTTTTGCAGCTAATCCTAACGAAGCAAGCATACTTAATTTGATAAAAAATGGCACGACTGAAAGCACAGAACTGCTAGAACTATGCAATCTAGATACCGCTACGTTCAACCAAACACTAACAATGCTCGAAATTACAGGAAAAATTCGACCCCTAGGCGCCGGTCACTGGTCGCTTAGATAGCAATCACGGAGTACAATTAAACAATATGGAAACAAAAACATACATATACATTGGTATATTTATTGGCTCAATTGCCGGTGGGTGGCTGGGAAGTCTAATTGATCATGGTAATATTTTCGGTTTGTGGGGAATTTTATTTAGTACATTAGGCGGTATTGTCGGGATTTGGGCAGGCTACAAACTAGGAAACGGTTAATAATAACTTCTGATTAAAAAACTAAATCAAGGGGTAATGTTTGCTTTTTCTTCGTATTCCGGGTAGTGTTACTTGCTGATATATAACAAATCGGTAAACTTAAACGTAATGGCAAAGAATTTAGTAATTGTAGAGTCTCCAGCGAAAGCAAAGACGATAGAAAAATTTCTCGGCAAAGACTACGAAGTAAAAAGTAGTTTTGGCCATATTCGTGATCTACCAAAAAAGGGCATATCAATAGATATAGACAATAATTTTGAACCGACGTACGAAATTAGCTCAGATAAGAAAAAAGTCGTCAGCGAGCTTAAGAAAGCCGCTAAGACAGTAGATACTGTCTGGCTAGCAAGTGATGAAGATCGTGAAGGGGAGGCCATAGCATGGCATCTATGTAAAGCACTCGGTTTGGATGAAAAGGTTACTAAACGTATTGTTTTCCACGAAATCACTAAACCTGCTATCGATAACGCAATAAAAAACCCTCGTCTTGTGGATACTCGTCTTGTGGATGCCCAGCAGGCACGGCGAATACTTGACCGGTTAGTTGGCTATAAACTAAGTCCTGTCCTATGGAAAAAAGTCAGACCAGGCTTATCTGCGGGGCGCGTTCAATCCGTCGCTGTCAGGCTGATAGTTGAAAGAGAACGAGAAATTAAATCCTTCGAGGCGGCTTCATCGTTTAAAATCAATGCAACCTTCGAAGCCGGAGCTTCGGAATTACCGGCCGAACTTCCAAAGAAACTGAAGAACAGTGACGAAGCAAAATCGTTCCTGCAAGACTGTATCAATGCGTCATTTACAATTGGCGAAATAGAACAAAAACCTAGCACGAGAAACCCAAGTGCGCCCTTTACTACTAGTAGTCTTCAACAGGAAGCCGCCCGCAGGCTCGGCTACGGAGTAAAACAAACTATGATGCTAGCTCAACGGCTTTATGAAAGCGGAAACATCACCTATATGCGTACCGACAGTACATTGCTATCTGGCACAGCTATCAAAGCCGCCGAAGAATATATACTTAAGAACTTTGGCGCAAAATACCATCAAGTACGGCAGTTTAAAACTAAAAATGATAGTGCTCAAGAAGCCCACGAAGCAATTCGTCCGACAAGTTTTGATAATCAGACTGCCGGTGCAGACAGCCAACAACAAAGACTCTACGAATTAATTTGGCAACGAGCAATTGCCAGCCAAATGAGTCCTGCACTTACAGACAAGACGGAGGTAAATATTGTCATTAGCAACAGAACTGAACGCTTCATTGCTAAAGGCGAGGTATTGAAATTTGACGGGTTTATGAAAGTTTACGGTGGAGGTAAAGATGATGTCATTTTGCCAAGCCTCAAGACAAACGACGTATTACAGCGGAGAGAAATTATTGCTCATGAAGTATTTTCTCGACCACTCCCAAGATATTCCGAAGCAAGCCTGGTTAAAAAACTGGAAGAACTCGGTATTGGCCGTCCGAGCACCTATGCGCCGACAATATCAACTATACAAAGCCGCGGATATGTTGAAAAGTCAGACCTTGAAGGGGAGATACGCAAGGCAATTACTATGACGCTCAGCGATTCCGATGTTACAGAATCTACTACAGATGAAACATATGGTGCCGACAGATCAAAACTACTTCCAACGCCAACCGCCGATGTCACAACTGATTTCTTAGTAAAGCACTTCCCATCAATCGTTGACTACGACTTTACAGCCAAGGTAGAAGAAGAATTCGACATAATTGCAGAAGGCAAGACAGCTTGGCAGCAAGTTATCAAAAACTTTTACAGTGACTTTGAACCTCTTGTCGAGAAATCAGAATCGATTTCCAGACAAGAAAGTACCCAAACCAGGCAATTAGGCCCAGATCCAAAATCAAACAAACCAGTTATGGCACGATACGGTCGCTTTGGACCGATGCTTCAGATAGGAGAAACAGAAAGTGAAGAAAAACCACAGTTTGCTCCACTCCCAGCCGGTAAAACGATTGACAACGTCACCCTAGAAGAGGCCCTTGAAATGTTTAAATTACCGAGAGTCGTCGGCAAAACAAGTGATGGTCAGGAGATAAAAGCAAATATCGGTCGTTTTGGTCCCTATATTCAAGTCGACAAGCTCTATGTGTCAATTAAGCCACTAGACCCATTCACAATAACAGAAGCCGAAGCGCTTGAACTTTATGCCGTAAAACTAGAGAAAGAAGCCAACAAATATATCCAACAATTCAAAAGCGGCATAAGTATAGTGAACGGCCCTTACGGTCCTTACGTAACAGACGGCAAAAAGAATGCTCGTATCCCCAAAACAACAGATGCGACAAAACTCACCGAAGCAGAATGTAAGGAACTAATCGCCAAAGCGCCAGCCAAGAAAAAGCGATCATTTAAGCGCAAAGTAACAAAAAAATAATCTTTTCCACAATTTGGTATCTATGCAATGCTATATTGTTATAACATTTTTACAACACCATTAGGCAGGGCAGTCCATTTCGTGCTAAAATAGCTTAGTAGAACATAGTTGTTGACTTATAATTGTATTTGTTTTACAATTATAGTAACTTTTGTTATTAACAGATTAACGAGGAAGAGACGAATGGCTGAAAAAACCAACCAATTAGATATCGATGCAATCATTTCAGATGTACTAAACACCATCGAGCGTGAACGAGAGCGAGAGATTATTTCTCGTCGTTTCGGGCTTTATGATCGAAAAGAAACATTAGAGCAAATTGGCGAACTACTTGGCATAACACGCGAACGTGTTAGACAACTAGAAAAAGCAATTCTTACCCGACTCCGAGCACAAGCAGGGCAAGGACAACTACCTCACATTTCAAATGCACAAAACATACTTTCAGACCAGATTACATCACTCGGAAACGTTGCGCGTATCACAGACCTCACAGGGAAGCTTCTCAGCACGAATTCACGAACAGATCAATCAAAAGTATCTTTCTTAGCAACACTATGCCCAGAATTGACCATCGTGGACGAAAACGATTATTTCTTTCACGCTGTTGGCCTCAAAAAAGTCCACGACGAAAAGAAGATCAAGGAATTGGTTGCAAAAATAATTGATGCCGTTAAGAAAATTGGCAAGCCAACTACAATTGAAGAGATTGCTACTACGGCAGGACAAAAGGATGCTAAACACACTCAAGCACTTGCATCAACTTCTAAGGGGCTTGCGACTCTTAACGGTCGTTGGGGACTTGTAAAATGGCCAATGGTCAACCCAAAGAATATCCGTGACAAAATCTACGTTATTCTTTACGAAAACGGCAAACATATGCACTTTAACGAGATCGCAAAGGCAATTAAGGGCTCTGAATTCAAGCGAAAAGATGTCACAACCCAAGCGATTCATAATGAACTTATAAAAGACAAGCGATTCGTTCTGATCGGACGCGGTATATATGCACTCAGAGAATGGGGTTATGACAAGGGAACTGTTGCTGACGTCATTACGGAAGTTCTTCAAAAATCCGGCAAACCTATGAAACGTGACGACATTGTTAAGGAAGTTCTTAAGAGCCGCTACGTCAAAGAGACCACTATCCTTTTGAACCTACAAGGCAAGCCACAGTTCAAACGAGTCGCCAAAGCCACCTACACCCTAGCTTAAGCATAGATATAGCCCAAGATAATGTACCACTATCCCCCGGCTAAACTTGCACCAGAAGCTTATGGGCAAGTGGAGAAATGCATGCTTGAACAGCCACCAAATCCAATGCTGATGAGCTGGACTGGTAAAGGCAATTTTCCACGAACCTTTCATGGGCTTATTGATGAGTTAACAGCACTAGAGAAGCCAGCGCCAGATATATACGTTCTTACTGCATATTCCGCAATTCCATTAGCAGATGCATTACGAGGCTACTACGAGGAACTTGGACTAGACACTCCGTACATAACATACATAAACGCATTCAGCCATCGTAACAGTAATAGATTAAAACTTAGCGCGATGATGCGTAAGACTGAAGTTGAAAGATTGGAAGTTGTACTAAGTGAAAGTAGTGCGCCTTGCGTTGTTGATGAATATAAGAATAGTGGTAATACTGTGTATTTTGCACGTGAGATGATCTCAGATAGTGGCGAATTTGAGACTATCCATACTATAGAAGGACAATGGTATCACGGAGCATATAAAGACGATATCAACCTGCAGGAGATGACATCATCGCATGCAGCATTCATGTACGAAACCGGCAGAAAAGCAGCTATACTAGCCCGTGCTCAACAAAATAATCAAACTTGAATATACTGAACGTTTTACGAACACTGTTATTGTGACTAGTCTGAAGGTATAAACTAGAACCCGTTGTAAAAAGTTTGCAATAAACCGCAAAAGCAGGGTAAGTCTCAAAAACAATAAAACAAAATGGATGCGAATGTTGAAACTACACACATAGCATGGCTAGGGCAACGACATAAAAACCCGAGACGCATCATAGACATGATGTCGCACAATGTATATTTTGCGACTCCATAATATGAGTTACCAATGATTAACTATACCTCCCCGTACAGGGGAGTTTTAGACCGAATAGCCATTAATGCACGTAAATTACCCGTGACGTTCGTCGTCATGCAAATCTGCACTTACACTCTTAAGCATCTATTGCTGTGTAAATGTGTTGTTACGTACAACGTTTTGACTTTTCCACAGTTATGTCGTGAAAATGTTTGCTTTTTCGTTTATTTATTTTTTTGAATGGTTTTCCCCTGCACCTATGTGATGTGTAGTAAATATTTGACATTATGCCCTTTTACAATTATTATATACTTTTTTATGTACTTGCCCACGTTCACTTACTGAACATTTTGCGAACTACTAGGGTAGAGCGGAGTGGGGGTTTTACTTATAAAATATTCTATCTTCTACGCGCACATCAACATATTCTGACGGTTGAGTTTTTGATTTAGCTTTTATATGATCTTTAAGTGCTAGGTAGCTCCCTATCTGCTGTCTTAAGTCGTTCTGCAAATTAAACTTAATAATATATGGTGTGTCTTTTGGCTGTATATGAAGCTCATTTGCTGCAGCCGGCAATTTGACTGCCTCTATGGTCATATTGTTCTGCTTAAAGTATTCCTGAGCCTCTGTAATAAATTTAACTGTACTCTTAGGCAGAATCAATCTACCCATTTCAACTTCAGTATTCACAGCATCCTCAATGCGAATTAAGTCATTGTATTGCTGACCATTTGGTAACTCACTTAACGGCATAAGAGCTGTCCCGTCTTCGCCAACAACAACACCGGCCGATTTACTACCAATAATAAGAGCAGGTTTAGCTGGCGCAATCTGAACAATCGGTCTTTTACCAATAAGAGGCATATTAATAGACACCTCACCAAGTTCGGAAAATTGTTGCTTAATCTGCGACGCAAGTTCATTAGTATTTATTGTGAGTTTTGATCTGTTCCAGATTGATTTTGACATAATTTCACCAATACCTTGTTCATAATCTGAGGTCGATCGTAATATTGTTGGAGTAGTCTGAGTTAATGGAACCACTTTTGGCTTATTAACATCAATGACTAGCGCATAGCCTATAGCTCCAGCAATAATAAGTCCAGCCATAATACCTGGAATGTAATGTAAGCGCGAAATCTTATTAACAGTAGCGTCTGAACTTGATGACTTCAACTTACTATCAGCTCGCTGTTCGGTTGAAGACTCTGGTCGAGAACGATTAGCATGATAAGAAAATACGCTGGCTCGACCTGTTTCAGGTCGAGCTGTTCGCTGCGTTACTTGTGTTTTCTTTTTCTTAAGCATTACGAATCGTGCCTTGCTTCCTCTAATAGTATTCCGGCTAACTTAGAAGCGGCATCCGTTATTGTAATAGCTTGGAGATTTCGAGCGTACTCAATGCACGCTTTAGGATTGTTAAGCAATTTTTCGACGACCGACAGGAAATTATTATCAGACATGTCAGATTCTTGCAAAACACACGCAGCCCCCTGCTCTTCTAAATATTTTGCATTTTTTAGTTGATGGCCACCCGATAAATGAGGGCTTGGGACCACTATACAAGCCTTGCCTTGAACTCCAAACTCAGCTAACGTGTTGGCGCCTGCACGCGTAACAATTAAATCGGCTGCGCCACTATACATATACATTGGTTTTAGCATAGCAAACACCTGAAGATGAGGGTGTTTGTAGCCATCGTAAATAATATCTTTACCCTTGCCTGTTTGGTGAATGATAAATAATTTAGGATTGTTTATAAATAAGCTATCCACCGTCTGTGCCAATATTTTGTTTATCTTTTCTGCGCCGCTACTGCCTCCCGTAATCATCAATATTTTCGCATCTAATGGAAGCTGTAGTGTTTTTCTATAATGTTCCTTCTTTTCTGAGTTAACAGGAAGATACTCATGCCCTACCAAGACTCCGACATGACGTACTCGGTCTTTTGAATAGGCGTAGAACTCTGAGGGCATTGCAGTTGCATGAATTCGCGCCCATCGACCAATTATGCGGTTAGCGAGCCCAGGAATAGCGTCTGAGTCATGTGTCACGATCGGGATACGCCAAATAGCGCTGGCTAGACCAATCGGCACCCCAACAAAGCCACCTTTTAGAAACACTACATCAGGTTTTTGTACTCGAATCAACCAAATAGACTGAATTATTCCAATGACGAAATAACAAAGGTCTCGAATATTTAATAGAATAGTCTTAACATCCGTCAGGCGACGTATCCATGATTCGCCATGATAACGACGAAATTTACCAGCAAAAATAGTTTTTATATCATTAATATCGTCGTTTTTATCTATAATATCGGCAAACTTGCCTTTACGTTCACCTACATACACCAATGTACAATCCGGGTCCTGTATTTTCAGCTCATGTGCGACGGCTAGGATTGGCGTAATGTGTCCGCCCGTTCCTCCGCCTGTCAGTAATATCTTCATTACCGTCCTCTTTTAGATCTAGGTTAGTATTTGCACTGTAGGTAGTATAACGAGAAATATTAAACACTATACCGATTGCAGCAGTAACAAAGATTATGCTGGTACCTCCATAGCTAATAAACGGCAACGTAATGCCTTTGAGTGGCAAAAGCCCCACCATAGCACCAATATTTATCAACGCCTGCGTACTAAGCCACGCTAACACCCCAACGACAAGTAACCTGCTAAAAATGTCTGGCGCTCTTTCCATTATTATCTTTAGTCGAGCATAAAACGCCGCATACAGACAAAGTAGCAATGTTACTCCGAAAAAACCGAACTTTTCAGAAAATATTGCAAATATAGAGTCGTTAGCCGCCTCGGGTAAATACCCATAGGCCTGAACACTATGAGCCAGACCCTTTCCGAACATACCACCAGAACCAACCGCAATCAGCGCCTGGCAAGCCTGATATCCACTGTTCTGACAGTCTCTCTCTGGTTGAAGAAAAGTCTGGAACCTATCACGTCGATACGGAGAAGAAACAATGAGCAACCCCGTGCCAGCAATAACAATTAACCCAATAATTAGAACACGGCGTAATGGCAAGCAAGCTACAAAACACATGGCTGCAATCATAGCCATCAACACCCCAGTAGAACCAAGGTCGCTCTGCAATTTAGGGTTAGCAACAATGACAGCAATGATCGCAATTACTATTAAAAGTGGGCGAAAAGTTTTTTTAGAATCACTCAGCTGTTTATTCTTTATCCTGTCTGTTAAAAATCCAGCCAACCATATAAGTAGTGCAAATTTTATTAGCTCTACAGCCTGAAAAGACAATCCCCCTATCTGCACCCATCGATACGCTCCATTTACCCTTTCCCCAAAAATCATAACTGCTATAGAAGCGATAATCGATGCAAATATAAGAGGTTTCTCAAACTTACGCCAGGATT
This sequence comes from uncultured Candidatus Saccharibacteria bacterium, assembly GCA_964590725.1. Classification (GTDB taxonomy): domain Bacteria; phylum Patescibacteriota; class Saccharimonadia; order Saccharimonadales; family JACQNP01; genus CAZPWF01. Next base: position 102,017 of record CAZPWF010000001.1, read on the forward strand.
GGGTTGGCACTATTGATGCAATAACAAAAGTAATAATCCCAAGGCAAATAGCGACGAACTGCTTAGTGATGAAGTAATTTTCTCCAACATTTTTCTGGACACTAAGTCCGGGGCTTATAGCGTAAACAACAATTAGACCTATAACTAATAGTGATACTGAAAAAATTAGTAACCAATAATCCGGACGGTGACGTCGAGTCTTTTGGTCCTTCGTTATATACGCTGGTCGCCTCACCGATCTACTATTCACTATCTACGACCTTCCGAGCAAAAAGACAACAAGTCCAAGCACAGCAGCAACCTGACCAATAATCCAAAAACGCATTGTGATTTTCGTTTCTGGCCAGCCAATTGCTTCAAAATGATGATGAATAGGAGAAGAGCGAAATACTTTTTTGCCGCTTCTTAATTTTTTAGATAGTCTGTTTATTATGACGGAACCTGTCTCTGCAACGTATACAATTCCGATTATCGGAAGTACAAAAATAGTGTCAGTCTGCATTGCAATAACTCCTAATGCCGTCCCTAGTGCAAACGAACCAACATCACCCATAAAAAAGCGCGCTGGAAAAATATTAAACCACGTATAGCTCAAAAGTGCCCCGACCACAGCCATACAGAAAGCAGCTAACGCGTATTTCCCTTCAATACCAGCAATAAGCGCATAAGCTCCAAACGAAGAAGCCAAAAGACCGCCGGCAAGACCATCAAGCCCATCAGTAATATTTACTGAATTTGCGGTTGCTATGACCACAAACCAAAACAATACAATAACCAGAATACCTATGTGTACTTGGCCCATTCCAGGCACCTGGACACTACTAACGTCCAGTTTTGCGTAAAACCACCAACCACCAACTAAGGCTACAAGACTATGTAGGGCAAATTTTATCTTCGCCTGCATTCCTGCTATACCTTTACCGCCGCCGCGAATATTTAACCAATCATCAATTAGGCCAATCAAACCCGAAAATAACATGGCGGCTAGAGGCAGCCAGGTCTGACTTCTACTCAGATTGAAAAGAATCGTTACTGTGGCTATGGACATCACAAATATAAGTCCAGCCATAGTAGGTATATGTCGTTTGTGCTTTTCAGCGTGAAGCTGTTTATATACTTCAGCCTTTCCGCCGGCCCATGCATCAGTTCTCTGCTGTTTCCACCACTTACCCTTGTATGCCAATGAAGTATAGATAGGCGTAATAAGCATACTAAGAATAAATGCTGCAAATCCAAGCAACAATACTCTCACTAAGGTGTTTGTTTCTAATACTAAATTTATGGTTTGTGTCATGAGTAAACTCTAGGAAACATTATACGCTAATTCTTAGGTGTTACACCATAATTATCTATAAGCATATTAACCAGGTTAAGCCCTATAGGAGCCGCTGCCCTTGCCCCTGCATAGCCACCTATTCCTGGCTCGTTAACACGCACAGCGACTATATACTCAGGTTCATTACCGCCGACGTAACTTAAGAATGTCCCATTAAACCGATCCTCATAATAACCTCCGCCCGGCTTAGCAACCTGTGCAGTACCTGTTTTTGTACCAATTCCATACTCTGGGCGCAATTCTTTCATACCGTATACCATATGATTTTTCGAAAAAGCAAACTCCATAATTCCCCTCACCTCTTTACTAGTGTCTGGGCTTACTACATTTGACTTTACAACTTCCGGTTTCTTTTCTGTTGCAACACCATTTCCATCAATTACCTTTTCAACCAAATGCGGCTTAAAGTAAGTACCCCCATTTATAACACTAGCCAAGGCAGAAGCCATCTGTAGAGGGGTCGCTGTCATTCCCTGACCAAAAGCTGAGTTAGCATATTGAATATTAAGTCCATAACCCTCGTTTGGGTCGGGTATCGAACCTTCTGCTTCGTAGCCTTGTTCAATCCCAGTTTTTTTACCAAACTGGTAGTGGTTAGTCATATAATCGTGCCAAGTGTTTCGGGCTTGCTCATTAATTTGACCGCCGCCCATTTGCATCAAAAGCCAAGTCGCCCCAGTATTAAGCGACTGTTGAATTATATCCTGCACCGTCTTAGTGCCTGGTCCGCCAGCCTCCTCAATGTTCGTAATTTTTGCATCATCAACTATAAAGTATCCTGGATCATAGTATGAAGTATTGCGATTTACAAATCCTTTATCAATTGCAGCGGCAGCCGTGAGCGGCTTCATAATTGATCCAACTTCTAGAGGTGAACTAACAGCGGGATTAGTAAACAATGCTGCGTCTTCGACTTTGTTATACTCTGTCGGATTATAGGTTGGGTAATTGGCCATCGCTTTTATCTCGCCGGTTTTTACATCCATAATTAAGGCGCTGCCTGATTTTGACTTTGCTCTGTCTAAGCCTTGCTTCAAGGCATCCTCAAGCTGTTGCTGCATGCCCATATCAACTGTTAGTACTACGCGCTTCCCATCGGTTGGCTGCTGTAATATGTTATCTTTTTGAGATGCAAGCGGCACCCCTCGCGCATCAGTAATTGCTTTTAGTAACCCTGGCTTGCCTTTTAGCTCTTGGTTCATCGCCTGCTCAAGACCATATTTACCGTCATTATCATCATTAACAAATCCCAGCAATTGCGACGCTAGCGACCCCTGAGGATAAGTCCTATGCTCGGTTTCACGAGTTCCAACACCTTTTAATTCTAGTGCTGTGACTGCGTCACTTTGTTTTTTGTCTAGAAGTTTCGCTAAAACAACATAGCGGCTTCCTTGTGTGCGCATTTTAGACTCGTATTCCCCAGCATTACCGCCAACAACTTGCTGTACCTTCGTTGCTACAGACTGGGGGTCTTTTATATACTTAGGATCAACGAACAGCGTATACTTTGTCTCATTAAGCACTATTGGAACTATATCTTTACCACTATGCGCCTCTATAATGCCGCGTTTTGCTGGAATTTCATATTCTTTTAATTGCCCGCTTAGGGCACTTGTCTGATAATAATTGTGTCTAATAACTTGAAGATAAAACAAACGAATGACAAATATCGCTGTAATAACAAGTAATAACGCATACCAGAAGCGTACGCGTTGTAAAGGACCAAAGAAAGCGTGTGTATTATTATCTGTGCGCATGCACTGTAATTATACCTTAATTCTGAACCGTTGCACTTGGAGCCAAAGAAACAAAACCTTTTGCCACTTCGCTATTCTTAACTCGTTCGAGCGCTTGGAGACGCGCAGAATCGACCTCGAGCTGATCTTTTTCGCCACTAAGTTTCGTTTGTTGTTGGCGTAAATCATTTAACTGATAGCTGTAAGCATTGGTCTTAGTAACCTGAGTTAGATATAAAAGACCAATTAGACAAGCCAGTACGATAAGAATGATCGTGTTGGTTACTGGACCGATAGTGCGTTCCTTTTTTCGGAAAACTGCGGTGTTTTGATTGTTAACTGCAAAGCGCTGACGGCTTACTGATAATGAATTTGAATATGTCATATGTATTTTTTTGTTTATTTTAGTTTTGTTCAGACTACCGACTGGGACATGTCGGTAGTCTGAACCAGTTGCACGCAAAGTTTAGATTACGCGAACCTTTACTTTGTATGCCCTTGAGAGGCTTTTTACCTGTATTGGCATTACAGACTCCCTTTCTTTTTTGTTTTGTTTATTTTTGCTGCGGCTCGTAGCTTTGCGCTACGTGCTCGCGGATTAAAAACTATTTCATCTTTGCTACCCGTTACTGGCTGTTTTGTCAGCAGATCCAGGATGGCGTCGTAGCGATTACCAGATTGCTCACTAAAGAATTTTTTTACAATCCTGTCTTCGAGACTGTGAAAACTGATAATCACTATTCGCCCATCCGGGGCTAGCAAGTCTTCCCAAATTGGTAACACTTTTTGGAGTTGTTCCAGTTCAGCATTTACCTCAATTCGGATTGCCTGGAAGGTCCTAGTTGCTGGGTGAACCTTGCTATGACCCGGCCAAGCTTGGGCAACGACTGTTGCGAGCTGTGATGTTGTTCGTATCGGTCGATTTTCTACTATCAATCTGGCAATTTTTGTTGCCCTCGGCTCTTCGCCGTAACGCTGGAGCAAATCTTTTAGTTCTTCCTCAGTATAATCATTTACGACTATACCTGCTGTAAGCCCCTGAGATTGATCCATACGCATATCAAGTGGTCCATCAACTTTGATGCTAAATCCACGACTCGCTATGTCAAGGTGCGGTGACGATACGCCCAAATCTGCCAAAATCATGTCGAATTGCTTACCTAAGACTCGTAACTCTTCACTTGCAGTGTAATAGTCCTTGCGGACCAATTTTACTTCAGGATCAAGTGTACTTGCTAAATAATCAATTGCGTTTTGATCGCGATCGACGAGAATGGCTTTCGCCGGTTGTAAGGTGCGTTCCAGAACTTTCTTAGCGTGCCCTCCATACCCTGCCGTTAAATCAAGATATGATTCTCCTGATTTTGGGTTTAGGTACGAAAGCACTTCTTCGAGAAGTACTGGAAAATGTTCATTTTGGTGATTTTTGTTTGTATTTTTCATGCTTTTTGTTTTTTACAAGGTCACCTATCCAGCAGTCAACTTTTTGTTTTTTTGTTTTTTGTTTTTTGTTTCATGAACTGGAACGTATCAGAGTAAATTTTTTAAGATTTTAGAAAATCTTACAAACTCTGTTCTGGTTCATGTAAGTTTTGAGAGACTTATGTGTGAGGTGGAGTTTTGGGAGGTGTTTAGTGTAAAGAACAAAGGTTTTTTGAGTGGTGCCTTCGTCCACTTGTTGACTGCCGAATAGCTAACCTCGAGTCGTTTGGTTTCTATTCTTCATAAATTGTTAATGAACTATTTGGTAGTCTACGAAGCAATCAAGCGCCAATAACGCCCGGCTCGTACTGCTGTAATACCACGATCAATACCCGCATAGTCGAGTAGATGCTGCTCTATAACGATTCGCCCTTGTTTTTCGTCCAGCATGCTCTCGGCCTTTCCCATTCGGAATTTTACATTTAGATCCGCAGTACGCTCATCAAGGATATTACCTTGTAACTGCGATTCCATCTGTTCATCCCAGACAAATTTCGGGTACAGATGTAAATAATTCTGAAACCCTTGGGTAATTACTACTCCGCTAGAAAACTCATCTCTAAGTTCGGTAGGTATGGTTAACCTCCGCTTATCGTCAAGCTTTCTTTCGAAATAATCTACCGTGGCCATATAGTTTTTTTGGTTAAGCTGCTAGTGGTTTTTATTTTTGATGTGTAGATTGTTTTGATCTACCCACGTTTACCCACTGCCATGAATATACTACCCACACTTACCCACATGCAAGTACTTTATATAAGAAACTCCCTACTTTCGCAGCGAGTTATCCACAGTTTATCCATAT
>CAZPWF010000002.1:0-16110 GCA_964590725.1 uncultured Candidatus Saccharibacteria bacterium
GTAAGAATGAGGAATAAGAGTAGGGTAGCGATTTTGTTAATTGCTGTTGTTGCAGCATCTTTTGCTACGAAATTTTATCTTGACGATAAGAATGTAGCCGTCCTCAACCCGAGGGGCTGGGTTGCTATGGAACAAAAGAGCCTGTTGATAACAACACTATTGTTGATGATGATAGTGGTTATCCCGGTGTTTATTATGACTTTTTTGTTTGCTTGGAAATATCGTGAATCGAATAAAAAAGCCAAATATACACCAGATTGGGACAATAATCGTATATTAGAGATGATTTGGTGGACAATACCGTGCGCTATTATCTTGACTTTAGCGATTATTACCTGGTCTACTACTCACAAATTAGATCCAGCACAGCCACTGCATGCTTCGAATAAAACTATGAAAATACAAGTAGTTGCCTTGGAGTGGAAGTGGTTGTTTATATATCCTGAACAGGGAATCGCTACCGTAAACTACGTGCAGTTTCCGGAAGATACGCCCGTCGATTTTGAAATTACTGGAGACGCTCCAATGAACTCGTTCTGGATACCTCAACTAGGTGGACAGATTTATGCAATGAACGGCATGACAACACACCTAAATTTAATTGCCAATGAAAAGGGATTGTTCGATGGCGTGTCTGCTAACTTGAGTGGCTATGGTTTTTCTGGCATGAAGTTTAAAGCTTCTGCTACGTCTCAGCTTGAATTTAATAATTGGACACAAGAGGTTAAAAATAATACCTCTACGCTCGATATATTGACTTATCAAAAATTGGCAGAACCATCAGAAAACAACCCAATTAGTTATTACGGTACAGTCCAAGGCGGTCTGTATAATGAGATCATAATGAAATACACGGCGCCCGGGCGTTACAATGACCCAATTATTTATCACAAGCATGAGGGTTTAAAAGAAGAGTCTAATCATGATTGATGCGCTAATTATACGCTTTGCTCACACCGGTGGTGGATTTGATCCGTTTATATTTGGAGCACAAGCAACAATGGTTGTTGGTGCTATAAGTATTGTTGTATTGATTACAGTACTTAAGCGCTGGAAGTGGTTATGGAAAGAATGGCTTACATCACTAGACCCCAAAAAGATCGGCGTTATGTATCTTATTGTGTCATTTGTAATGCTGCTTCGTGGTGTTGCAGATGCGCTGATGATGCGCGCCCAGCAGGCGCTTGCATCAGGATCTTCGCAAGGTATATTGGATGCTAATCATTTCCAACAAGTTTTCACTGCACACGGCACCATAATGATTCTATTTGTGGCGATGGGGCTAATGTTTGGCATAATAAACCTAGTTTTACCTCTACAGATAGGCGCGCGCGACGTGGCTTTCCCGTTTCTAAATGCTATGAGCTTTTGGCTTTTTGTCGCCGGAGCCTTACTTATTAATATGTCACTTCTGGTTGGCGGGGAGTTTGCAGCTACAGGCTGGCTAGCCTATCCACCGCTTTCAGGGATCGAATACAGCCCTGGGCCAGGTGTAGATTATTGGATTTGGAGCGTACAAATTGCGGGCATTGGTAGTATGCTTTCTGGAATAAATTTCTTTACTACGATACTAAAAATGCGGCGTCCGGGTATGACGCTAATGAAAATGCCTGTGTTTGTGTGGAGTGTCCTGGGTAGTATGGTTTTAGTAATTACTGCATTCCCGATTTTAACTGCGACACTTGTAATGCTTGCTCTCGACAGGACTATGCTTATGCATTTCTTTACATCGTCATTTGGAGGTAATCCAATGATGTACATAAATCTAATATGGGCGTGGGGTCATCCAGAAGTATATATATTGGTTTTGCCGGCTTTTGGAATATTCTCTGAGATTGTAGCCACCTTCAGTCGTAAGCGACTTTTTGGCTACACATCAATGGTCTGGGCTATCGTTGCTATAACTTTCTTATCTTTTGTAGTCTGGTTGCATCATTTCTTTACCATGGGTGCTGGTTCGAACGTTAATGCATTCTTTGGCATAATGACCATGATTATTGCGGTGCCTACAGGTGTAAAAGTGTTCAACTGGTTATTTACTATGTATCGAGGGAAAATCAATTTTGCTTCACCGATGGTGTGGTTTTTGGGTTTTGTCGTTACGTTCACTATAGGCGGTATGACCGGTGTGCTATTAGCTGTTCCAGCCATAGATTTCCAAGTACATAACAGTCTGTTTTTAGTAGCGCACTTTCATAACATGGTTATTGGCGGTGTCGTATTTGGATATATGGCTGGTATTACGTATTGGTTCCCTAAGGTGTTTGGATTTAGGCTAAATGAGCGACTTGGTAAATACGCAGCCTGGTGTTGGATGATTGGTTTTGTAGTGGCATTTGGACCTCTATACATACTCGGTCTTATGGGTGCAACAAGACGGTTGAATCATTATGATTCATCTCTAGGTTGGCAGTGGCTGTTTATTGTTGCTGGTGTTGGTGTATTGATAATTGGTGCCGGAATTGCTTTGCAAGTACTGCAATTAATCGTAAGTATTTTTAATCGTAAAAAACTAAAAGATGATACTGGTGATCCTTGGAACGGACGTACTTTAGAATGGTCAACCGCGTCTCCCGCACCAGAATATAACTTTGCAATTATGTCGCCGGTATACGATCGTGATGCATTTTGGCTAATGAAACAGAAGAAGCGAATACCCGAGAAAATCCATTACGTTGATATTATTATGCCGAAAAATTCTCCAATTGCTCTGATAATCGGTATGCTAGGATTATGTTTTGGATTTGCGGTAATTTGGCATCTTTGGTGGTTAGTCACGGTTGTTATTATATTGATTATCGTTGCAGCAATCATTCGCTTGACCGATGACAATACAGAATATACGTTGCTGGCTTCTGAGATTGAAAAAATCGAATCGAGACACAGAAAGCATTACGTATGAGCGAAAAAGCAGTTACCAAAAAAGCTATATATCATAACGATGATTCTAAGACTATGCTTGGATTTTGGGTATATCTTATGACAGACTGTGTACTTTTTGCTGGTTTTTTCGCGACTTTCGCAATACTACACAATAATGTTTACGGTGGACAGGACGGAAAGGAATTATTTAATCTGCCTTTTGTGCTTACAGAAACACTAATACTCCTAACAAGTAGCTATACCTGTGGTTTGGCGATTCTTGCTGCTAGACGACAAAACAAAAATAGTGCCACATCCTGGCTATTAACTACATTTGTACTGGGGCTAGTGTTTTTACTAATGGAGATTAGTGAATTTAGGAACTTAATTATTGATGGTGATAGCTGGCACAGAAGTGGCTTCTTGTCATCGTTCTTTGCTTTAGTCGGCTTGCACGGACTCCATATAACTATTGGTCTTATTTGGATAGGAGTTATGGTCTTTTTAGTTAGGCACAGAGGACTAATCAGTTCTACCACAAGAAGACTTAATTTATTAAGCATGTTTTGGCATTTTCTAGATATTGTTTGGATATTTATATTCACTTTTGTGTATCTTATGGGGGTAATTAAATAATGAGCGGTCAATCTCATGTAGTGCATGGTAAACAAGAGCCTAACCATGGATCGTATCGTTCTTATACAGTCGGTTATGTATTGTCCATTATTCTAACTGTCGTAGCTTATCTAGTTGCAGTAAATGCAAACTGGAGTGGGTGGGTAATAATGATAGTGCTAGTAACCATGGCAATTATGCAATTGATAGTTCAGTTATTATTTTTCTTGCATCTTGGAAGAGAGACAAAGCCTAAATGGAATCTCGCTGTGTTTTTGTATATAGCGTCGGCGGTGCTAATAGTGGTTATTGGTTCGATTTGGATTATGTATAATCTCGACTATAGCCACGGCCATAATCACACAGGCTCAGAAGATACACTGCATCATACCCAGGAAGATGAAATCATTGACCATCAAGAACAACATTAGATCGTACTTTTCGTTGACCAAATTTGGCATTGTAAGAGGCAATGCTATGACTGCCGCAGGCGGCTTTTTATTAGCAGCAAATGGCAAGATAAATATAGTAGCTTTTATTGCTACACTGCTCGGGCTTTCAGCTGTTATTTCAAGTGCTTGCGTTTGTAACAATATAATTGATCAGTCTATAGATAAAAAAATGGTCAGAACAAAAAAAAGAGCACTTGTAACAGGTGAAGTTACCCTTCGTGGCGCCGCTATATTTGCAACCATATTACTACTAAGTGGTGCAGCGATCCTTTTTTTGTACTCTAATCTTCTGGCGACCATAATTGCCTTATTTGGTTTTATTGCTTATGTGTTTTTGTACGGATACTTTAAGCGCCGAACTGTATATGGAACTGAAGTTGGGAGTATTTCTGGAGCAATTCCTCCGGTAGTAGGTTATTGCGCGGTAACTAATCAGCTAAACGGTGGCGCAATCATCCTTTTCCTAATACTAATTTTTTGGCAAATGCCTCATTTTTACGCGATTGGGATTTTCCGACTTAAGGATTACACCGCAGCTGGTCTGCCTATATTGCCAGCGGTAAAGGGAATAGAGACTACTAAGATTAGGATCTTGTGTTATATAGTAGCCTTTATTCTTACTGTACCGACACTGACCTTGTTTGGGTATGCCGGCATGACGTATTTGATTGTAATGTTCGCGTTGGCAATTGCTTGGGTATTTATCGGTCTCAAGGACTATCGACGTAAAGATGATAACGCATGGGCCGGGAAGATGTTCGGGCTATCGCTTGTAGTATTAACCGCTTTCAGTTTTTTAATTTCAATAAATGCCTGGATTCCTTGAAGTAATGGTGTATAATTTCGGTTATGGTTTTAATTGGACACATAATTCTTGCGTTAAGTGGATTAGTCTACTCGACATTGTTATTTGTTAAGCCGTCTCAGACTAGATTGAATATAACCTACGGCTTGGCTACGGGTACGCTAATCAGTGGCATATATCTTATCGTTAGTTTACGCAGTCATATTTTACAAAGTTGCATAGTTGGAGTTCTGTACTTAGGAATCGTGACTTTAGGTATTGTGTCGGCCCGTCGCAAACTTTTGGTATACGCAGCTCACAAATAAATAATAATTTAAAACTCCCTGTGTAAAAACAAGGGAGTTTTAAAATGTTTATCTTTTATTTATTGTGGTAAATTTGCTGGATCAAATGTAGGGTAATCTTCAACAGGTGAAGGCGCGACAATTGTGACCTTGCCGTAATTGAAGCTGGCATCACTTGAACTGCCATCTTTGGACTTAGTGGTCCAACGAGCCATTTTAAAGTCTTTATCCCCAAACCATATAAACGATTCTAATGTTTCTTTGTCTGAGGTATCTATTACTTGATATTTGTAGCAAGTTTTGTCGCCACAAGCTTCTTTCCCGATTTTTTTATACGTTGTTGTATTTTTAGCTTCCTCGCTTGAATCATTGCCAATTTTTAGCTCACTTACTGGGTTAGACTCTGTTTTTTGCGTTGATGCCTGCGCTTCTGGTAATTTGTACCATATACCTTTTTCATTGTCTTTCATGTAAGAAGTTTTGTTGAGCGTAATGAAAGCGGATACTTCTTTGTCATTCTCGAGAATTGTACTTGATGTATTATCCCCGTCGGCTTCAATTTTCATCAAGCCCTTTTTCCCTTCAGCATCGACGGAAGCAAAACTTGCTTTATACGATTTTGAAGCTTCCCAACTACCCATGAACTTACAAAGGTCTTTGTCGTTGAACTCTTTCATACAAGCTTCATCTATTTGTTCTTTTACCTCGGCAGGAACTGAGTTATTCGCGGCAGAATCTTTAGATTTTTTAGTATTCATTACTTTGTAGCCAGCAAAACCAACAACTCCGATTACGGCGATAATCACAATTATAAGTATCGGACTTAATGCGCCTTTCATGTCATTTTTTAAACTCACATTACCCTCCTAGGTACATCTCACTTATGTTTATACTAGGATTGTAGTTTCGCTGAGACGACGTGTCAATTAGATAGTTTGGGCATTAGGGCATAAGCATAATTAATAACAAAATAGCATATATTGCAGGAAATGATATAATAAACACAATTAAAGAGGAGAGATATTATGGAAGACCAAATAAAAAGTGCTTCATGGGCGTTAGGAATATGGAGCGCACTGTCTGTAGTGTTCGGGCTGCTAATTATGGCTTGGCCTGGGATAACATTAAAAGTATTTCTAATAATCCTGGGGGTTTATTTGTTAACCAGTGGAGTTGTTATGATTATAGGTTCACTTGTAAGTCATGAAAATCATTGGGTAGGCGGTGCGCTCATTGGAGCATTAGGCGTGATTGCAGGATTATATGTTTTTGCAAACCCAACAGTAACAGGATTAGTAATTCTGAGCGTGATTGCTATTTGGTCAATCGCTGTAGGTGCTCTAGAGATAGTTGCTGGATTCGAAGCAGGTAAGCACGGTTGGTGGGTTATTGTTTCTGGGTTAATATCAGTATTATTTGGAGTTTATATATTTGCAAATCCACGAAATGGTGCAATTGCGCTAATTTGGTTAATTGGTATTTACTCAATTGTTAGTGGCGCAGTCCTGGGAGTCGCAGCTCTAAAATTAAGTCGCGTTAATAAACAACTAAAACGAGCTTAGAGTCAATTAAGCAATAAAAGTTTTCACTTATTGTTAATTTAAAAAACCGCTACATGGCGGTTTTTTAAATTAACAAGTTTTAGTTACAGACCAAGTAGTTGGCGTTTTTTGGCATCAAACTCTTCTTGGGTTAATATACCATCATTTTTAAGTTGACCTAGTTTTTCGAGTTCTGCATAAACGTCATCTTGTGACTGTGCGGGTGATGCTTGTTGTGGTGCTTGCTGTGCTTCCTGCGCGGCCCACTTGTTAGCCTGACGGCGACTTACGTTATTTGAAACATGTGTTGCGGTTCCAGCTATAACGGCTGTTCGCGCTACTCCTCTTAATAATCCTGGCATTATACCTTCTCCTTTTTAGTTAAGTTCCGTTACGGCGTCTGGATGAATGCGACCTTCGGCCAAAAGCACTCCGTTAGCATTTATGAGCGCTTCTTTAAGTGGTTTTGCCCACAGCTGCTCGATAATCAATAGTCCTGCAGCGCAGTTTTTTTCAATTAAATCTGCGACTTCTGCTATATCCTCTTCATTAATTGCGGTGCCCGAAGGCTTATATTCTTCGACAAAATCCAAGGCGTATTGATCCCCAAGGTCAGCTATATTCAAAGTGGTTACGTTATCTTCTTCGTCACGCATTACAACTGCAAGATCGACTAGACTAATTATGCCCTTGTCGATTGAATCGGCCAGTGCTTTGAGAATACTGCCGTCAAATTTATTTCCTTCGAAGCCAACTATTATATAATCAATAGGTCCTCTCATAATTCCTCCATTCTTTTAGTTTCTACAAATATTATACACCGAAGCAGTATTAAAATTGAATATCTATAAGTACGATTTGAGTTTATTAATGTAAGAATTTAATTTGCTTTTAGGTCTGTTTGTTTTTTTATTTTGACTCTCTACACCTCTAAAAACTTCTAGATAGACTTGAATAGTAGTAACTATTGCGATCATTATTACTGGACCGATAACAATTCCAATGAAACCAAATATATGTAAACCGGCAAATACTGATAGCATAGTCAAGGCTGCATCTAGTTTGGCTTCTTTGGGTACTAAACGGGGTCTCATAACATTATCAATATTTGTAACTATTAGGAGGTGTCCTCCAATAACAATGATGCCGCCGACTGCATTGCCCGTTAGCATCATTCCTATACCAATTGGTATAGCTACAATACCGCCGCCCAATGGAATCACAGATAATGCTGTAAGAATCAAGAAAAAGAAAAAGAATAAATCTGGCAGACCGGCTAAAGCTAGTAGGGCAGCATCTGCAAATCCGCATGCAACTGCAACTATGAATTGTCCACGTACCATTGCCTTTGTCATGGCGCCAATTCTTTGAATATATAGCTCTCCTATTTGGTCGCCCAGCGGGTTAAGCTGTTTTATGATTTCTGTTAATTTTTTCTGATTGCGGAGTAATGACAAGAAAACGTATATAAAAATAATAGATAAAGTAATGAAGCTAATAACACTGCTAAAAGAACTAAGCACTGTTTGGATGAATGACTGCCCGTAGGTCTTTATGGCTTGCTGTAGATATGATTCAATTGCATTTTTATCAAATTTGATCTGAGATTCAATTCCTAATTTGCTGATAAACTTATTTATTACATTCATCATTTCAGTAGAAGAATTTGTAATGGAGTTTATATCAATTTGTTTTATTAATGAATCAACTTGCTTAACACTAATTAGTATTATGAACAAAAGAGGTATTAGAATTGTAAAAAATGCTATTAGCAAAGTCGCCATTGATGATTTGCCGGGCTTATTCCATTTTTTGTTTAAGCGTTCATATATCGGAGTAAACAGATATGCAAGTATCATGGCAAAAACTATCAGAGTAAAATAAACTTTTAGGAAAAACCATCCACCAATCAAAGCAATTATTACAGCAATTGCTAAAGCTTTTTTCTGTGATGGGGTGATTATAATTTTAGACACTAACAATATAATCTCATAAATAATCTCAAAATAAAGCCATCTTAGTCATTTGTCTAGAACTAGTTAAATATATTCTCAGGAGTATAATAGTAAGTAAGAGGTATTTATGATTACTGAGGATCACAAACGAAGGGTTCGAAAAGAACTGCATGATGTCGGCTTGAGTCGCTACTCATTGTCGAAAAATGAATCCCGTCACCTTCCTAATATAATACATGAGGATGAACACATTGAGGCAGCGATTAATGGGCGATCTGATACTGGCTCGGTTATGTTGGTTGCAACAGATAAGAGGCTACTTTATTTGGATTGTAAATCGTTTTATTCCTCTACAGATGAAATAACTTATGACGTTGTATCTGGTGTCTTGCATCATGTTCAGGGTATTTTCTCGAATGTAATTGTTCACACAAGGGTAGGTGAGTATAATTTACGATTTGTTAATAATAAGGAAGCAAAACGATTTGTTTCATTTCTTGAATCTAAGAGACTTGAATTGCCAGATTATAGGATTGGTGGGCAACAGGCAATCGACGGGCCTAATATGGCCAAACCGACAAGCCCATTCGTGTTAGAAAATGATGCTCGACAGTTTTTACAAACCCACTCCGTCGGTGTTTTATCAACGATCGACCGAACGGGTAATGTAAGCGGAGCAACAGTGTATTACTTGTCTGATGCTGATGGTCAAATATATATTCTGACCAAAACCAATACTAATAAATCCCGTAACATGCTAGTTCATAAACAGGTTGCATTTACGGTATTTGAGGAGTATTCTCTCGAGTCAATTCAAGTTAGCGGGGTTGCTGAAGTTGTTTCTGACCAATCAATATCAAACAGGGTATATTCCCACATTACCCAGGAACGTCAGTATGGTGATACGAAATCCTTGCCACCCGTATCAAAGATTCAAACGGGTTCATTTATAGTTTTCCGCATAGACCCAACCGAAGCAAAGTACCAAAAGTTTAAGTAATGAACGTGACGATCGGTAGATAAGCCGTTACAATGCTCTCATGGTAACTATATTTAATAGTACCGCTCGTTCGAGCGGCTTAACCGAATTAGATAAATTCAAAACAGGTTCTTGGGTGCATGTTGTAGTGCCTACCCAGGATGAATTGATAAAGCTAACGCAGGATTTTGGACTCGATATTGACTTGCTAAATGATGCACTCGATCTATATGAGGCCCCTCGTGTTGAAGTTGACGGTGACTGTGTCTACGTATATACAAGATATTACAATGTAGATGACAGTGTTATAAACGCCACCGAACCAATTCTATTTATTTATCATCCAGACTGCTTAATTACTATTCTAAGAGTAAAAAGTAGTATTCTACAGCGCCACATATCAGGAGTTGGCGATCTTATAACTACTCAGCGTACTAAGCTGCTTTTGCAGTTTTTTACTGCAATTAATAACACTTACCAAGATTATGTAAATAAAGTAACAAGAAGAGTTTTAAGCGTACGCACCCAATTAAAGCGTACAGATATAAATAGCAAAGTATTACTAGACATGGTAGAAAATGAAGACGATCTGAACGAAATTTTATCTGCACTCCAGCCGCAAGCAGTACTTCTAAGGAGTTTATTAGGTGGAAAATACATACGGCTATACGAAGAAGACAAGGATTTGATCGAAGATCTTTCTCTTGGAACTAATGAGTTAATTGAGCTTGTAAAATCAAGATCAAAAACACTAGTAAACATCAGACAGGCATATGACGCTTTAGCGACGAGCGACCTTAATCGAACGTTTAAGCGCTTGACCAGTATTAGTATTTTTATGACTATTCCGGCAATTACAGCAGGTTTGTACGGAATGAATCTTGTTTTGCCGTTCCAAAAAAATCCTAACGCTTTCTGGATAATCCTAAGTATTGTTATGACAGTTACGACAATTACCGTTTGGTATTTTCAAAAAAAACGATGGTTGTAGGATATTGTGTTTCGCGTTAATGAATCCGACTTTCAGAAAATCCTAATTGACTCAATAGATAATATTCCCGAAAAATATGCACGTCGGTTAGATAATGTCGGCATATTTTGGGAAAACGAACCATCGCCAGAACAAAGACAGAAATTAAAATTGCGACATAATCAAACGCTGTTCGGCTTATATGAGGGCATACCCCTCACAAAACGGGGTGCCGGCTATAATTTAGCATTGCCTGACAAGATTACTATATTCAAATGGCCGATTGAGATGAGTGTAAGTAGTCTAGGTGAACTGCGTGAACAGGTAGGTAGGACATTATGGCATGAAGTAGCGCATTATTTTGGGCTTGATCATGAGCGTATACATAAATTAGAAAGTAAAGAAAAGGGATAGTTAGTGGCGGGGTATAAAGGGCATACTGTTGGTGGGCTTGTTTGTGGGGTACTCTACATATTATTACTTTTAATTTTACCCGGGGCGATTTTGGCGCAAACAGGTGGATTATTGAGTGATTGGCAATTTTTAGCCAGCTTGCTAATTGTTAGTATGCTATTCGGACTTTGGCCCGATATTGATACTAATTCAAAGGGTCAAGATATTTTCTTTGGCGCTAGTTTTGTAATTGATATTATTTTGATATGTATGGGTTATATTGAGGCTGCAGCCTATCTAGGGCTACTAGCTATGACACCTATAGTTGGGAAGCATCGTGGCTGGACGCATACAAAGATCGCAATACTAGTAGTGCCACTACCGGTGGTTTTAGTGACTTATGTTTATAAACCCGCAATAATGCCGACCGCTTTACTGCTTTATGGCGCAGCGGTCGCAGGTTACTTTAGCCATCTGTTGCTTGACGGTAAAATTACGCGCTTTTTTCGCATTAAAACTAAAAATACTTAATGAATTAGCTAATTGTTTCTAGAATCGAAGCGTTAATCGAGACAGTTATATCTGTCTTCGCAGTAAGAGCTATAACTTCTCCGTCAAGTTGACCTAGCTGTGGGTTCTTAAGCTGGAAAGTATATGAAGAAAGTTGTGGTGGATTTTTACCTCCAAAAACAACAAGCTTTATAAGTAAATAAAAAAACTTCAATCTACTTCTATGTGGGATTAGGATAGCACTAAATAATCCATCATGAAGGTCGGTGTGCGTATTGATTCTGATTACTTTTGACATGCGATGTATATTAGCAAATACTAGACTGTCTATTTCTCTCACACGCCCTGATGGCTCAATAATCGAAAAATGTCGAAAATTTAACAGATTTCTCGTAACGATCTTTATCTCTTTCCATCTAGTGAGTTGAGATTGATTTAGTTCGGCTGCTGTTTCTGCGGTGGTACCTACACCTATGTATGAGTGTGCAAAACGATTGGTTCGGCCAAATTGGATCTGTAATATATCAACTAATTCAGGAGCATTATGGGTTATCGCACGAATGAGCGGCCTTTTGGCTGTGGCTTTGCGGTAGTCGTTTGCGTTACCCGCGGCTAGGATTGCGCAAACAGGTTTTCGATTGCGTTTTTCTAACTTTGCTTTTAGCGTGCCGTTAATTACTTCGTTATATCCGCCGTCGCCACTTACCGAAATTATGAGCGGTCTAATATATTTTACTGCTTTTTCGTATGCGATCACTTCGGCATGTCCCGCGTATTCGGAGGGGAGTAGTTCAATATGTGAGATACGTCGACGTTTAAGCTGCCGGTATAAACGCTCAGCTCGAATTTTTGCTTTGCCACTTGTACCCATAGGATTATAGATGATAGTTATTATTTCGAACTCATTATTCATGATATATACATTATAGCTTGTAGAAACGTACCATTAGGCTTATGATTATTGAGGAAGTGAGAGACTTCCGTCGACCCTGAGTTATTACTCGGGGTCATTTATTTTGGCAGTCAAGGCAGATGCCACTTATTTCCATTTGATGCGACACGGGTCTGTACTTTTTATGAATTGCAATCTGCGATACTAGTTTTTCTAAATGATCGGATTCATCTAAAACATCCAACCGTCCACATTTTATGCAGCTTATATGATGGTGATGATCATTAAACATGTCAGTTAGCTCTATCTTGTATTTCCAACCTATATGTAATCTTTGTATAATGCCAATTTTTTCAAATAATTCGATAGCTCTATACACGCTTGCTCGGTCTACCATGCTGTTTGCGCTAATTATTTGTGTCATGGTAAGTGGCTCATGACCTTGTAGAGAATCAAATATTTGCTTTCTTGTTTTCGTAACACTAAAACCATAGCTTTTTAAGTGGCTATCCAGGGACGATGATATCTGTGCCATGTCGCAAATATATCATAAAATGCGACAAAATTGCAAAAATAATTATTGTTTTGTATTGTTACTTTAAGATGTCAAATTACACAGAAGTCATTATTTATAGCATTTTAGGCGGTCTGTTTTCTTTGGTCGGTTGTCTATTTTTGTTTATTGGCAGCAAGAATACTAAAAAAATGACGGAATTTGCGACACCATTTGCAGCTGGAGCTTTACTTTCTGCAGTATTTTTAGATCTGTTAGTAGACGGTCTAGAAACTTCAAGCATATCTCTAGTTCTTGTATCGGTGTTGGCGGGTATTATACTTTTTTTCCTGGGAGAAAGGTTTTTGGGGTGGTTCCATCACAACCATGGCGATGCCGATAAGTCCAAGGACTCTAAAGTCTCACTTATTATAATTGGCAATGGTATGCATAATGCTTTGGATGGCGTTGCGATTGCCGCAGGTTTCTTGATAAATGTGCCTACAGGCATAATCACGACTTTTGCTGTAGCAATTCATGAAGTTCCCCATAATGCGGCTGATTTTGGGTTGTTAGTAAGTAAGGGCTTGGACAGAGTCAGGGCTTTAATAATAACAATGCTAAGTAACTTTGCGACAGTAATTGTTGCAATATTAGTTTACGGATTGGGGACTACGGAAAAATTACCAGTAGGTATATTGCTTGGATTGAGTTCTGGCTTTTTACTATATATTGCGCTTAGCGATATTATCCCAGAAATTCACAATACTTCGCTGAATAAGAGAATAATCGACATTCAGGTAGCTATGCTTATAACGGGCGTCGTAGTAGTGGGTGGCGCAATTAGCCTGGCTCACCACTTCATTGATTGATGTAGCATAAGAGTGATCGAACGGTTATACTAACTCTTATGGATACAATGGGTGTAGTGCTTCTTTTTACAGTGATATTGGGGTTTGGCGTAATTATTTTTATTCTAAACCAAAAACTTTCAGGACTTAAGAATGATCAGGCGACCAGTTTGCTGAAAACAGATTTGGATAGTTTGAATAAGGGCGTTGGCGAGCTTAAAGATAGCCTACACGAAAATTTAAACCAAAAACTTCAACAGTCACAAACACAGATGACCGATAATATGCAAAAACAATTTGCCCAAAGTGCCAAGATTATTGCAGACGTAACACAGCGTTTGGCTAAGCTTGACGAGACTAACCAGAGGGTAGTGAGCGTAGCGGACGAATTGAAAAGCTTACAAAATGCTTTACAGAACCCAAAGCAAAGAGGGGTGGTCGGAGAATATTATCTGCAGAGTGTTTTAGAAAATGTCATGCCGCCATCGGGTTTTGCTACGCAGTATAAATTTAAGGACGGCGAGATTGTAGATGCTGTAATATTTTTGGATAAAGATAAAATATTGCCAGTAGATAGTAAGTTTAGTTTAGAGAATTACAATCGTATAATCGAGGAAGCCGATAAAAAAACCAAAGACGAACTTGTTAAAAAATTCAAAACTGATTTGAAAAATCGCATAGATGAAACAAGTAAATACATACGTCCAAACGAAAATACAATGGATTTTGCTTTTATGTTTATACCTAGCGAGTCACTTTACTACGATCTGCTAATTAATAAAGTTGGTACAACAGCTACCAATTCACGGGATCTCATCGAATATGCCTTTCAGGAAAAGCACGTTATTATTGTTAGCCCGACTAGTTTCATGGCGTATCTTCAAACAGTGTTACAAGGACTTAGAAGTTTGCAGATCGAAGAGCAAGCCAAAGAGATTCAGAAAAGGGTGGGTGAGTTGGGCCGCCACATAGGAAGTTACGAAACTTTCATGCAAAAGCTTGGCTCTAGTTTAGGCACGACTGTAAATCATTACAATGCTGCCCACAAGGAACTGAAAAAGATAGATAAAGATGTGGTAAAAATTGCTGACACATCACCAGGAGTAGAGCCATTGTTGATTGATAAGCCAAGAGATGACGACTAGTTGTTTAAAAGGTCTATGGTGAGAGCGGCGGTCCAGGAAAAGTCTGCAATACCCGCCGGTGAACCGTCAATTGGGCTAAAATATTCGTAGCAGCCAGATTTTTCAACGAGTTCAATAGTTGTTTCTTTTAATGTTTCAGCATGATCATGGAAACCGTATCTGCGAAGACCGTCGATGATTAGCCAGTTAGTATTTATCCAAGTTGGGCCTTGCCAATAGCGTCGCGCCTGGAACCACTCTGAGCTTAGCGGCACACTGGGGACGGGGTAGTTGGTTCCGTATTGATGAGGATCTTCTAATAGTCTAACTAGCTGCTTGGCTCTGTCTTGACTAATACTGCCTGCATAAAGCGGCATAAGCGTAGCGATACTTGGAATCTTTATTAGCTTATGGCTTACAAACTCACGAGAATAATATTGTCCTGCATATTGATCCCATAGCTGTTCGTATGCTGATTTACTCCTTTCAATTTTTTCCTTTAAATCGTTCGGAAGTTGCTTTCTAATAGTTTTTGAAATATGTTTTAAGTGTTCGTTAGCTCGGATGAATATTGCATTAAACGTAGCATCTTCGATTGCAAAGAGAGAATGTGACAGTATTCTGTTAGTATCATAGTTTTTGCGGCGTAGCCTACGATGCACACTATATAAGGCCATAGCTTCTAGAGTAGAAAGTCGTTCACTTGCGTGCACAAACTTAGTATCACTGCGCACCATATTGATTAGCGGTTCTAGGTGAAGAAAATTCGCAGTTCTTATCCAAAGTGGTAGCTGATGTTCAAGCAATTCCTGCATCCATGGCGGCGTATTATCCAGACCAGTCTCCCAGGGGTGTATTTGCAGTACTAGCCCTTCATTATGTGGATCGCGGTCATTGTAAAGCCACTGATGGTAGCTTAGTAGCATTGGGTACATTGTTTGATACCAACTAACCCTTTCACTGCTGTGCATTTTTTCACCAAGCTTAACCACTGCCTCGGCAAGCATCGGTGGTTGAGTTATGCCACTAGTCACTATCCCGTCTGGTGCGTTTGGATTAAGCCAGCTTCGCCACACATTACCGTGACGAATATGGCGTCCTGTTTTGCTTAATATCATATTTGGCATCATGCCGTTGGCCCATTGACCACGCTTTAGGCTAAGTAGTTCTTGTTTAGCGCGTTCAATATCATAATGTCTTTGTCCGATAGATATAAAACAGCTATCCCATAGCCATTGATGAGGGTACATTCCGGCGGCTGGAACTGTGTGATTACCTTGATCGTTAGTATCAAGTACTGTTCGACAAAGTTCCAGGGTAGATTGGTTATTATTCATAAGTTCTAATGTTTATTGTAAAATAAAGTTACCAACATGCGAAAACG
>CAZPWF010000002.1:16210-33634 GCA_964590725.1 uncultured Candidatus Saccharibacteria bacterium
CATTTGGTGGTTGTTTTCCAGAGTAATACGTAAAGTAGTGCTTAATATATATCAGGCATTGTCGATTTCAATTGGATTAACAAAGTTCAAAATACTACTAGTTACGGTTGGCTGGGTTTTGTTTTGCCCGATAGTTTCAATTGCTTGGTCATTCGATTCAATAATTGCTTTATTATTAAGTTCCTGTGGAGTTATAGTCGGGGTATGTAGCTTTTTGCTAGAGAAGTTATTTATGAAAATTAGCGAAAATTAGTAAAACTTATCGCAAAATCAAAATCTTGGGCTTTTAGTAATTGCATAACAGTCTGCAATTCATCTTTACTGCTACTCATGACTCTGACTTCATCACCTTGAATCTGAGTTTTTACTTTTGGTGCTTCATCACGAATAAGTTTAGTTATTTTCTTTGCTTTGTCCTGGTCCAGACCCTGAACAAAAGGAATATCCTTAGTAGTTTTTAAGTTGCTTGTTATCGTATCTTTACTTACGTCAAGTACTTTTTGACTTTGATTTCGGGCGGCTAGTTTTTTACGAACAGTATCCAAAATTGCATCAATCTGGTAATCGCTATCTCCGGTAATCTTGAACCCATTTTTATCTGCGTCGAGCCACTCAATTTGCGCGCTGGTTCCTTTAAAGTCATAGCGGCTGTCAATCTCTCGCTGGGTTTGATCAAAGACGTTATTCATCTCAGCTTTATCGTAGTCGGAAACAATATCAAATGAAAAATTTGCCATAACACTATTGTAACAGAGGCTGACTTGCTATAATAATCCTAATGACTTATCAAAATGCACGTATTGCTGAAGTTGCTGAGCAGCTTGCCAAGAAATTAGATACCTTGGAGGATAAACGATTAATTTTACGAGCTCCCGAATTAAAGGCGCTGTATTCCGAATTGCCACAATTAGCCCAGGAAGATCGCGCACTTTTCGGTAAAGAAATAAATGAGCTAAAGAAAAGCCTTCAAGCAATGGTTGAAAGTAATGTTGAGGAAAGCGAAAATGTTGAAGCAATTGATGTTACAGCTCCGTTTGATATAAACGTGCCATTTGAGAAACGACCTAAATTACTGACAGTAGAGAGCGGCAGTATTCACCCTCTGACTAAAGAAATGAAAATCATAAGCGATATATTTACTCGTATGGGTTTTGATGTGGAAGAATCTCGTCAGATAGATGATGATTATCATATGTTCGAGAGCCTTAATTTCCCAGCAGACCATCCTGCTAAGGATGATTATGATACCTTTATGACTACCGACGGGTTGATCGCCCCAGCCCATACTAGTACTATGCAAAATCGCGTTTTAAAGAAGTATTTAGAACGATTGTCTAATGGAGGTGCTATTGCATCGGTTATTGTCGATAGAGTTTTTAGAAATGAGGACCTTGACGCAACGCACGAACATACCTTTTATCAAATAGAGGGTGTATACGTTGATAAGGGTGTAACCGTAGGAAACTTAATCGCTGTACTTAAAGCATATATGAGCGAGTTCTTTGGCCAGGATCTGAATGTTAAGATTCAGCCGTTTTATTTTCCTTTCACAGAACCAAGTTTTGAATTTGCTGTAGAAAGGCCGGCTATATTGCGTAAAGATAACAGTGAAGCTGAACAGTGGTTGGAACTCGGCGGCTGCGGAATGATTAATCCTAATGTGCTTAAGATGGCTGACATTGATCCTGAAGTTTATACTGGTTTTGCATGGGGTTTTGGAATCGAACGAATGGTTATGCTTAAAAACGGCATTGAAGACATTCGACATTTTGAATCCGCAAAACTAGATTTTTTGAGGCAATTCGCATGAAAGTTAGTCTAAAGGTTGCACAATACTATAGCAATGTTGATATTAATTCTGTTGGTGCAGAGGAGATCTTACGTCTAATCGGTGCGCAACTCGGCGCTGTGGAGGATGCTGAGTACTTTGGCCCACGTTACGACAATATCATTGTTGCTAGGGTCGTCTCGTGCATAAAACACCCTGATGCCGACAAACTTAGTGTTTGTAAAATTGATGATGGTGGGCTAACGCAAAATGTTGAACGTGACGAAGATGATAACGTGCAAGTAGTATGTGGTGCTCCAAATGTTCGTGCTGGTCTAACAGTTGCATGGCTACCGCCCGGCGTGACTGTCCCAAGCACGATTACCAAAGATCCATTTGTTCTGGAAGTTCGCGAAATTCGTGGCCAGGTTAGCAACGGCATGTTAGCTAGTCCTGCAGAGCTAGATATTAGCGACAATCACGAAGGTATTTTAGAAATTGATATTAAAGAAGTCGGCGAAGAGTTAATAAAACCAGGAACCTCATTCAAACAGCTTTATGGGCTTGACGATGTTATTATCGATTGTGAAAACAAGATGTTTACTCATCGGCCAGACTGTTTTGGAATATTGGGAGTTGCGCGCGAACTAGCAGGTATTCAAGGATTAGCATTCCAAAGCCCAGATTGGTACACGAAGAGTACCGAGTGCCAAGTTCCTAGCACCAAGCTGCCGCTGGAAGTGAGGGTTGAAGACGACAAGTTAGTGCCACGATTTATGGCTGCTGCTATGAGTGGAATAAAAGTTGCACCTAGCCCAATTTGGATGCAAGCATTTTTGACGCGAGTCGGCATTAAGCCGATCAATAACATCGTCGACATTACGAACTATTTTTCACAATTAACTGGTCAGCCAACACATGCATATGATTATGATAAAGTCGCGAAGCTTAGCGGGCATGTTCCGGTTTTGATTGCACGCCAGGCCAAAAATGGCGACAAAATTGCTTTGCTTAATGGTAAGACTGTCGAGTTTGACGCGCCTTCAGTTGTGATTGCAACCGACAGGCAGGCAATTGGTGTTGGCGGTATTATGGGCGGCATTGAAACAGAAGTTGATGAAAACACCAAAAATATCATTCTAGAATGTGCAAATTTTGATATGTATAACATCCGTCGTACAAGTATGAAGTACGGCTTATTTACGGATGCGGTTACTCGTTTTACAAAAGGCCAAAGTATTTATCAGAACGATCGTATTTTGGCTAAGATTATTTATGATATCTCTGAGCAGTATGGCGGAGAAATAGCATCCAAGATGTTTGATGTTCGCGGAGATCTACCATTAATGAACAAGGTTAACGTTAGCGTAGGTTTTATCAATGATCGACTTGGCTCTAGTCTTAGTGCTAAAGAAATTAAACAGTTACTAGAAAATGTCGAATTTATAGTTGAGGCTGAAAACGATAATTTGCTAGTCGATTATCCATTTTGGCGCACTGATATTGAACTACCAGAGGATGTTGTTGAGGAAGTCGGGCGGCTTTACGGGTTTGATAAGCTGCCAGTTGAGTTACCAAAACGTGATTTAACTCCTGTGAAGAAGAATCCCGTTGTTGATCTGAAGAATGAAATTCGGTCAGTTTTATCGAGCTGTGGAGCAAACGAGGTGCTTACCTATAGTTTTGTTCACGGTAATTTGATCGATAAGGTTGGGCAAGATAAGGATTTTGCGTTTAAACTTAGCAATGCGTTAAGTCCGGATCTTCAGTATTATCGCTTAAGCTTAGTCCCGAGTTTACTAGACAAAGTTCACTCAAATATTAAATCTGGACATAATGAGTTTGCATTGTTCGAGATTGGTAAGTCTCACTGCAATGACTTTATGGATAAGGATGGTCTGCCAATTGAAGAACAGAGGTTAGCTTTTGTATTTGCTACTGACGATAAGACTGCAAAATCTAAGTACTCCGGCTTACCTTATTACCAAGCGAGAAAATATTTAGATTACATCCTTGCAGAGCTTGGAATAGCTGCTGTTTTTGAACCCGCGGCTGATTATGAACCTAAACTTAATGTTTCAAAACAAGCTTTTGCGCCGTTCGAACCAAAAAGAACAGCCTTAATAAAAACAAAAAATGGTGAGTTTTTAGGTGAGATTGGCGAATTTAGGTCTAAGGTTAGAAAGAATCTTAAGTTGCCAAATTTTGTTGCCGGTTTCGAGCTTGATATTAAACAGTTAATGAAGCTTCGCCGGCCTAAAGTCTATTCACCACTGTCACGTTTCCCAAGCTCTGAACAAGATTTAAGTGTGAAGGTGAATTCAACAGTTAATTACGAAGATGTGTTTGGAGTTGTTAGTAGCGTTTCCGAAAAAGCTGAGAAAATGCACGGCTATATTATAACTATTAGCCCTGTCGACATATATCAGTCAGAAGATAAAAGTCAAAAGCATATTACCCTACGAGTAAAAGTGACGCATCATGATCGGACTCTTGTAACAGAAGAAGTAAATTCTCTAATGCAAGAAATTGCTAGCTCTGCAGAAGAGTCATTGGGCGCGGTTAGACTTTAGGCATGAAATACCTCTGGAAGATTCTTAAAACTACTTCGTCGCTTTGGCGATACTACGTTGCTGTAAGTCTACTGTCAATTTTGCTGGCACTTTTGAATCTGTTGCTACCTGCTTTATCGGGTTGGGCAATTGATGAAATTCGCAAAGGTACTCATGCGAAAGTTGAACTTATGATTTTGTTAGCTACAGGCATATTTTTGATCGATATAGGCGGCACATTGATAAGTAATATAGGCGGTTATTTAGGCGATCAGATGGCGGCAAAACTAAACATGTTGTTAAGCCAAAAGTACTATGAACATTTATTAAGTTTGCCGCAGCGTTATTTTGATACTGAGTTGTCAGGCAAAATAATTAACAGATTAAACCGCTCGATTGCTCAGATTACAACATTCATGCAGATGATGAGTAATAGCTTCTTACAATTCATTTTCAGTACCATTTTTGCATTAGTCGTCGTAGCAATATATAGCTGGCAGGTAGCCTTACTTTTATTTATGCTTTATCCAATTTTTATTTGGATGACGGTTCGTACTAGTAGTAAATGGCAGGATTATCAGCACAAGAAAAATCATCATACTGATATTGCCAGTGGTCGTTTTGCTGAGGCAATTGGTCAGATAAAAGTAGTCAAAAGTTACAACCAGGAAAAACGAGAATTATCATTTTTTGCCAAACATCTAAACACGGTCTTAAAAACCAACGTGCCTCAATCAAAATACTGGCATAAAAAAGATGTTGAGCGTCGACTAGTGCTAAACGTAATTTTCTACGCCGTCTACTTGTTTATATTTATACAAGGCGCAAAGGGTGTTTACAGTCCGGGGCAAGCGGTTGCCTTAATCTTGTATGCCATGCAGATTAGGATACCAATTTTTACAATTAGCTTTTTGGTCGAAAACACACAGCGTGCTGTAGCCGATAGCAAAGATTATTTTGAGATTATGGATATAAAGCCTCAGATTGTTGATATAAAAAACGCAAAAGAGCTCAAAGTAAATCAGGGAGGAGTCTCGTTCCAAAAAGTTTCATTTAGTTATGACAAAAATCAACCGGTTATAAAAAAGGTTGACCTAGACATTCAGCCGGACACCAAAATTGCCTTAGTAGGCGAGAGCGGTGAAGGTAAGACAACGCTCACTAACCTGCTTATGAGACTTTATGAGCCAGAACAAGGAAAAATATTAATAGATCAGCAAAACATTGCGGAAGTTACCCAGACTTCTCTTAGGCGTAATATTGGTGTGGTTTTTCAAGACCCTGCACTTTTTAGTGGATCTATAAAGGAAAATATCGGCTACGCTAACCCGGGGGCTAAAGAGATAGAAATAATCGCGGCTGCCAAAGCAGCCAATGCCCACGAGTTTATAGAGAAATTTGATAAAGGCTATGACACACAGATAGGCGAGCGCGGCCTTAAGTTGTCTGGAGGCCAAAAGCAAAGGATTGCAATAGCTAGGGCTCTATTGAAAGACGCTCCTATTCTCGTCCTGGATGAGGCAACTAGTAGTCTTGATAGTAAGAGCGAACATATGGTACAAGAGGCATTAGAGCGCCTTATGAAAGGCCGTACAACAATAATAATTGCACACCGACTTAGTACGATTCAAAATGTAGATCAGATTATCACTCTGAAAAATGGCACCATTGACGAAGTGGGTAGTCCGGCCGAACTAGCGAAATCGAATGGTATATATGCAGAATTGTTGAGGCTTCAGCAAGGAAAGGGTAGTGAAAAATCTAAGCAAAAACTAAAGAGTTTTGAGATGCAGGCTTAATAGTAATCTAGGATATAATAATTGATATGAGAAAAGCAGTCAGAGCGATAATTATAAATGACAATAAGTTATTAGTAATGCATCGTAATAAATTCGGTGAAGAATATGACACACTACCAGGTGGAAATATAGAAGTTGGCGAAACGCCAGAACAGGCATTGTGGCGAGAAGTAGAAGAAGAAACCATGGTTATTTTTTCTGATCCGAGCTTCATAGCAGTTGAACATTCTGGTGATCCGTATGGAGATCAGTATATTTATCTATGTAAATACGTTTCCGGTGAACCACAATTACATCCTGATGCCGAAGAGCAAGCTATAAACAAAATGGGCAAGAATTTATATAACCCAACATGGGTTGCTATAAATGAGTTGTCTGAAAAGCCATTTGTCTCAAGGCAATTAAAAGAGTTTATACTTTTATCAGTTAAAGATGGTTGGCCAAAGTCTGCTGTTGAAATAACTACAAACGTATAGCTCGATTGGGAGTATACTAGTACAGTTAAAGGAGTGAGAGGGTATATGGCTAAACCGCATGAACGAGTTTTTGCTCTTGTTGCTGCAGTATTATTTTTGGGAACTTCAATTGCCTTCAGTTTGGCGGTGATCTGGCAGATTCGAAAAGATAATAGTGCTCCAAAAGACGCAAACAGCGCTCAGACACAACCAGAAAATAATCAACAAACACAGGAGGGTAAATTGGCGAACACGAAACTAGAAGGCTTTACGCCAGTATCTAAAGTTGAAACTCTTCAGACAGTAGACTTAAAGGAAGGTACTGGAGAAGTTGTCAAAGAGGGAGCTACAGTGACAGCACATTACACAGGTGCGGTCGCAAAAGACGGTCTTATATTTGAAAGTTCAAAGGATAGCGGGCAGCCTGCCGAATTTCCATTAAGCGCTGTAATAAAAGGTTGGCAACAGGGGGTACCAGGTATGAAAGTTGGTGGTACTCGCCGTCTTATTATCCCAGCATCCCTTGCTTATGGTGAAGCAGGGAGCCCTCCTAAGATTGGCCCCAATGAGCCGCTAGTGTTTGACATAGAAATGGTGTCAGTGAAGCAATAAACACAACATGTGGGGGTATTGACGCAACCATAAACGCTATATATACTCAATCGTAGAAATTAAATAACTAACAAAGGATCAAGATAATGGTCAAAAATATAACAATATTTACAACTAATACATGCGCTTATTGTGTTATGGTAAAAAAATGGTTACAGGCTAAGGGTTACTCCTATGATGAAGTTAATCTAGATACCAATCCTGAACGACAAAAAGAAGCTTTTGAGGTTAGCGGACAGTTAGCAGTACCAGTCACGGTTGTTACAAAAGAAGATGAAACCAAAGAAGTTATAGTCGGATATAATCTTGCCAAGTTAGCTCCTGCGGTAAACTAAACATGACCGAAGAAAAGATTCACGACGTAGTTATGGTTGGGGCGGGTCCGGCAGCTCTAACAGCAGCTATTTACACAACTCGCGAGGATATTGAGACTGTACTGTATGAAAAAGGCGTTATAGGTGGTCTTGCAGCAATAACAGATTGGATCGACAACTATCCTGGATTTGCCGAAGGGATTGCGGGGCTTGAATTATCTGAAAGTCTAAGAAAACAGGCCGAGAGATTCGGAGCCAACATCCAGCTAGGTGAAGTATTTAAAATTGTTGATAAAAAAGATTATAAAAGCTTGGATACTTCCGATGGTGAAGTTAAAGCTAGAGCCGTTTTGATCGCTACTGGAAGTGATTACAAAAAACTTGGGATACCTGGCGAGGCAGAATACTATGCGCGCGGCGTGCATTATTGCGCAACATGTGACGGGGCCTTTTATCGCGATAAACATCTTGTAGTTGTCGGAGGTGGAAATTCAGCCGTACAGGAAGCCTTGTTTCTTACCAGGTTTGCTACAAAGATAGATTTATTAGTGCGGAGTTCTTTGAAGGCATCAGAAGTGCTTATTCATGAACTTGAAAAGAATGAGAAGATTACTGTTCACCTAAATACGACTACCGATGAAATAGTTGGTGATAGTTCAAGTGGTAATAGTTTAGTATCAAAAGTTAATGCAACAAAAGATGGTAAAAAAGTTGAATTTCCCACCGACGGTGTTTTTGTATTCATCGGTTTGTTACCTAATACCCAATTTTTGAAGTCGAGTGCAATTGAGTTGGATGAAGTTGGATTAATCAAGACCGACAAAAACCTTGAAACCAGTATTTCGGGCGTGTTTGCGGCTGGTGACGTTCGTAGTGGCGCAACGATGCAAATAGCTAGTGCGGCCGGTGAAGGCGCCACAGCTGCTTTACATATTCGTGAATTTCTTGAAGATAAAACCAAAGGCGTGTAATTGTGGCGCTGAAGGTGCCGATAAGAATTAAGGGCGACCAGTCTACAACAGGGCTTGAGGCAGAAAGAATATTTAATACTACTGAATGGCTTACGCTTCATTCTCGCACCTCATCAGCACTTAAAATATTAGTCACTAGGGCACTAAAAAGTTATGAACTGGGTGTTACAGAGTGGGAATTTCTTGATACGCTTGCAAACGATAAGAACGGCACGCTTACAGTGACACAGCTAGCACAAATGTTTGACATGAATACGCCTCAGGCGACAATAATCGTCGGGTATTTAATAAAGCGGTCATTAGTACGACAGAAGGTTTCAGTCAAGGACAGAAGAGTTAGATATTTATCAACAACTCGGTCGGGTCGTAGATTAGCGTACGATGCTAATCAGTCCATACATAACGCAATGCGATATTGGTTATTTGATTTAAGTGACAAAGAGATCGAACAGTATTTGACTATACAAAAGAAGATACTAGAGTTTGACATACCCGGTCAGTCAGAATTCGAAAACTAAACTTTACTATAACCTGGGAAAAAGTCAGTATGAATACGGGTCAGTGGGCTCACGAGTTGGGTTAGTTCGTCATTTATTAATTCAACAACTTTCTCGGGTCCAGACAGGTATACTTGCTGTTGATCACCTTTTAGGTAGTCTGTGACGCTTTTGAGTAGCTCTTTATCGCGTAGATTGTCGTTGGTAGTGTCGAGGACGATAACATGCACAGGGTTGTTTTGAGACCGAAGGATGTCATCGAAACAAGCATCAGGGTGGTTTCTAACAAAATAAAGAACTGTGATTTGTCTATTCTGTTTTGAGTCGGCAAGATATTTCAACATGCTTCTGACAGGTGTGATTCCTATTCCGGCTGCAACAAACAATATTGGAATGGTCTTGTCTTTTGGAAGCACAAAATCACCCATTGATTGGCTTATGCTAACTGGATCACCTGGCTTTAGTTTTTGAAGATGTTTTTTGAATTCTGATTGATTTTGAGGGTGTCGGGTAGTTATACTGAGCAGCTCTTCTGTTGGCGAAGACGATAATGTAAACCACCGGCGGTTGTCGTTTAATGCTGTAGTCGAATACAGCGTTAGTTCTATGAACTGACCCGCAGTGTACTGTAAATTGTTTTTAGGTTTAAAGAAGTATGTGGTAATGCTCGGGTTTTCCTGATGCTTACTTATGAAAGTGGCCTCCATGCTTCTAAGCGTCCAATCCTGATTTAGCTTTTTCAATACTTTCTACAATTGGGTATGGGTGTTTAACGAAGTACTCAGGGTGGTCTGTACACACCTCAACCTTCGGGTAGATTAAGTGAATAAGCTTTCCGATAAAACGATTATTCACTGTATATACGTACATACCGAGGTTCGCGCGACGTGCGAGTAGGTAGGTTAGAGGATTAAGTAGCCAAAAATTGAGTCCAATGCCGTCAAGTTTAAGCGTTCGGGCATAATGAATGATATCGATTGGTTTTGTTCGCTCTAGTCCGAACAGTCGTAAATCTGGTCGTAACTTTCTGAGTATTGAAAGTTCATTAAGTTTAAACGACGCAATTGTAACTTTGTTTATTTTATATTTATTCAATATCTTAATCAGATCATCAGTGCAGCCTTCAGCCTTAAGCTCTATGTACAGAGGAGTATCTTGAGTCGATGTCAGTACTTCTTCAAGTGTAGGGATAGTAGATTGATTATCTCGAAGAGTGATCTTTTTTAATTCTTTTAGGCTCAGTCGACGGACTTGTGTATTTTTAAGATTTGGCGCTACTCTACGTAAGTCGGCATCATGTATGACCACGAGATGATTGTCTTTGGTTTTATGTACGTCTAATTCAATAGAGTCGACACCAATTAGTTTGGCAAGCTCAAAACTTGGCAATGTATTTTCTAGAGCAAGTCCTGCTGCCCCGCGGTGTCCGATAATTTTCATAATACTTCTTCTCACTAGTGTACAATATTACTGAAATAAAGGAGGAATAATGGCTGATTTTAATAAAGTACTTGATCCAGGCGATATCGACGCTGGTCTCGTAACGATTATTAACGAAATACCCAAGGGATCGAATCTAAAGATCGAATGGAATCGAAAAAAAGCGATTTTTGAACTCGACAGAGTAGAGCCTGGTATTTTTGCCAAGCCTTGTAATTATGGTTTTATACCTCAAACTCTCGACGAAGATGGAGATGAATTAGATGTATTGTTGCTTCTTGATGGAGCGGTTCCTACTGGCACGAAAGTAACCGGTCGCATAATTGGTATCATGAATTTTGAAGACGATGGCGAAATGGACCACAAGGTTGTATGTGTGGCCGATGATGATCGTCACTGGGGTGATGAGATTAAGTCTATTGAAGATGTTTCTGACCAATGGAAGAAACAAGTTACACATCACTTTAGTCACTATAAGGATTTGAAAAAGCCCGGAAGTACTAAAGTTCTTGGTTGGGGTGGTATCGACGATGCCAAAGCTACGATTCACGAATGTATAGAACGTTGGAACGATCAGTAAGTTACTTGCAGCATAGTGGCTATGCTTATACAATAAGACTTATAATAAGTATCAGCTAAAGTTGGGGGTGGGAATGAAGACACGCATAGCAATTAATGGTTTTGGAAGAATTGGCCGAAACGCGTTTAAGGTCGCGTTTGATAGAAGTGACATAGAGATTGTAGCGATCAATGACCTAACAGACACTAAGACGTTGGCACACCTTTTAAAACACGACAGTAACTACGGTACATATCCTAAAGAAGTCGACTATGACGAAAAGGGCATAACAATTGACGGTAAACACATTGTCGTGCTCGCAGAACGTGATCCCGCTCAATTGCCATGGAAAGAAAACAACGTGGACGTAGTGATTGAGTCTACAGGCTTTTTTGTGGATCCCTCAAAAGCCAAAGCACATATTGATGCGGGCGCTAAGCGTGTCGTGATTTCGGCCCCGGCAAAGGGTGAAGGTGCTACAACGATTGTACTAGGAGTCAATGAAGATAAGCTAGAAACAGCTAGCGAAATTATTAGTAATGCCAGTTGTACGACTAACTGTATAACACCTGTTGCTGCAGTTATTGAAAGCAACTTTGGTATAGACAAGGCTATGATGACAACTGTTCATAGTTATACGGCTAGCCAGGTACTACAGGACGCTCCAGCTAAAGATTTGCGGGAAGCCCGCAGTGCAGCTGAAAATATTGTGCCTACTACTACCGGTGCATCTATTGCGGCGGGTGAAGCATTGCCAGCTCTTAAGGGCATATTTGGAGGCATGAGCGTGCGTGTACCTACTCCGGTTGTTAGTTTGAGCGACTTTGTAATTATAACCAAAAGACCAGTAACCCCAGATGAAGTAAACGACGCTTTTCGTGCAGCTGCAAAAGAACCTTTTTATCAGGGCATCCTTGCAGTTACAGATGAAGAACTCGTATCGAGTGATTACATCGGTAATAGTCACTCAGCAATTGTTGACCTAAAACTTACCAATGTTGTTGGTGGCACGATGCTAAAAGTCGTTGCATGGTATGACAATGAATGGGGTTATAGTAATCGACTTGTAGAAGTAGTGTCAGACGTCGGTCGACTCTTGCATAAATAGAGCTAGTCTTATGAAGATTTATGTCGGAGCAGATCACAACGGATTTCGTCTAAGACGCAGTCTTATTGAGTACTTAAAACGTGCTGGATATTCAGTTAAAGATGACGGTGATTCCAAGCCAAATATTGATGATGATTTTCCTGTTTTTGCCGCACGTGTAGTAAATGATATCTTGACTAGCAAGGATGCTGAGCCAAAAGGAATCTTGATTTGTGGTAGTGGTCAAGGTATGTGTATGGCTGCAAACCGATTCAAGGGGATCAGGGCTTGTCTTGGCTATGACAGAGAATCGGTTAGGTCGGCGCGTAATGATGATGATAGTAATGTATTGTGTCTGCCAGCTAGTGTTTTGGAAAAAGACGAAGTCAGGGTGGTTGTTGAGACTTGGCTCAATACGCCATTTGCTGGCGCAGCAAGATTTAAGCGCAGGATAAAAGAAATGGATGAACTGTAGATGGCAATTGTCTGTCCTACGGTCACAGCTTATGACATCAATGAGTTTAATAGTCAGCTAACAACTGCCGCTCGGTTATCTAGCAGGGTGCATGTAGACCTGATGGACGGTATATTCACGTCAACTAAATCTCCTAGCCTGGCCAATCTCAAGATACCTTCATCAATCACAGTCGATATACATTTGATGTTTCAGAATCCAATGGAGCAACTTCAAGCTCTTATAAATCTTCGCCCTAATATGGTCATCGTTCAGGCGGAGGCCGAGGTGCATCACATGCATTTTGTGGCAGAATTGCATAAGGCCGATATTAAAGTAGGATTGTGTATTCTACAGGACACACCCGTCGATAATATTCAACAAATAATGCACAGTTTTGATCATATATTAGTATTTAGCGGCAAGCTTGGCCATCATGGTGGGATAGCAGACTTAAAATTATTAGAAAAGGTTTATCAGATTCAATCCGAATTTTCTGATGTCGAGATTGGCTGGGATGGTGGGATTAACGATGAGAATACCCAACAGCTAGTTGATGCTGGTGTCGATGTGTTCAACGTTGGCGGCTATATTCAAAAAGCAACAGACCCCAAAGTGTCTTACGATAAGATCGTAGACTTATTGAGATAAATAATCCCTAAGTTTGTTAAAAGCCTCAGTACGCATACTAAATTCAGGTTTGTACGCATCACCCATCTCAGCAAAAGTTTCATTTAAGCCGTCTGGCTGAAAAATGTCGTCCCAACCAAATCCTTCATTTCCATATGGCATGACAATTTTACCCTCTGTGCTGCCTTCAAAGAAAACAGGAGGCTGGATCCCGTCACTGTATCCGATGACTGTTTTAGCAGTTGCACGGCTGTTTTCTAGCTTCTGTGCTAACTCATAGATACCCTTGTTTCCAAGAGATTTACGGAGCCATTTTACCAATGGTCCCGGAAATCCATTCATACCTTCAAGGTAAAGGGAAGTGTCTTCAACGATATATTGGCCGGGGGCGTGCTTAGCGGCAGCTTCAAGCTTTTTTGTTATTATCTCTTGTGGGTCAAGTGATTGTTCTTCTGGTAAGTTTATATTAATTTGTTGAATATCTGGGATAAGTTTCTTCGCCTCATTGAATTTTCCAGGGTTACCGGTTATGAAATACAACTGACTCATTACTATTCATTCTATTGCAGTGGATGGTTTTATGCTACCACTTATTGCTTGGATGGTTTTCAGGTCTGTAAGAAAGCTTGTACGTATCATTTTGCTTGATTGGTGTTGATTGTAGCTATATGGCCATGTTTCGTATCTGAATTCGCGTACATTCATCCTAGTTATTTTGGTGCGTTTACCATCCAGTTTATTTATTATTGCTACTTCAGTTAGTTTGAGGGCTGGTTTACGGTTGTCATTGTAATATCGTGCTACAAGTTCATAACACAAGCCGTTGCCAAGATCGAAAGTTCGCTGTTTTAGCTTTTCATCGTTATATTTTCCATCGACAATGTCGGTATTCTCTAGCAGCTGCATGAACTTTGCTATGGAGGCCTGATCTTCTAGTGACTGCATAGCCGATTCAAGTCTGTCTTTAAATGTGCGCCAAGAGCCGATTTTAGATTTTTCAACTTCCAAACCAAGATTGGATGGTTTAGAACCTTGAGCGAATTCGATTATCAAGGGCTTATCAAGAGATGGTGAGGCGATGTACTGTATTATGCTATTGCTTTCATGGCTGTCTCCGTGACTCTCGCGTCGAAATTCGACCAACACTGTATCGCCCTGTCGATGAATTGCGTAAGTAAAGTGCCTGGTATAAGCTGACATTTCTAAGTCGACATATTCTTGATATTGCACCTCGTGACGTACCCCTTCTGGTAAGTCAAGTAACTTTATTTGAGCTACGGCTTCTGCTTTTTCCTTTTCATCACTTTCTCGTACCAGTTTATCAATCTCTTCTGTAACTGGTGGCCTGATATAGGTTACTTTTTTCTCATCAAGACCCAGGGCTCTTCTTAAACTATTTGCTGCCACCTCAAGTTCAACTAATTCATGTAAATTTTGTTCACGATTTTGCCTGGCGACACCTAAATTATGTAGCTGAGCTTCTAGAGCTTCTGTAGGTGGCAGTTGGTAGTAAAATGGTATCTCTATTGTTCTTTCTGACTCCATGGCTGGACTCCTTTCATTACGGCTGTATGGTAAACCTTTGTTAAAAAATACAAAATGTAGGAAATACAACGGCAACCTCTGTTGAGTCTAAAAAGGCAAACGCGCTAAAGAGTTAACGTTGTAAAAAAGTCATCTGATATAATCATAACCAGAATGACAAAAGCTAAAACATACTCCATCGAAGAACTCGAGTTAAAAGCTAATGATATCCGGCAGGATATTGTTAAAATGCTTGAGACTGCTGGTAGTGGCCATAGTGCTGGACCGTTAGGTTTGGCTGATATTTTTACCGCACTCTATTTTGACATTTTAAAACAAGATTCAGGTGACCCAGAGTGGAAAGAAAGAGACATATTATTACTTAGTAACGGGCATTGTGTCCCTGTAAGATATGTAACAATGGCTCATGCTGGCTATTTTGATAAGAAAGAATTATCAACGTTACGTCAGTTTGGTTCACGTTTGCAAGGTCATCCAGAGCGAACAAAATTACCAGGTATGGAAAATACTAGTGGACCCTTAGGATGTGGGCTGAGTCAAGCGGCGGGAATGTCGCTTGCTATGCGTATGAATAGTGACAGTCACCGCTGGGTCTATGTTGTTATGGGTGACGGCGAGCTTGACGAGGGAAATATTTGGGAAGCGGCAATGTTCGTAAACAAATACAAACTTAGTAATGTCATTGGTATTATTGACCGTAACAATATTCAGATCGATGGCCCGGTTGAACAAGTCATGCCATTGGAGGACCTTAAGGCCAAATGGGAAGCTTTTGGTTGGCATGTTATTGAGGTTGATGGAAATAACATTGAGCAGTTCATTGATGCCTGTTCAATGGCCAGAGCGATGACCGAAAAACCAGTTATGATCATCGCGCACACCATACCCGGTAAGGGCGTTAATTTTATGGAGTACGATTTCAACTGGCATGGTAAGCCGCCCGATCATGAACAAGCAAAAAAGGCGCTTCATGAGCTCAGGACTCTAGGCGGAAAAATAAGGAGCGAGCATGAGTAATTTGTTTTTAGTTGAGGATGTGATGGCTAAGGACATTACTAGCGAACCAATTAGGAAGGGTTTTGGTAGGGGTTTGCTAAAGGCGGGCGAGCTGAATGAACAAGTTGTGGCGGCCTGCGCTGATCTGACTGACTCAACTCAGATGAGCCTTTTTAAGGACGCTTTCCCTGACAGGTTTATTGAAGTCGGCGTTGCTGAACAAAATCTTGTAACTGTTGCTTCCGGTTTGGCTGCAATGGGCAAAATACCTTTTGTGAGTAGCTATGCAGCTTTTAGCCCGGGACGTAACTGGGAGCAAATCAGAACAACCATTTGCTTGAATGATCAGCCAGTTCGTGTCGTCGGCTCGCATGCCGGTATTTCTGTGGGCCCGGACGGAGCAACGCATCAAATGCTGGAAGACATTGCTCTTATGAGGGTATTGCCTAATATGGTTGTGATTGCCCCTGGAGATGCAAAAGAAGCCGAGAGGGCTACGCTTGCCCTAGCTAACGATAAACGACCCGCATATTTACGTCTGGCCAGAGAAGCAACGCCAATAATTACTACTGACAAGACTCCCTTTGAAATAGGCAAAGCCTATGTTTATGCCAAAGGAGATGACATTACGCTTATAAGTACAGGTACTATGACTTACCATGCTATGGCCGCAGCTGAGATGTTGTTTAAGGACGGGATAGATGTTGAGGTGGTGCATTGTCCGACGATTAAGCCGCTTGACGCAATCACTATTTTGCAAAGTGTCAAAAAGACCAAAAAAGTTATTACCCTAGAAGAAGCACAGGTAAATGGCGGTCTGGGCGGAGCAGTGTCTGAGCTACTTGGCGAAGAATATCCTGTGCCAATAAAGCGAATTGGAATTCGTGATCGGTTTGGAGAATCAGGCAAGCCTGACGAGTTAATGAAACACTTTGGTTTGACCGCAGCACATATCTCTATGGTTGCCCACAAAATGGTTAGCAGTTAGACCCGCTCCTAGCGCTAGAACGTTAACCATAAGTCCTATTGTCGCAGAGACTATCAAACTGTAGAATAGCTATAGATGTAAATTAAAGGTGGGAAAATATGGCGTTAAGCTTAGAACAGATGCGAAGAAACTGTCAGGATGCACGAGATGCTATGCGTCGTGCTCGTACAGAGCATTTTGCACTTGGGGCATTCAATATAGACAATCAAGACACTCTGATAGCTATAGCTCGAGCTGCTGCTGCAAAGCAAGCACCTTTAATGGTTGAGGTTAGTCAGGGCGAAGTCGAGGCGCTTGGTTTAGAAAATGTCCGAGATATGGTTGATAATTACAAAGATGAACTTGGGATAGAGGTCTACATTAATCTGGATCACAGCCCAACCGTAGCGGCTGCTATTGCCGGCATAGAAGCAGGCTTTGAATTTATACACATCGATATTAGTCAGTCACGCAAAGATGCGTCGGTTGAAGAAATAATCACCGAAACAAAACAAGTTGTTGAATATGCCAAATTAACTGGAGCTTTAGTAGAGAGTGAACCACATTATTTTGGGGGTTCATCAAACTTGCACACAGAAAAAATTGATTATAACGAAATTAAAAAGACTTTTAGCACTCCAGAAGGTATGCGTTCATTTGTTGAAGCAACCGGGATCGACACCTATGCAGCGGCGATAGGCAACTTACATGGGAAATACCCAGTGCCAAAGAAGTTAGACATTGATTTATTGCGTGAGCTTAGAAAAGCGACAACTTG
>CAZPWF010000002.1:33734-103305 GCA_964590725.1 uncultured Candidatus Saccharibacteria bacterium
TGCCAAAGAAGTTAGACATTGATTTATTGCGTGAGCTTAGAAAAGCGACAACTTGCAATATATCACTTCATGGTGGCAGCGGAACGCCGGGATACTATTTTCAAGAAGCTGTAAAAGTTGGAGCCAGCAAAATAAATATTAACAGTGATATGAGAGTGGCTTATCGCAGAACTTTAGAAAAAGTTTTAAAGGAAAATCCAGATGAATATGCTGTCGTAAAACTAATGGGTGAAGTGATAGACGCGGTTCAGCTGGTTGTTGAAGAACGACTAGATTTGTTTAATGCGGTCGGAAAAGCCAAAGTATAGACACGATACTCATTGATCTACACAGAACTGTGTGGCACAATAACATTAAAACCATAAGCAATTAGACGGAAAGAGTGGTGGGATGAGTCAAATAGATGTACTTTGCATAGGTGATGTCGTTACGGATGCGTTTATTAAGTTGTTCGATGATCGCGCGGTGAGTTACGAAAATGAAGAAGGCAAATGGCTGGCAATGCCTTTTGGTACAAAAGTACCATTTGATCACGCCGAAGTTATTGAAGCGGTCGGTAATGCATCAAATGCAGCCGTTAGCTTCGCTAAGCTCGGGCTAGACAGTGGGTTAATTTCAAACGTAGGTAACGATCAGTTCGGTAGAGACATCATAAATTCATTACACAAGAAAAAAGTTGATAACCGATTTGTGCACATTAACCCCGGCAAGGTAAGTAATTATCATTACGTATTGTGGTACAAAGAAGAGAGAACAATCCTTATTAAACATGAAGAGTATGACTATCATTGGCCACGATTTCGTTCAACTGATGTTCCAAAATGGGTTTATTTCAGCTCAATTAGCAAGAATGCTTTAGACAAATATCATGACAAAGTTTCTGACTGGCTTGATGATAACCCAGAAGTTAAGTTAGCGTTTCAGCCAGGTACTTTCCAACTAGAGGCTGGTGTTGGTCGATTGAGTCGACTATATCAACGAACAGAGGTTTTAGTTTTAAATAGAGAAGAAGCCGTACAAGTTACCGGTGGGCACTATGATGATGTCAAGGGTTTGATTATTAAGCTGCACGAAATTGGTGCAAAAACTGTTTGCGTGACGGATGGTCCGGCGGGTGCTTATGCTAGTGACGGCCAAAGTATGTTCAAGATGCCACCATATCCAGACCCAGCTCCACCTTTTGAGCGAACAGGGGCTGGCGATTCATTTGCCAGTACTTTCGTAGCTTCACTCATAAAAGGCAATACCATAGA
Source organism: uncultured Candidatus Saccharibacteria bacterium (assembly GCA_964590725.1). Classification (GTDB taxonomy): domain Bacteria; phylum Patescibacteriota; class Saccharimonadia; order Saccharimonadales; family JACQNP01; genus CAZPWF01. Next base: position 34,988 of record CAZPWF010000002.1, read on the forward strand.
GGGTGCTTTACAGTGGGCGCCAATTAACTCGATGAATGTAGTACAGCATACCGGAGCACAAGAGGGTCTACTTAGCGAAGATCAGCTAGAGGATTTTCTTAAGAAGGCTCCTGATTGGTATCGACCGGAAAAATTCTAGTTAGTAGTTCATTGTCGCAGTTGTCAGTTCGAATACTAGTCATCATATCATCAAATTCGGCGTCGGTTTTTTGACGTTCTAGTTCTCTGTTCACATGCAGTTTCATGTCCACTAACGCAAGCCCACTCAGGGCTGTTCCTGCTACCAGACACACATTTGCTAGCTTTGTGGCTTGTCGCTTGTATTTCTCTGGCAACATTGGCGTTATCGTAAGTAAGCCTGCGCCTGCAGCGTTTGGCCAAGCTTTTAGACGGCCGATGTCTCTGGCGTTAGCTTTGATATTATTAGCTTTTGCAACTTCACGAGTTCGTTGCATTTCCACGTCTCTGAGTGTTTGGAGCCCAGTGTTTACTGCCACAAAAGAAGCTTCTTTCGGGCTGTGATCATGAACAAGCAATCTGGCTATGAGACCAAACATCTGAGATCTATATTTTACCTTGTCAGCTTTTTGGTCGTCTTCACCTCCCTTTATAGCTATCGGGTCATCGTCTGCTATGCCGAGTAATTCATTAGACTCTTTACCGTCCCTTCCGTCATCGATATCAGACTTATCCATAGCAAGGGTAATCGCAATATTTATGATTGTGTGTATATGCAGCGGTGAAGTCCCGTCATCAAGTGCTAAACTAACCCCTAAAACAGGCGACCCTTTTTTTCTAAAATTTGTTTTTCTGTCTGCGCTACGACGTTTTTCAGTGCCACGGATCTTATTCAGATAAGCAACTCCCGACGGTCGAGTATCTTCATCTAGGATTGGCGGTGCAATTGATTTTGCTTCGGACATCTATGCAACTGTAAATAAAAACTCTTCGAGGTGCAAGCATAAGCTTTACCCCAAGCCACACCAGTGTTATGCTTGAGGGTAGATATGTCCAAAATGTTGTCCCAATTGGTGGGGAGTGCGGAACAACTTTTTAGCTTGCAAATACAACAGTTAGAGCAGGCTAGTGGTAACTTGGGAATAGATGTTCAACTTACAGCAGAGATAATTGCAAAAACACACATGCATGTTCGTGCCTTAGGCTTAGATCCTAACGATACAACAGGCGAAGAACTTTACTATGGCCTTATAGATCTTGCGCGTCTTCACGATCGATTTCTTGTGAAGCGTATCGGTGGTTCGAACACTGGTGATGTGGCAGATTTATTGCCAAGAATAAAACACTTAGTCGATGTGATAAATGTTCCAAAATCAGTTTGGGTTTTAAAGCATAGTGTTGTTAAGCGACTACTAAAGGCGGCGCCCCCAAAGAAAACAATGAAACAACTTGGTTATCGATCTATAGATTCGATGCTCAAGCGAGAAAATGTCGATGAGCTGATGGTAGGGGTGCGGTTTATAGAAACGCAGGAATGGCTAAATGCATTTGTAAAAAAGTACAAAAATTTGCAACCTCACGATTTTGAAGTAAGAGATGTAGTATTTTTACTATTAAATGGTAAAAAATGGGGTAACCAAGCTTTTACTTTTGTAGAACAAAAGCACCAAAACATTACACATTTAAAAGAAATGGGTGTTGTGGCGATGTTGCCACTTCCAATGTCTCACCTTGATGGTCTGACTATCACCGTTTTGCCCAGGTTACTTTTTTACCTAAATGAAGTCCGAACTTATAGCACCTACTTTAAGATGCAGCAGGTTAAACCTCAGTTTGGAACAATAGTAGCTGATACGATTCTTCGTGACCCAGCAAGACACGTAAATATTGCTGGTCAACATGTACACTGGCGAGTCGTACACGCCTATTACGGAAAAAGTGGATCTACTACGCATCCTGATTTTTTTGAACCGCACATACAGCCAGAGGATCTATTCTTTAGAAAAGCTGAAGAGGTCATGTATAAGATTGAGCCGGCTCTTCATTTTTGGTCAGAGATGGACTACGTTGGGGTCGTTAAAAACAACACTCCCATTAGTTTTAACCTTATGGATGTCACTGTAAATTTAATAAATGACAATAAATATGAGCAGAGATCATTTGGGCATATGAAAAACAGTTTATGGAACGAGATGTTTATACGATATTTAGCTACAGATTCAATACGGCACCAAGTAAACAGTCAGCTAGAAAGTGATGTTTTTGAACGATGAGGTTAATTAAAATCATAATGTGTTTTTTTATTAAGCCAATGTACAATAATCCTATTAATAAGGTGGCACACGTACAATGAATTATTCTATTTGCGTATCTGGGGCGGCAGCAGGCAAGACAGTTGGTGAAGATAAAGATCTTGCAGCGCGAATTGGTGCTGCAATAGCAAAATCTGGCCACATCATTACTACCGGTGCTACTATTGGCCTTCCGTATTATGCGGCTCAGGCAGCTAAAATGGAGGGTGGCTTAAGTGTTGGTTTTTCGCCTGCTTCAACCCTTCGCGAGCACATCTTTAAATACCGGCTTCCTATTGGAGTTTTTGACTTTGTTAATTACACGGGCCTTAATTATGTCGGTAGAGATGCATATTTGGTTCTATCTAGTGATGCTGTAATTACTATAGGCGGAAGAATGGGTAGCCTACATGAATTTACTACTGCGCTTGAGAGTAATACTATATGCGGAATCTTAACCGGCAGTGATGGTGCCGCAGACATGGTTAAATATCTTATGGATTCGTTAGAGGCAGTTCATAAAGAAAATGTAATTTACGACGAAAACCCAGAACGGCTAGTTGAGAAAATAATAAAGAGACTAGACAAAGATTTTGATGACATAGATACTAAGGTGCTCGCTGCATGTTGGTATCTAAACGATGATTGTGATGAGTATGGTCGTCCGCAAAAACAGCAGCCAAATCGGAAAGGGTAGTAGTCTATATGGCTGCAAAAAGTCTAAATAAATTCAACGTTAAGCGACCAATCTTGGTAGTAGCAGTCATAACTTTATTATTAGGAGCAGGACTATATCTGTACAAAGTTCAAAAAAAAGAAAAAATTTCCAGCTTTGCAGGTTGTGTTGCTGACGGACGACCTGTGATGGAATCTTATCCAGAACAATGTTCTGCGGATGGTAAGACTTATGCAAACCCCGATCAAAAAGTTAATACCGATTCAAACAGCCAGCCAGAAAATAACAACAATAAGTCTTCGACTACTTCAAGCTTATTTTTTGAAATTAGCGAGTGGCGCGTTCGCGGTCCGAGTACCAACACGGTCACGCTAGAATACACACCCCGCGACAGCTCTATGATGTTTACATCCGAAGAATTAACAGCCGCTGATTCTAAATGTGCAGATTCAGGAGGGTCGATTACTCGACGTCAGCCAAATGAAGTTTTTGATCCATCGTTAAGTAACCAGACAGTTCAAGATTTTCTTAAATCGGTCGACAGCTCTAAATATAAAAAACTGGGAGATTATTACTTTATTTTTACATCACCTGGAGGTGCATGTTCAGAGAATACTAAGGCCTTAGAGCTGATGGGCCAAACTGTAAATCAAGTAATGGCACTAATGCAGGGCTTGGAGAGTTACTAAACTTGCTACAATGTATGGGTGCAACCTTTCGAATTAAAAAGCTCATATAAGCCCACAGGTGATCAGCCGAGTGCAATTGCCCAGTTGTCAAAGAACATTCGTGCAAACGTAAAAGAACAGACGCTTTTGGGGGTAACTGGTTCTGGCAAGACCTTCACAATGGCTAACGTCATCCAAGAAATTCAAAAGCCAACACTAGTTCTCAGTCATAATAAGACATTGGCAGCTCAATTGTACGGTGAGTTTAAAAACTTTTTTCCAAACAACGCAGTTCATTACTTCGTAAGCTACTTTGATTATTATCAGCCCGAAGCTTATATTCCTCGGAGCGATACTTACATAGAGAAAGATAGTCAAATCAATGAAGAGATTGATCGTTTGCGTCATGCGGCTACAGATTCTCTACTATCTCGCCGGGATGTGATCATAGTTGCTAGCGTTAGTTGCATCTACGGAATCGGATCAGTTAGTGATTATGACAGTATGGCCGTAACAGCTAAGGTTCGCGAACGTCGTGTTCGGGACAAGCTACTAAGACAATTAACAGACATTCAGTATCAACGAAACGATATTGATTTTCACAGAGGCACATTCCGGGTGAGGGGTGATGTGGTTGATGTTTTTCCCGCAGGTGAAGAGGTAGCCTACCGAATAGAGTTTTTTGGTGACGAGATTGATAGAATTACCCAACTAGACCCGCTTACTGGCGAGGTATTAGCCAAATTAGATAGCATCAAGATATTTCCAAGTAGTCACTATGTTACTCCTCAAGATAAGTTAAAGTTCGCGTTAGTTAAAATCGAGAAGGAACTTGATGAGCGGCTTGGTTATTTTAAAAAACATGGCATGCTGGTTGAGGCTCAGCGTTTGATGCAACGAACTCGATACGATATAGAAATGCTGGAAGAGACCGGATTTGTCAAAGGAATTGAAAACTACAGCCGTTATTTAACTGATCGAGAGCCTGGCGACCAACCAGCCACATTGTTAGATTATTTTCCTGATGATGCTCTGATGTTTATTGATGAATCACACATGACCGTGCCGCAGATTCGCGGTATGTATAACGGTGATCGAGCTCGCAAGGAAGTTTTAGTTGAGCACGGCTTTAGATTACCGAGTGCACTCGATAATCGGCCTTTAACGTTTACTGAATTTGAGAAACACGTAAATAAAGTTGTTTATGTTAGCGCTACCCCTGCTGAATATGAACTGTCACGAAGCCCAGAGCCCGTTCAACAGGTTATTCGTCCTACTGGATTACTTGACCCACCTATTGAAGTCCGACCTGTTGATGGGCAGGTTGACGACCTTATAGCTGAAATTCGCGCAACTGTCGCAAAGAAACAGAGAGTACTTGTAACGACACTGACAAAACGTATGTCAGAAGATCTTACGGACTATCTCAAAGATATAGGAATCAAGGTTACTTATCTTCATAGTGACGTTGACACCTTGGATCGGACAGATATTTTGAGGGATTTACGTTTGGGCGTTTATGACGTTGTAATAGGTATAAATTTACTTCGTGAAGGACTTGATTTGCCCGAGGTGAGCGTGGTGGCGATTCTTGATGCAGATAAAGAAGGATTCTTAAGAAGTTCGCAAGCACTCATTCAAACAGTAGGTCGGGCTGCCAGACACAGCGAGGGACGAGTCATTATGTATGCTGATCGTATAACCGGAAGTATGCAATATACGATCGACGAAACAACACGTCGTCGTAAAATCCAGGAAGAGTACAATTCGAAACATAAAATCACTCCAAAGGGTATCGCAAAAGCAGTAGAAAAAGGCATGCGGCCAGACTTGCCCGAAGAGGCAAAACGAGCAAGACTGGATCTCAAAAAGATTCCAAAAGATGAGTACGGACATCTTATTAAAGATCTGACCTCCCAAATGGATTTAGCTTCTGCAAATCTTGAATTTGAAAAGGCCGCAGAACTCCGTGATATCATTTCAGACATCAAAACTAAACTTTAGTGAAAAATAATAATTGATAAAATGCAAACGGGGGTGTATAACTAGTCTGCTATGGAAATACCACAGGGAGATTATGTTGTAATTGGTGACATACATGGCCGCGTCGATAAATTACAAGCGGTCTACGATTTATATGGTGATAGACCAGATGGCTACCTTTCGACTGGTGATAATATTGATGGTCCAGACTCAAAGCGGTGTATAGAAATTCTTATGAAGTATATGGGTGCGCTTATAGTTGACAGTAATCACGAGCGAAATCTTCGAAGTGCTATGTATCACCCAGACGAAGAAGTTAGAAACATCGCTGCAACAGCGTTGTGGCCGAGAACCCACGATCGTCTGTTGGAGTCCTATGGCGTTTATCCTGGTATTCCATCCCCGGGTATGGCTATTAGGCTTAAAGAAAAAATGGAGAATCTTGGGCACATGCAGTACCTCGAGAGTGCCTCGGGGTATATTGAAGGAGAGGATTTTGCTTTAATTCACGCTGATGTAACGGAGGAAGATTGGCAAAAACAGCGAAAAGATATAGATATTTTTGAAGCGACTTGGCTGTATGAATCAGATGAGCGCATAATGCCATATCAGTTAGGTGATGACGTAAAAAATGTGGTCGAGAGTAACTTGGCGGCGAGCGGTCTGAGCAAAACACTTATTTCCGGACATTTTCATCATTCCACACGAAATATCGAGGATAGAAAGTTGAATAACGGTCAGCATTTGTTGTTGGCAACATGGCCTAATAACGATTATGTATTTACCTATGAGACCTGGACAAAGCAGATCAGATTAATCGATCTAGTCTGAGATTAGGTTATGGGCATCGTTAAATATTTGTTGACCGTCCAGTTCTTTTTTCGCGACATGGGCGTTTCTGAATGCATGATTACGGGCAAGTATATAATCTAGTGTTTCAGGGTCGGCAATTGTTAAATGACTACCTTCAAGAGGTGTTATGCGTACATTTTTGTGATTTGCAAATATTTCTCGCCAAACCTTTGGCATCGAAGCAAAATCATCATCAAAACAAGTAATATGAATTATCTTATCATTTGTTATTAGTCGTGCCAGATCTCCTGCTTCACCGCTGAAGAGGGCTGGACCCATACCTATTTGATGAGCAATTGAATACGGATGAGGGTCTATTGTAGAGGGATAATGAATTAGTCTAGATAAGCCAAGTTTGCCCGCTAATTTAAGGATTGATTTTGGTTCACTGATTAGATGGCCCGACAATCCTAGCAAATCTTTTAATTCTGCCTTTCTTGGAAAGCAAGGGGCTGTTAAATCTGCGAAGACAATGTCTTGACCAAAAAGCTCATCCAATGCAAGCATACCCATTCCTGCCATCGCTCCTCTTGATTCACCTATCAGAATTCTCTTTTTCTGATCAAGCGTGTAGTGATAACCGCTTGCGATCTCAGTAGTAAAATTTAAGACTGCTGCTGCTGAGCTTGCCAGCGAAATACCTTCTTTAGGTATAGGGTATTTTCCGTCGGGCCTATAACTTCCTTCTGGGCCTACAAAAATAAATGGCAAACCATTTTCTACAAAACGTCGTAATGTATGCTCGTTATGACCACGACTACTTGTAACCCAGGCGCTAGTTTGTATTGCTGGAATATCTGTAGAGAGTACATTGGGTATGCCTACGGCGGCATCATATGCGTATCCAAGGTTTGTAATAAATCCATAACGTTGAATGTATCCGTTGTCGATCGTTTCTTCTGATAAAAGTTGTGGTTTTTCTTGAAAACTTGAACTGACTTTTAGCCAATTTAAGCGTTCGAACAAATTAAAAACACCCACTTCTTTATCGGTGGGTGTAATTGGTTTTTGGGCTGTTTCCGGTACGAGACTTAGATGACTACTTTGTGGAGTGTAACTAACGAACTCGCGTTCCCATTCATTTGACATTATTTGTGTCCTATTACAATGCTTATCCTAATGATAGAACTTTTTCGAAAAACTGCAAACTATTTGAGCTGCAACAGTGGTATAATAAATTTAAATGGCGAAATTAACACGAGAAGATGTCTTAAAATTGGCTCAGCTGTCTCGTCTTCAATTATCCGAAGATGAAGTAGTTCGCTTTCAAAAAGAAGTCGGCGCTATTCTTGAATACACAGAACTACTCCAGTCTGTAGAGTTAGACGGTATTGAGCCCACTTATCAAGTGACTCAGCTTGAGAGTATAACTCGACCAGATGTAGTTATAGATTATGGTATGGACCAACCAGCTTTACTGAAAAATGCTCCAAAGACAGAGCAGGGTCATATAAAAGTGAGGAGAATGCTAAAGTGAGCCAGTGGTCAAGTATTTCTGATATCGCTTTGGGGGTTCAGTCTTCTAAACTTTCGGCAGTGAAACTTGTTGAAAAAGCTTTAAAAACTATTGACGATCACAATGAGTTCAATGCTGTCGTTTCGTTAACAAAAGACCGTGCATTAGAACGAGCCAAAGAGGTTGATCGGCGAGTAGAAAAGGGTGAAAAAGTTGGCCGTTTGTGTGGAGTCCCCTTTATAGCTAAAGACAATTTTTTGACATTTGGTTCTGATACCACTGCGGCGAGCAACATCTTGAAGGGTTTTAATGCTCCATATCAAGCGACGGCTATAGAGAAACTCGAAGCCGAAGGTGCGATTTGTGTTGCTAAAGCCAATCTTGATGCTTTTGCGCATGGCTCTAGTACTGAAAACAGTGACTTTATGGTAACAAAGAATCCACACGATAAAACAAGGGTGCCAGGCGGTTCGTCTGGTGGATCTGCAGCAGCGGTTATTCTCGATATGGTGCCATTTGCACTAGGAACTGACACCGGCGGTTCAATAAGACTACCTGCAGCTTATTGTGGTGCAGTAGGATTTAAGCCGACGTATGGTTTGGTATCTCGTTCGGGTGTTGTTGCTATGGCTAGTAGTACCGATGTTATAGGCCCGTTAACTCGCACTGTTGAGGATGCTGCCTTGGTATTGGATTGCATGGCTGGACGAGATCCACTAGACAGTACTACTATTGAACGAGACAAAGTTCCCTATACTACACTAGACACTCCGCTCAAGGGTGCTCGTATAGGTGTAGTAAAAGAGTACTTCGCTGATGGGTTGGAAGCTGATGTAAAGATAAGTATAGAAAAAGCCATAGCCCAACTAGAAAAAGCTGGCGCAACGGTAGATGAAGTAAGTTTATCTTCTTTACCCAGCGCTCTGGCTTGTTACTACATAATTATGCCTGCTGAGGTCAGCAGTAATCTGAGCCGCTATGACGGGCAGCGATATGGATTCTCGCATCCTGAGGCTAAAACCCTCGATGAAAGTTATTTATGGTCAAGAAGCGAAGGTTTTGGGCACGAGGCAAAGCGCCGCATTATGATCGGTGCATATGTTTTGAGTAGTGGCTATTACGATGCTTATTATAGAAAAGCCCAACAGCTAAGAACGAAACTTATTTCAGAATTCGAAGAGGCATTTAGCGACCATGATTTTTTGGTGGGACCAACTGCACCTAATGTTGCTTTTGAAATTGGCGTCAATGAAGATCCACTACAGATGTATCTTACTGATATTATGACTGTTGCTTCTAATCTAGTTGGAGTGCCCTCTATAAGTATCCCGGCAGGTCAGGTTGATAATCTTCCTGTAGGATTGCAGTTGATAGCGCCCCGCACTCATGATCGTCAATTATTATCAGTCGCAAATAAGGCAGAGGAGATTATCGTATGAGTCCAGAATTGATTTTAATTATTACTTTTGGGGTTATAGTTACGGCCGTATTGATAGCTGTGATTTACAGGAAAGTTCCAAAGCGTTTAAAATCTGCAAATTATAATAGCCAATGGAAAGAATTGCAGAGTTTGTGCAAAGACAAAAAAACATGGCCAGATGCACTAGTTGCGGCCGACTCTCTGCTCGATAAAGCACTCAAGAAGCGTAAATTTAAGGGTAAAACCATGGGTGAGCGAATGGTGTCAGCCCAAAAGATTTTTACCGATAATGATGGTATTTGGTTTGCTCACAATTTATATAAGAAAGTCGCATCACAAGAGATTAGCCGTTTGAAAGAGATAGACATAAAAGAAGCGTTAGTTGCATATCGTCAAGCTTTAAGAGACATAGGAGCATTGAGCAGTGATCAGCCCAAAAAGGTATAAAGGTTATATCCCGACTATAGGTGTTGAATGTCACGTTCAATTGCGAACTAAGACTAAACTTTTTGCTGCCGTAGAAAATGACGCCAGAGATGCCGCACCTAATACGCTTGTCAGCCATATTTGTCTTGGTATGCCTGGTGCTCTGCCCGTACTTAATGAAAAGGCCTTAGAGTATGCTTCTCGTTCAGGCTTTGCCCTACATGTTCGTCCTCAGCCTTATAGCGTCTTTGAGCGTAAACACTATTTCTATCCAGACCTTCCTAAGGGCTACCAGATAACACAATTAAGTCAGCCAATTGTCGTGGGCGGTTACGTGGATATTGTTGCAGACGGTGTGCCCTATAAAGTGCGCATAAATCGTGTTCAAATAGAAGAAGACGCAGGCAAGAGCACACACCCTAGTGGAAAAGATTATAGTCTTGTTGATCTGAATCGTGCTGGTACGCCACTTCTTGAAATTGTTTCCGAGGCAGATATGCATAGTGCAGTTGAAGCTAAGGCTTATGCTTACGAGTTGTGGCTTTTGATGCGCTATGCAGAAGTTTCAGATGCAGATTTGTACCACGGGAACATGCGTTTTGATGTTAATGTTAGTGTTAGCAAGAATCCAGACGAACTTGGCTTACGCACGGAAACAAAAAATATTAATAGCTTTAAAGCTGTTGAAAAATCAGTTGAATACGAAATCAAACGGCAAGTTGAACTACTTGAAGATGGTAAGCCTGTTGTTCAGGAAACTCGTGGTTGGGACGATGCAAAACAGAAAACATTTAGTCAACGCAGCAAAGAAGATGCCCATGATTATAGATATTTTCCTGATCCTGATATCCCGCCTGTTGTTCTTAGCGAAGACTATATTTCAGAAATCGAAAAAAATATGCCCAAAATGCCACATGAATACCGCGATATGCTTGAAAGCATCAATATTGATCGCTCAACAATTGACGTAATCATTGCCGACCCAAGGTCTAGCAAGCTTATTGAAACTATAAATACTCAATGTGGCTCAGATCATGCGCGAAGAGTTGCTCTATGGATAGTTAATACTAATAATACTGAAGAATCTAACTCAGAAAGCCAGCCTTTTGTGGTTACGTGGCAGAACGCGGTAAAATTGTCTCAACTTGTAGTCGACAGTAGGTTGAGCTCTACGGCAGCCAAGGAAATATGGGTGGAAATATTTCAGAATAATACAGACGCAGAAGATGTCGCTAAAGATAGGAATTTACTTCAGCTATCAGATGAAGGCGAGATTGAAAAAATAGTGGCTCAAGTTTTGGAAGATAATAAGCAAGCAGCAGATGATGTTAGGGGTGGTGAAATGAAGGCAATAGGTTTTCTTGTGGGTCAAGTCATGAAAGCTTCACAGGGCAAGGCCAACCCAGGACTGGCTCAAAACTTAATTAAAAAACAGCTTGGTATCTAGTTTTCGGCCGAACGGTCGCCTGACATAATTCTCATACCACGCTTTACCGGCTCAGGAACTAGATCTATTAGGTTAAGTGCAGAGTCGCCAATGGAACGTAAAGTAGACTCTAACTGAGAGCTGCTAGCGCGCGTAAATCTCTCAATATTTCTAAAACCATCAAGATAGTAGATAGGCTTGACCAAAACGTCGCAATCTACAGCCTCGTCTATTACTAAGTCTTTGGACAAGTACTTCGTTAGAATCTGTCGACTGGTTCTTCTATAGTCTCTAAATGATATATTAGTACCAGCTAGCTGGCATGTCTCTGCATAAAATCTAAAGGAATTAATTAAAAATCCGGGGTAGGTTCCAAAAACGTTTGCAATGTCGGCCATACAGGTTAATTTTTCTTCTGGAGTTTCTGGGATAGCATCGAGGTGAGTTTTTAATACACAGCCCCTAACACCTTTTATAAATTGATCGCTCATATTTATTTCAGAAAGTACTTCACCTGCGATATCGGCGGAGTAGGCTTCTTTTGACTCGTATTTCTTTGGTAATTCTTTGGCAACGTTTGCATCATGAAAAAGCACGGCGCTGCCAACCATTAATTTATCGATATTAATTTTACCGGACTTTTCATACTGTGCGCACCGATTAAGTGCAAAATTATAACTATATAAAATATGCCCGCTCCAATTATGGTATGGTAGCTCGGGTTGCATGAATGGTTTTGCTAACGTCTTTAACCTTTCAAGAGCCTCATATGTCTCGATTTCTTTATCTAATTTAATTTCTTCACTCATAACTAAATCACAATTGTACTACCAGAAACATTATCTGCAAGCATAAACACTGCATGGTAATATAGAAGTAATGAATAAAAAACCTGTCAGAAAAGCAGTTATCGCAGCGGCCGGTTTCGGCACACGTTTTCTTCCTCAAACAAAAGCAATGCCCAAGGAAATGCTACCACTGGTAGATAAGCCTGTTATTCAGTACATAGTCGAAGAGTTAGTAGAAGCGGGTATTGAAGACATAGTGATTGTTACTGGTTATCATAAGCGATCAATAGAAGATCATTTTGATCATATGAGCGCAGAATTAAGGTTAAATCTTAAACAGGGTGGCAAAACTGAGTTACTTGAAGAAACTAAACGAATTTCTAATTTGGCCAACTTCGCATATATTAGGCAAAAAGGTCCGTACGGTAACGGCACTCCGTTATTGAACGTCGAACATTTAATTGGAGATGAACCATTTATATACACCTGGAGTGATGATTTTTTTGTAGCATCGCCGTCTAGATTTAGACAAATGATAGAAATATATAATCAGTATGGCTCAAGTGTATTGAGTGCTATGCAAGCACAAGATCCAAAAGATTATGATCGTTATGGGTTCGCCAGCGGACAACAAATTAATGATGGGCTTATTTCGATCGACACAATAGTTGAGAAACCTGGTCATGAGAATGCGCCATCAGATTTAGCGACAGTAAGTGGCTTTTTATTGACGCCAGATATATTTAAGTATCTACACGAAGCGGTGGACAAACTTCGAGAAGGTCAAGAATTTTATACCAATGATGCCTTAAAACTAATGATTGCAGACAATAAGCAAGTACTCGCCTATAAAGTTCGTCATGGTAAATACTACGACGCAGGAAATAAGTTAGAATACTTAAAAACAGTTGTTGATTTTGCGCTTAAACATGAAGATTTAAACGAAGATTTTCTAGCATACCTTAGAGCCATAGTATAGATTTGTATATTATGGTATAATTATATTATGAATGAGGCAGAACAAGTATTAGTAATAATCTTATCAAGTGCACTAGCAGTATTCTTAGTGCTAGGAATAATCACACTTATATTGAGCATACAAGTACTAAAAAGCTTCAAAAGACTCTCTGCAAAAGCAGAAGAAATTGGCGATAAAGTCGAAGAAACAGTACGAACAATGTCTGTATTTAAGGCATTGGCATCGATAACAGGTGTTCTTAATAACATTACACGAAGTAAAAGGAGTTAATGACATGGCAAAGAATAATACTAATTTAGCATTGGGCGTAATAGTTGCTGCCGCTGTAGGTTATGCAGCCGGTTTGTTAACTGCGCCAAAAAGTGGCAAGGAAACCCGTGAAGACATAAAAAAAGTCGCCATTAACACAAAAAGACAGCTAGAAGTTAAGCTAAAATCTTTAAGTGCTGATGCTTCACAGCTGCTTAAAGACGCTAACACGCGCCTGAAGACACTTTCTGGGGCAGCTAAAACTGAGCTTAAAGAAGCAATCGTACGCGCCCAGATGGCTAAAGATAAGGCCAGAGAGGTATTGAGCGCTCTTCATGAGGGTGAAGCAGATGACGAAGATCTCAACAATGCGGTTCAAGATTTAAAGACTTCACTTCAACACCTTAAAATCTACGCATCTAAGTCACAAGAAGATTAGTTAGCTGTTCGTAAAACCAAAGCGTTGTAATTAATAGTGTCGAAAAGAAGGCGCCAATTGATTAAAATGTAGTAGAGAGGGTATAGGTGTCGAAAACTACATTATTAGCAAGTGACTACGTTCACTTACATAATCATACGCATTATAGTTTGCTTGACGGACTTACAAAGGTTCCGGCATTAGTTGCTGGAGTAAAAGAATTGGGTATGAATGCCGTAGCTGTAACTGACCATGGCACGTTATCCGGTATTATTGAATTTTACAAAGAGGCTAATGCTGAGGGTATTAATCCTATACTTGGCATGGAGGCTTATGTTGCTGCACGCTCAATGCTTGACAAGGAAGCCGGTAAAGATAAAGTCTATTATCATCTTATTATTCTGGCGATGAATAATACTGGATATCAAAACTTAATGAGGTTAAGTACAGAGGCAAACTTAAACGGTTTTTATTATAAGCCACGTATTGACCATGATCTTTTAGAGCGTTACAGTGAGGGGCTTATAGTCTTGAGTGGATGTATTGGTGGTGAGGTTGCCGATGCGTTGCGTCAAGAACAGTATGACAAAGCAAAGGAAACAGCAGCGTGGTATAAATCTGTTTTTGGTGATCGTTATTATCTTGAAGTGCAGGATCATGGTCACCCCGATCACCCTACCCGATGGGACGAACAAGTTAAAGTTAATGAACAAATCTTCTTATTATCCAAGGAGCTCGATATCCCATGTGTATTAACTTGTGACGCGCATTATCTGAAGCACGAAGATCAAGATGCTCATGAAGTATTATTGTGTGTTCAGACCGGTTCATTCTTGGCTGACGAAAAACGGATGTCATTAAAGGACATGGAACTCCATTTAACAGATCCGAAGGAGCTCATTGCGAGATGGGGTAAAACGAACCCGGATATAATACTCAACACATCTTTAATCTCTAAGCGTTGCCATGTAGATATTGAACTAGGAAAAATTCTTATACCGAAATTTGATGTGCCTAACGGCAAGTCCGAACAGTCTTACTTAGAAGAATTAGTTTATCAAGGATTGGCTTGGCGTTATGCTGATATCGAAGAAGCCAAAGCGTATAAAATGAGTATCCAAGAAGTCAAGAAGTTACTTTCAAGACCCGTTTCCGAGAGAGTTAAGTTCGAACTAGGTGTTATTAGCCAGATGGGGTTTAATGGTTATTTTTTGATCATACAAGATTTTGTAAATTGGGGTAAAGAACAGGGAATCGTGTTTGGCCCAGGTCGAGGCAGTGCTGCCGGGTCGATAATTTCTTATGCACTACGTATTACCGAACTTGATCCGCTTAAATATGACCTATTGTTCGAGCGCTTTTTAAACCCAGACCGTATTTCGATGCCTGATATAGACATAGATATTCAAGATTCCAGACGGGACGAAGTAATTCAATATTGTGTTGCTAAATATGGCGATAGTCGAGTTGCAAATATTGTTACCTTTGGTAAGATGGCTGCACGAAATGCTGTGCGAGACGTAGCTAGAGTCTTACAGGTTCCGTATGCAGAAGCAGATCGTCTTGCGAAAATGATTCCACCACCAGTCCAAGGAAGACATATTCCGCTACATAAATCACTTCAAGACGACAATGATCTGAAAAACGAATACGAGTCAAGTGAGCAGTCTAGAACTATATTTGACCTTGCTGTTCAACTTGACGGAACAATTAGGAGCCACGGTGTTCATGCTGCTGGCGTTGTGATTGCTCCTGATGATATCGTAAAGTTTGTGCCTCTCGAAATGGCACAAAAAGGGGTGGTTGCTACACAGTATTCCATGAACCCAGTAGAAGAACTAGGGCTGTTAAAAATGGATTTTTTGGGCCTCTCTAACCTAACAATTATAAAAAACACATTACGTATTATTAAAAAAGTGTATGGTGTTGATATAGACGTCAACGCTTTGTCTCTTGATGATAAAAAAACATTTGAGCTTTTGCAAAAAGGTGACACAACAGGAGTATTTCAGTTTGAATCTGCAGGAATGAAACGCTATCTAAAAGAATTAAAACCTACTGTTTTTGACGACATTATCGCTATGGGTGCGCTTTATCGACCGGGACCTTTAACGGCTGGCTTAACTCAAAGATTTATAAATCGTAAGAACAAAATAGAGCCAATATCCTTTGAAGACGAAAGCATGAGGTCAGCGCTTGAATCGACCTATGGTGTTCTGGTTTATCAGGAACAAGTAATGCGTATTGCTCAAGATATGTGTGGCTTCACTGGCGGTGAAGCGGATACGCTCCGAAAGGCAATTGGAAAGAAGAAACGCGACGTCATGGCTAAGATGAAGCAACAATTCATTGATGGTGCGATCACAACTTCTGGCGTGACTAAGCAATTGGCCGAAAAATTCTGGAAAGATCTTGAGGGCTTTGCTGACTACGCGTTCAATAAATCGCATTCTGCGTGCTATGGTATGATCTCATTTCAAACTGCCTATCTTAAGGCCCACTATCCTTCGGCTTTCATGGCCGCACTTATGACGAGTGATTACGATGATACAGATAGGCTGGCAATTGAAATTAATGAATGTAAACACATTGGTATCGATGTATTGCCCCCTGATGTTAATCAGTCTTTTGTTGAGTTTGCTGTTGTTCCGGAAACTAACCAGATTCGCTTCGGTTTATCCGCGATAAAGAACGTTGGAACAGGTGCCGTTGAAGAGATTTTGCGGGCACGAGAAGCTGGTGAATTTGCTTCACTAGAGGACTTCTTTGAACGCGTGAGCACTCGCGTAGTTAATCGTAAGGTACTCGAAAGTTTGGCTAAGTCTGGAGCGTTCGATGTGTTTCATAACAGATCCTTCTTGCTTCATAATCTTGACGTACTGCTTGCTTATGCGAACAAGGAGCAAAAACAAAAATTGTCTGGTCAAACCGATTTGTTTGGGGCAGAAGACGAAGTTACTGTTCGGCCCAAGTTACAGCTACAGGAGCCAACGGAAGAGATTCCGATGCGCGAGCAATTAGTGTGGGAACGGGAGCTGTTGGGTATATATCTTAGTCAACATCCTCTAGAAAACTATAAAGAAATGTTATCAGAGCTAACAGTGCCGCTTATTGATATAAAGCCAGAGCATGACAACAAAACAGTAAGTGTTGGTGGCGTGATTTTGGAATCCAAGGAAATCACCACTAAAAATGGCCAAAAAATGGCTTTTGTTACCATTGCTGATACTGTGTCAGAGATTGAGCTAATCCTCTTCCCAAATATTTATCAGCAGACGATAGGTATTTGGGAGCGTGACCGTGTAGTACTCGCAAAAGGTAAAATAAGTGCCAAAGATAAAGAAGGCAACGTCACTCAAGAGCTAAAGATATTGATCGATGATGCTCGGGAAATTACTCACGAACAAGCCACAGCTTATCAACCAATTGGAAAAACACAAAAAAAACCAAAAGCGAAAAAAGCTGTTGAATCTACCTCAAAATCGACAAAACCAGTATCTCCAAAACGCATCTACATACGCATGAAATCAAGTGGCGATACAGGTCTTTTAATGAACATAAGAGAAATAATTACAACATCTCCCGGATCCGTGGAGGTTGTTTTGGTGCTCGGAGACGATTCAGATAAACAGGCAATCCGCTTACCTCAAAAGACCAGTGATTCATCGGAGGTTATCGAATCTATTAATGCAATAGTAGGCTCCGACAACGTACGTTATATGTAACTTTAATGAATGAAGCCAACAGTTCTGGTTAGAGTAAGGCCGAGTATTATGAGTGCAACTAGTGTTGTGTCCAGTAGTGGGTGATGGAGTATAAAACGCTCACTATCACGCAGTAATCTTCTGAGCTTATAGCCATGCCTGACTAGCATGAATACCACAATTCCACCCGTAATAAAGCTAACTACGGCTAGCGCCCACGGAGCCTTTCCTTTCGTCAAGGCTTCTATTCTCGTAATAGGTTTCGCAACTCCCAATGTTGCTGACGCAAAATTATCATCAGATTTTTGCTTTATGCTATTTTGGATTTGGTTTTGCTGGTTGCTGGCGGGTGATGATTTACTGGCCCCAGCTGTATTAGCGCTTTCATTTTGAGGATTGCCGTACATCGCAACTACAACTGTTTCTTGACCTGCTTTGTTATAGTTACTGCTATTTGCGTAGCCAAAACCAACATCAACATAATCAGGGTCAAGTAAGTTATCTCTATGTGAAGGGCTATTCATCCATCCGTTTACAGTCTCTTTGCTAGTCGTAAATCCATATGCCAGATTTTCACCGGCTTTTATGTAAGAATACCCAGCACCATTTATGAATACCCATGGCTCTTGGCCATCAGGCGTGTTGTGTGACCAATAGTTTCTATTTGTCATGTCATTAGCTTTAGCCTGTGCTGCTTGAGACAGGGTGTCGTTTATCTTTAGCGATGACTTGCCGTGACTCGATCTCTCGCTATTGGTTGCATTTAGTAAACTATCTTTGCTAACTTCAGTTGCATAAGCTAGAGTGCCATGCTTAGGCGTGTAACCACTCACAAAAACACTAATGAACAGAATCAATAGCATAGGTAGGTATGGCAAATAGGTATGCACAAATCGTTTTGAACGTTTTTGGTGATGTCCATAACGTTTATTTTGTTGGTCGTTTTTATGTTTTACAGCTCTGTGCACGGAACAATTATACAAGCATAAGTACTATTTCGCAAAGTCGCTGACAAATTTAATATGATAACCTGCCATAGCGAATGCTTGGATAACATTATAGGATTCTTTTTTCCCCTCCATTGGTATTTCAATAATATCGCTACAGAGCTGCAGCACCTCAGTTTCTATGCCCTCTACTTCGCGCCCCAATACTAAAGCGATACGGATAGGTGCTGTATAGCTAGGAAGTGGAATTGATCCAGTAGTTTGTTCAAGTGCGCAAACAGTATATCCGTCCGATACTAGGCTTGTAATAACGCCTTCAATTTCGGTTTCATGTTCCCAATGTACTGACGACTCGGCACCCAATGCAGTTTTACTAATATTGTCATGAACTTTTTTGGCTACGTGAGGTAGTCGAGTATCATTATTTTGTTTAGGGTATGGAGTGTACCCTGTAAGATATACAGATTTGACTCCTAGTCCGTCGGCTGTACGAAGCAGTGATCCGACATTATGACAACTTCGTAAGTTGTGCGCAATTACTACAAGTGATTTTGAGTTGTTATCATTCATCAATAAAGTGTATCATTGTCTTCTCCAACAGCTACGCTTATGCTTTAATAAGAGAGATGGCACAAGACGCACGACGAGACGAGGAAACAAATACTCAGCGCAGGGCTCGAATTCTGGGCTTGGATTATTTTGATACCTCAACAGTCCCTCTAGAACAAAAGGAATTGTTCAAGGACGTACTTGATATCAGTGAACTAAAGTCACTCAAGATTATTCCAGTTAGAGTAACTGAGCATAGTATTCTTTTTGGCGTCACCAATACTACGTCGCAGCAGACCATGACTACTCTGCGTAATCGTTTCTTGGATCAACGAATATCGTTTGCATTGATCTCGGATAATGGATACAGAGATTATATGCGTCTTTACGATCCTCCAAAGCAGGTCGTTTATCATGATATCGCTATAAATGAAAATGGCGCCCAAGATACGATCGCATCAGTATCGAGTACGCTGGAACAGGTAAAAGCTGGCGACATGCTAGCATATTTGGTACAACAAGCTCATAAATTGAACGCGTCGGATATTCATGTCGAAACTCAAGTTGATCATGTACGGATCAGATTTCGTATGGATGGCGTTCTTCATCCTATAGCGCTTCTTAATCAAGAAAAATATCGAATATTAATGTCTGCAATCGCGAGTGCGGGTGATGTTTCCACGGCTTCACCTGATTCTCAACAAGGTCATATAGCACAGCATGTCGTCATGGAAGACGGAAGTGAAGTAAATGTTAACCTTCGTCTAGAAACCGTACCTACGGTAAATGGCATGGATATGGTTATGCGCTTATTTAACATGGACCAGGCCATGTATAACTTAGACAGGCTAAAACTAACTGATCAGGAAAGAGCGGTGGTTGACGATATTATTTCCAAGCCAAGTGGGCTTGTGATGGTTGTTGGTCCGACTGGTTCAGGCAAAACCACAACTCTTTATTCAATGCTTAACACGCTCAACACCGAAGAGCGTAAGATTATTACTATCGAAGATCCTGTCGAGTATCAGTTTGCCGGGATTACTCAGATACCTGTAGCCAGTCAGGGCGTACAAGATAGCATTAGTTTTGCTAATAAGTTAAGGGCAGTTTTACGGCTTGATCCTGATGTTGTTATGGTCGGAGAGATCCGAGACATGGATACCGCCAAAACAGCACTTCAAGCTTCCTTGACTGGTCACTTGGTACTAGCTACTTTTCACGCGTCTAACGCCTCAGCAGCGTTAACTAGGATGATGGATGTTATTGGCGAGAATCCGCTGTTCGTATCTGCTATTCGACTTGTCATGGCGCAGCGCTTAGTGCGGTTACTGGATGAGACTACAAAACAACCCTATCAGCCGGACGAAGTTACTCTTAGTAAGATACGTGAAGTGATAGAAACTTTACCCGCAAATATTGAAAGACCCAATCTAGAAAACCTGCAGTTGTATCGTCCGGGTAAGTCGGCAGATAATCCGTTCGGCTACATTGGTCAAGTGCCTTTACGCGAGCAGTTCATAATGACTGGTGAAATCAGAAAGCTTTTAGAGTCAGGTCAAAAGGGTCTTGCAGCTCAAACTATCGAGGAAGCAGCCATCAAGAGCGGGATGAAAACCATGCTGCAAGATGGAATACTTAAAGTATGCGCAGGGCTAACTACTCTAGAAGAAGTTTACCGCGTTGTAGGTTAAACGATTACTTTAGAAATTTCTGGAACCAAACGCTTATCAAGAACTGAAGGAATTATCATCTCAGCTGACGGGTTTTCGACAAGGTTGGCAATAACTTCAGCGGCAGCAATCTTGTGTCGATCAGTTATTTTATTTACTTTATTATCTAGTGCGCCTCGAAAAATACCCGGAAAGGCCAGGGCATTGTTAACCTGGTTAGGGAAGTCACTCCGGCCTGTCGCTATTACAGCCACACCGGCCTCTGTAGCTATGTTGGGCATTATCTCTGGAATTGGGTTGGCCATAGCGAATATTATAGGATCCTTGGCCATGGTTTTTATCATATCGGGTGTAAGCAGTCCGGCTTTACTGACGCCGATAAATATATCTGCTTCTTTAAGTGCGTCTTCCAGGTTTCCGCTTACATTTTTAGGGTTGGTGTAATCAAGTAGCTTTCGCTTTTCACCGTTCAGGTCGGTTCGACTAGTGCTGACGATTCCTTTACTGTCTACTGCTAAAATTTCTGGATTGGCGTATAGATTAATTAGTTTAATTATGGCTGTACCGGCAGCTCCAGCGCCTACAACAACAATTTTGCAATTAGCAAGTTCTTTGCCTGTCACTTTCATTGAGTTAATTAGGCCAGCCAGCACGACTATGGCCGTACCATGTTGATCATCATGCATAACTGGTATGCTTAGTGCTGCCTTCACGCGTTCTTCAACTTCAAAACAAATTGGAGCAGCAATATCTTCTAAATTTATACCGCCAAAGCTCGGTGCGATAGCAGTCACGGCTGCCACGATTTCATCTGCGCTATGGACATCCAGTATTATTGGTACAGCATCAATACCTGCAAAATGCTTAAACAGCATAGCTTTGCCTTCCATCACTGGAAGTGCTCCGTAAGGCCCAATATTACCGAGCCCCAGCACGGCTGATCCGTCACTAATAACAGCAACAGAGTTGTTCAGCCATGTATAATCTCGGGTTTCATCAGGATGTTCGGCTACGTAGCTTGATACTGCTCCAACACCCGGGGTGTAATAAGTGCTTAATTTATCTTGCGTATCCAGTTTATCTTTAAGGGATACTGAAATCTTACCTTTTAGTTCTTTATGTTTCTTTAATGCTTCTTCTCCAAAATTTATCACCCAATCATTGTAGCATTTATGTATAATGGGGATCTATTGTTAAAAATATGAAAGGAAATAAATAACTAACATGATAGATCGGGCAGAACTAGGGAAACTTTTACAAGAGAGTGCGGTGAGGGCTGAAGATGAGGCTATGAGAGACTACGCTTTGTTAGGTCCAGAATGTTTTGATGATAGCAAAGATAAGGCTAGACAGCTTGGAATATTTGGTTTACGAGAGGCTCTAGCACAGGGAGGCGATAATGATAATATCTCCTCAGATTTATTAATTGTTGAATGAAACGTATTAATAACTGTTGCGTCAGATAAGAAAATAGTGTAGGATAGTTTGGTCATGCAATCTGTAATTCAGAAAATTGAAGAGAAGTTCAAAAAGGCACAAGTTGTTGATGTTATGCCTGGTGATACCGTTAAAGTTCATCAGAAAATTAAAGAAGGCAACAAGGAACGTGTACAGATTTTTCAAGGTCTAGTAATACGGGTTGACCGTAAAAATAGTCATACTAGTCGTATTTTAGTTCGACGGCTTGCTAGTGGTGTTGGTGTTGAAAAGAGCTTTTTGCTTCACAGCCCTTTAGTGGTAAAAATAGAAGTTACCAAACGAAGTAAGGTTCGTCGTAACTATCTTACATATATGCGAGAACGTACAGGTAAGTCCGCTAGACTCAGTAATGTTGATTTTGACCGAGAAGGTGTTAACACTGTTCGTGATGAAAAAGCTGAAGAAGAGGAAGCTAAGCTTGCTGAAGAAACAAAGAAGGCGCATGAAGCTGAAGAAGCTAAGCGAGCCGAAGAAGCATCAAAAGAAGAGGCCAAAGCGGCAGCTGCACTTGCCCAACACGAAGCCGCTAAAGAGTAAATTCTTTTACTAAGAATCAAAAAATACCGTCCAATGTGGCGGTTTTTTATTGATTAAGCTTGCAAATATTCTGCAAGATAATACGATAAACTCATGATAGAGGTATTGTGATTGGCATAGATGAAGTAGGTAGGGGCTCATGGGCTGGACCTTTGCTCGTAGTTGCTGCGCGTCAAGTTTCTGGCTTGCCGGCTGGGCTTAAAGATTCGAAAGTTCTCTCCAAAAAGAAGCGAAATATACTCTGCCCCGATATTCAATTAGCCTGTGATCTTGGTGAGGGTTGGGTTACTCCTAATGAAATTGATAATTTAGGCTTGACTGGGGCTATGGAATTAGGCGTTAAGCGTGCTCTGGATAGCTTGAATGCAACAGACGATGAAAATATTGTCATCGATGGGCATATTAACTACTGTGCCACAAATTATCACAATGTAATTTGCGTTATTGCTGCTGACGCAAAATATCCTATAGTTAGTGCTGCCAGTGTTTGGGCAAAAGTTGTTCGCGATGAATACATGGTAGAATTGGCAAAATCTTATCCCGACTACGGGTTTGATTCTCACGTTGGTTATGGCACAAAGAGGCATATGGATGCTCTAAGCGTTCACGGAGTAACGCCCGTACATCGACTAAGCTATGCTCCAGTAAAGAAGATAGCAAATGAGCACTAATTATGCGCACGGTAAGGAAGCCGAGAAAGTTGCAGCTAAATACTTATCTAGTCTAGGATATGATGTTATTGAACAGAATTGGAAAACTCGCTGGTGCGAGATAGACGTTGTTGCATGCAAGGATAATGTAATATATTTTGTTGAAGTTAAATACCGTCGTAATACTGATCAGGGTGGGGGACTAGATTATATTACACCCAAGAAGTTACAGCAGATGCATTTCGCAGCCGAAATGTGGGTAAGTGACAAACGCTGGCAAGGAGAGTATCAGCTTGCAGCTTTAGAAGTCTCTGGGGGTGATTATATTGTTACAAATTTTCTCACGGAATTGTAAAATAACTAGTGTTGAAAAAAGTGTAATATAGTTGGCTATCTAATAGTCTTATTGTTTCGTTGAGCTATATTATCTTGCCGGGCTTTAGCAAGTGCTTCCGACCGTAAACCAGCTTCTCCAGCATTGATGTCAGCATGCTTGACTAGTTCTAAAGCCAATCTACCTATGTTTGATATTTTATCCCAAGTAGTTTTTTCAGGGTTTGGGCTTTGACCGATAGTATCCATTATATATAGTATTACACAAAATAATCAAATGTAGAGCGCTCTACTAAGCTTAAGTTGTGTACAAAGAGTATAATAGTAAATGTAAACAGGAGGGTAATATGGCTCACACAAAACGACATGCAACACACAGGCCCCATCCAATAGATCAACGGCATAGTGTTATTGGAAAGAAAATATTTTCAATTTCTATTTTGCCTGAATCTGCCACTTATCATTCAGTTCATACGACCCATCATAATAATCCCCATGCAGCATTTAGTCCTCGAACCACACTGAGTAAGGGTAGGGGGAAGTAATATGGCAAAAAACGGATCATTAGGACATGGGCGGATCGGGAGAATTAAACATCGTTCCCAGACATTTAATCCCAAGACGAAACGTTATGTAGAGCGCGACACAACTACTGGGCGTTTTATTAATGTTAAGTCTGATAGAGCGCCCTTCAAGGATGTGAGGGTTGAAAAATAGTATGACTAACAATCAGGAAGAATTTAGCGTAAATGGCGATGACCTATTAAAAAAGGTCAGAGCAATTATTGCCGAAGGTAATGTTAGAAAGATTACTATTCGAAATAAAGATGGCAAGAATATAGTAGTACTGCCGCTGACGGTCGGGGTGGTCGGGGCTGTGCTTGCGCCACCACTAGCTGCTGTAGGCGCAATCGCCGCATTAGTAACGGAATGTACAATAGTAGTAGAAAGAGGGGACAAGAAGTAGTATGGGCAAAGAAACTAAGAAAACCGATGCCAAAAATGTATCAATGCAGGCTGTTGATAAGAGTGGGCCAGCTGGCTTTGTATTATTTGTAGCTTGGTTTGGGGCATTGGCTTATTTTATAGGTCAGGTCGATGGTTTTTGGAATATTATCTTGGCCTTCTTTAAGGCGTGCGTATGGCCGGCATACCTTATTTATTACCTGCTCCAATCTCTAAGTGTATAGGAGCACAGACACAGTAAAATTGAAGTTTTTTAAGCAGCTTTATTATTAAAAGCCATGACGGACACATCAACACAGTCCTGAATTGCGGTATACATAAGCTCTGTTAGCTCGTCTGCAGAGGTTGTTTCGACACTAATCGGCATCCCTATATGAACGTGTGGAGTGTGTTTTGCTGGTACATCAAGCTTTTTATAATCAGTCGGCTCGCCGCCGTAATACATACCCCAAGGTACTATGACTACAGGAACTGAGGCAGCGGCGTTAATGGCTGTGATTGCGATACCTTTTTTCAGTTTTTGTACTCTTGTATGGTCAACGCGGTTTCTCTCTCCTTCTGGAAAACCGAACATATGGTTTGCTTGTCGTATCATTTTTGCGACGTACGTTTCATTAGCTCGTTTTACTCCGTACTTTTGAAGTTCTTGAATTTCTGGTGTAATTTCTACACCCCATCGTTCGAGGTCTTTTTTTCTGACTGTAGGTATTGACCCCAGACCATCTACAGACATCCGAAGCAATTGTCCGCCTCTTTTCCAGTTTGCTGTAGATAAGGATGGCTCGGTTGGAATGAAAGTACTCCCCATAAGTGAATGAAGAACTTTTTCTTTTTGGGCAACGGCAACAGCAACATACTGATCGTCACCAGTTAGGTGATTGGAAACGCTTGAAAGGCGGGTCTTATAATGAATGTTGTCAGCAATTGAGTCTTTTGCGCCGTCAGTAAATGTTACCGTCGGACGGTATATTTTGCTGAGTACATAGTGTGCGGCTCGTGCAAAGGTTTGACTCTGAATGTGTTGTTCATAAAAGTCATACATAGAGTCTATTTGTTCGTAGCTTTCGATTGCAACTTTTGGTCTACTCATTTCGAACGACTATATCACGCTCAATCCGATTTTAAAAAAGCTCAAGCTTACTTTATGTCAAAGAATTCTTTTATTGCCTTTAGGTCACGGTCTTTCCATGCGGACTGCCACTCAAGTGTTTCAATACCCTGGTTAATAGAACGCTCTAGTGCACTGCTAGTATGCTTGTCAAAAAACTTTTTAAACTCTGGAATAAACGACACATCACTAAATGCGTTTGCGACATATAGAGGGAATCGGTGAAAACTAAGGTCATTTCCGATAGTTTTATCAAGCCAGCTCCAGTTTGTTTGCATCCACTCCCAAGTAGCTCGTCTGGCGAATCGATTAGATAAGCTATATACAATCCAATATGCAATATCTTGTGATCGTATAGCTGGTGTCTTAATAAGATCTAGGGCTTGTTCAAATAACTCTGGTGACTTAAATCCGGTCAGCGCTGCTGCTAATGTAGTTTTTTCTTCGCTAAGAATGCTGGATTCGTGCATCTTGAATAGCTTATCAAAGGTTTTTTGGTCGTTTCGTTGACGTACTGTGGTACCGAATACAATTGAACGAAAGTCAGGCAGGATGTTTTCTATGCTGCTTGCACTGTCGAATTGCTTGAGTGCTTCAGTCAAGGCCTTCGGATCGTCTGCACTGCTAGTCATTCCTATTACTGTTGGACGTAGCAATTGATCAAAATAACTATCTGTTTTCTTTGGTGTCCAACCAAGTCGCTTGTACTGCTTTGCTGATAGTTTTATGATGTAAGGCTTCATTGCTTCGCGTAGCTCTTCGTCGTCCATAGTGCTTCTGATGGTTCCGAGAGCTCCCGCCATAACATCCCAAACAGCGCTGTTGTCTTCGTCTATGAAATTATCCAAAAACGCAAGCGCTTCTTTAGTTGGAGTGAAGCCGGCTTTCGCACTTTCGAAGACATCGCCAAGTATCCCAAGTCTGTCAAGCGGCATGAGGCTACCGTTCTTTACATTTTTACCAAGATAAATAAGTTGTTCTTGGTCGTAATCTACTCGGTAAAACCCTGTCTGATTTTGGTTAAGTTTGATGGTTTCTGGCTTTGCAGTTTTAATTGTCAGCGACTCTGTATTTAATAGTTCTGGTATGTCTAAGTTGTTGGCTTGTAATGAAATTGGCCATGTAACATGAGAGCTTTTTGGGTGTTTTGGATTGATGTAGAATCTTGCTTGGCTAATAGTAGTTGAAGATTTAATTGTATTGATGCTGACAACCGGGAACCCACTCTGTGTTGTCCAAGCATGCATGAATTCACTTACTGGTTTATTGGATGTATCTTCGAGTGCTTTCCATAGGTCGACAGTATCAGTGTTTTTAAAGGAATGAGCTGTTAGATAGTGCTGTAGCCCTTTGCGAAAATCCTCTGGGCCCAAATATGCATTCAGCATATGAATAACGCTCGCGCCTTTACTGTAGCTAATCGTATCAAAGATGCTACGTATTTCATCAGGGTGTTTTATAGGAACCTCTATTGGGTGAGTGTGCTCTAGGGCATCAAGCTTGAATGCACGATGTTGTTCGTCTACTGCAAACTGAGTCCACATTTGCCACTCAGGAAATATGTAGTCAACCGCCATGTATTCGATCCAACTAGCAAAGCCCTCGTTGAGCCATAAGTCTGTCCACCAGCGCATAGTTACTAAATTACCAAACCATTGGTGAGCTAATTCGTGTGCGACCACCATAGCTACATATTGTTTTGTTGGGATGCTAGTGTTCTTCGGATCGACCAGCATACACTGCTCGCGGTAGGTGACACAACCCCAGTTTTCCATGGCGCCACTTGCGAAGTCTGGAAGTGCAATCATGTCGCATTTTTCGAGAGGATATGGAATTCCGAAGTAATCGTTATAAAAATCGAGACACTTGACTGCGACCATTAGAGCAAATTCGGTGAACTTTACATTATCAGGCGTAGCATAGGCTCGTACAGTAACACCATCTTTTGTTTTTGCTTCTTTATAGCCCATTTCTCCATAAACAAATGCCAAAAGATAAGTAGACATTATCGGGGTTGTCTCAAAAGCGGTAATTGTCTCCTTCGCTGTGGTCGATTGTTGTTTTGGCGGGGTATTCGAGATAACTTCCTCGCCCTTTGGTGTAGTTAGCATCAAGTCAAAAGTGGCTTTTGCTTCGGGCTCGTCTATGCAGGGGAATACTTCACGGGCATGATGACTCTCAAATTGTGTCGCGATTAATTGCTTCTTTTGTGACTGTAGTTCAAAGTTACAGGGATAAATACCATTCATTTGAGGTGTTATTTTTCCTTCAAATTCTAAAGCAATTGTATAATTTCCTGGATAAAGTATTTCTTTGGTGTGTATTCTAACTTCATCGTATCTGTCGTGATGATTGATGCGATCAACCTTACAAGTAATGTCCTCTTTCTTGTCATGTTTAATTATCGTTGCTGATTTAATTTTGAGGCCAACTTGGTGTAATGTTATGCGTTTGTTTGGTCGATAGACTTTTTTGCCGGTTATGATAACCGAACCAGAGAAAACAGCTTTTTCTCGGTCGGGGCGCAAGGAAAGTTTATAATTAGTTGGGCAAAATTCACGAAACAGTCTCTTAACATTTTTACTCATACTAGACAGTTTAACACAGTACATAGTTGACTAAACACAGACATAGTTGTAAAATATATATACATAATTATGTTGAATTACGAACATCAACCCACTATTCTTGACCAAGAAGGTTTATCTGAAATTTCAGTGACCACAAAAAACAAACTTAGGGGTATAGCATTAGCAACCGAGTTGGCCCTAAGTGACCAGTTACACATACAAAGAGAGAGCATCAATTTTCATTCTAAAATGTTCTCAGGCTGGGAGATTAACAGCTGTTTTATGAGTGATATTTATTCTGAAGTATTAATAAGTACAAAAAAGCAATTTCTGACACGTCATAAAGCCGACCGTAAGCAATACATGTACAGAGAAGTAAATACTTATAATAATAAAGCTGGCAGGGTGTTCGGCATTGCCGGACATGCGATAGGGTTGGCGCAAGATGTTAATCAGTCGGAGAATCTAATTATTAATTATGAGAGAGCTGGTTATATGAGTGAAATTCTGACTGTCAAGGATGTCGCAACTCTGAGACCTGAGCAAAAGAAACTCTTTTTAGCATCAGAGGAAGACTATAGCCTAGAATCGAATACTGATTATGTTGCTAGTTCGTTTGCAAGCAAAGTAAGTTGTTTTGTTAGGGAGGTTAACGATATAAACCTCGAGTTTGACGTACTACTCTGAAATAAGCTATACTAGGTTTGTAGTCGGCCAGCAGGTCGGCTTTTTTCATATATAGATACAGACAGATGTTAATAATCAAATGACAAGAGAAAGGTAATAATATGGAACTAGATATCAAGCAACTCGCAATGGCGGTAAAAACGATTGCCGAAGAAAAGAATTTGCCAGAAGATGTTGTTCAGGAAGTGGTTGAACAGGCACTTGCGGCTGCGTATCGTAGAGATTTCGGTGATCGTGAACAAGAGGTTCGTGTGTCGATTGACCTTAATGCTGGTGACGTCGATGCTTATATTTCTAAAGAAGTTGTTGCAAAAGTTGGCGACGAACGATTCGAAATCAGTTTAAGTGACGCTCAGGTTATGAAAAAGAACGCTAAAATTGGCGACATGATCGAACTTCATGAAAAGGTTGAGAATTTTGGTCGTGTAGCCGCCCAAACTGCTAAACAGGTTGTATTACAACGCCTTCGTGAAGCAGAACGCGAAATTATTATGAATGAATATGAAGATAAGATAGGTACTGTCATTAACGGTATCGTGGCACGCGTTGAAGGACGAGTTGTACGTGTCGACCTAGGCAAAGCTCAAGGCATTATGCCTATGTCAGAGCAGATTCAAGGCGAACGATATTATCCTGGTCAGCGCATCAAGGTTTTTCTTAAGGACGTTGAGCGCGGTTTCCGTGGGCCACAATTAGTAGTTTCACGCGGTAATACACAATTCGTCGAGTGGCTATTTCGTGCTGAAGTACCAGAAATGGAAAACGGAGCCGTCGAGATCAAAGGCATTGCCAGAGAAGCTGGTGTGCGCACAAAGATCGCTGTTGCGAGTAGTGTGCCTGGAGTTGATCCGGTTGGAACGTTTGTGGGCGGCCATGGCACCCGTGTTAACGCTGTCATGAGTGAAATTGGCGAACAAGAAAAGATTGACATTGTTGTTTGGAGCGATGAAATCAAGTCTTACATAACTAACGCATTGAGTCCGACTAAGGTGTCTAGCGTGTTAATCGACGAGAAAAATAATAAAGCTCGAGTTATGGTACCGGAAGACCAGCAAAGTATTGCGATTGGTAAAAGCGGTCAAAACGTTCGTTTGGCTAGCAAACTAACAGGGCTTGATATAGATATAGTGGCCGATGAAGCCTCAAAGCCGGTGGTCGATGTTTCGCCAGCAGTCGTAGAAGTACCTGAGCCTAAAGTGAAAGAAGAGCTCAAGCCAGTTGCGCCACATAAACTCAAGAAAAAAGAGCAGCTCGAAAGTAGTCTGCTTGAAGCAATCGAAGAACACGGCGTAGAAGAATAATACAAAAAGATTCCTAAATTAGCACTCTTGACTCACGAGTGCTAATTTCATATTATAGTAGAAGCGATGTATAAAATTCGCGACAGGGGGTAAACTATATATGATGCCAAATTCACCAGATTTTAACGATTTTATAAGTAACTTGACCGACAATGCGCAAGCCAGCATTAAGCACGCCGATGCGATTGCTAGAAGCTTTGGGAGCGCTTATATAGGTACTGAGCATTTGCTACTTGGTGTCCTAGCTCAAGATTCTAGTATCGGGTCCAAGGTACTTGAAGGTGCCGGTGTGACACTTGATAGAGCGCGTCTGGCTTTAAATTTGACACCCAAAACGCTTGTTATAAATTTTGGTGGGAAAGGTCTGAGCGAAACTGCAAAATTGACCCTTAAAATGGCATACGAGGTTGCTCAAGATTTTAATCACGAGTTTTGCGGCACGGAACACATTTTATACAGTATATTAAGTCAAAAAAACGCTCGCGCTACTGTCTTATTGAGGGATATGAATGTAAATGTTGACAGTATAGTTTCAGAACTTGAGCAGTTCCTTAATCGTCAACAGTATGATAGTGATAACGACAATACTGGAACAAAGCGACGAGGTAAGAAACAACGCAAGACAGCACTCGATTTTTTTGGTACAGATCTAACTGAGCTGGCCAGGACTAATAAACTCGATCCTGTTGTTGGTCGTGAACCGCAAATTCGCAGAGTAGTAACAATTCTAAACAGACGTAATAAAAACAACCCAGTTCTTATTGGCGAACCTGGAGTAGGAAAGACTGCAATAGTTGAGGGGTTGGCACAGAGAATAGTTTCCGAAGATGTCCCAGATAGTTTACTTGATAAGCGCATAGTAATGCTTGATCTTGCCGGTATGATTGCAGGTACCAAATACCGTGGAGAGTTCGAGGAGCGACTTAAGAAAGTTATGGGTGAGCTGGAAAACGATAAAAAAACAATTGTATTTATTGACGAGCTCCATCTTATCGTTGGTGCGGGAGCTGCCGAGGGCGCCATGGATGCCGGCAATATTCTTAAACCTGCCTTAGCTCGTGGTAAAATCCAGCTGATTGGTGCAACTACTACTCAAGAATATACTAAATATATTGAGAAGGATGCCGCTCTCGAGCGACGCTTTCAGCCCATTCAAGTGCCAGAAGCAACACCAAGTGAAACTGTAGCTATACTTAAAGGACTTAGGAAGCATTATGAAGATTTCCATGGTGTAAGTGTTAGTGATGAAGTGCTTGAAGATACTGTAACGCTCGCTAAGCGATACATTAACGATCGGTTTATGCCCGATAAGGCAATTGATCTAATGGATGAAACAGCTGCGCATTTGCGCATAGACAAGGGTAAAACACCTCCAGAAGTTCGAAAGCTACAAAAAGAACTCAAGCTAGTTAACACGAGAATTGAAGATGCCGTTGATAATGAAGATTATGAGCGTGCGGCCGAGTATAAACAACGTGCCAGTCAAATCAATAAAGAGCTAAAAGAGCTTGAATCAAAGGGCAAAACTAACAATGCTATTGTTATGACCAGCGAAGATGTCTCTGAAGTGGTGGCACGCATGACAGGTGTGCCCGTAAAAAAGGTTATACGCTCGGAGGCTAAGTATCTAATAAATCTAGAAAAAACGCTGGGTAAACATGTTATTGGTCAGAGTGAAGCGGTGGATGCCGTGTCGCGCGCAGTACGACGCAATCGTGTTGGTATTGGTAGCGGAAAACGACCAATCGGATCATTTATTTTTCTTGGACCAACTGGAGTCGGTAAGACAGAATTAGCCAGAGTTTTAGCCAGAGAATTTTTTGGAAGCGAAGAGGCGCTCATCAAGATTGACATGAGCGAATTTGGTGAGCGGCATACTTCGGCAAGACTTGTCGGTGCGCCGGCGGGATATGTTGGTTACGATGAAGGTGGGCAGTTGACAGATAAAATTCGGCGACAACCGTACAGCTTAGTGCTTTTTGATGAAATTGAAAAAGCTCACCCTGATGTATTTAATATGTTGCTGCAGATACTAGAGGACGGCGTGCTAACTGATGCAAAAGGACGAAAGATTGATTTTACTAACACCATTGTCATTATGACCAGTAATATTGGCGCTCAAAAGCTACAAAAAGAAGCGCAACTAGGCTTTAGAGCAACAACAAAACGTGATGTAAATGATTTGGACGCACTCCATGCTGCAAACAAGGATAAAGTTCTAGAAGAATTGAAGAAACTTATGCGGCCTGAATTATTGAATCGTATTGATAAAACAATTGTTTTCAGAGCGCTTACCAAAAAAGACGTCGTAAAGATTATGGATCTGCAGATAGATGAACTGCGCCAACGCCTTGTGAAGCACGGTCTGGGGTTGCAGGTTACTACAAGCGCAAAGCAATATTTGCTAGATAAGGGCTACGATGCTTTGAACGGCGTTAGACCGATGAGAAGATTGTTGCAAGATACAGTCGAAGATCATATTGCGCTTGAACTGCTTGAGGAAAAGTATCGTACTGGTGATGTTGTTAAGGTTGGAGCCAAGCAAAAGGACCTACAATATCAAGTAGTTACAGAGTAATTTGTGAATGATACACTGGCATAATGAATAAAATAAAAGGTCTTGGAACCTTAAGCTTCATTGTTGCAGCCATTGTATCAATTATCTTAGTTATTTCGCAGCGTCAAGCAATTTATGACTGGGCGAGACTACGAAATTATGTGCCACCTGCAGAAATTACTGCCCTTGCTAACACGACTACTATGAATGACACCGGCAAGCATTTGTTCTATGTAAATCGGCCAGCACTTCAGAACAAACAAACTTTCAACCAAAGCTGCACCGACAGTGAACAAAGTATAGTACTTGGCTGCTATGTGCAAAATCGCGGGATCTATCTATATGATGTTACAGATGAGCGACTGAAGGGAGTAGAGGAGGTAACTGCTGCGCATGAAATGCTTCATGCCGCATACGATAGATTGTCAGATAGCGAACGAATGCGCATAGATCAACTAACCAAGCAAGTCTATGAATCGACACCTAATGAACGCATCAAGAAGACAGTAAAGGCTTATGACGAAAAGGATTCAAGTGTGGTCCCTAATGAGCTTCATTCAATTATTGGTACAGAAATACGAGAAATACCCAAAGAGCTTGAGCAGTACTATAAAAAATACTTTAATAATCGATTAGCTATCGTTTCTCTTTCAGAAAACTATGAGAAGGAGTTTGAAAAGCGAGAAACACTTGCATCGCAGTATAAACAGCAACTTGAATCTCTGCGGGCAAGGGTAGATAGTTCAAACAAAGATTTAGCGATAAGAGCAGACCAGTTATCAAGCGAGTTCAAGCAACTAGAGAGATCGAGGAGCACCCAGGATGCGAGTCAGTTTAATGTCGCGGCGCGTTCTTATAATCTAAAAGTTTCTACATATAATGCTGATGTTGAAACAGTATCTAAACTTATTGATGAACATAACACCATCCTTGAAAGTTATAATTCTGTTGTTTTAGAAGAGAATGAGTTATTAAAAGCTATCGATAGTCGTCCGGCTACTATCAATAAGTAGTAATCTGCTACACTGTTAGCTATGGCGAAGAAAGATGTCGTGGAGTATGTTTGCTCTTCTTGTGGAGCTTCAGCTAATACCTGGAGTGGTAAGTGTTATAACTGTGGCGAATGGAATACTTTAGAAGAACATATAACGGCCACTCAAGTCGGTAACGTGATTCGAAAAGGCAAGTCGCTGAATGTTACAACTGTTTCTCGATCAACTCAAAAAGATCACAGACGCCTGCAAACAGGCATAAAAGAATTTGATACTGTCATGGGTGGAGGCGTTGTTTCGGGTAGCGTTAATCTGATTGCCGGGCAACCAGGTATTGGTAAAAGTACACTACTCCTGCAATTGGCCTATGCTCTTGCTGACACAGCAACTGTACTTTATGTTAGTGGAGAAGAGTCGGTGCATCAAATTGGATTGCGGGCAAAAAGACTCGGTGCCGAGCACCCCAAGTTAGAGATTGCAGTAAGTACTAGTGCAGATGATATAGCCGCGACAATAGCTAACGGTCGGCACCAATTAGTTGTGATTGATTCTATTCAGACTTTAATGTGCAATGCGATCAGCTCTGCAGCCGGTTCGGTGAGTCAGATCACAAATAGCACACAGCTTGTTACAGCAGCCGCAAAACAATCTGACACAGCACTATTGATTGTGGGACATGTCACAAAAGAAGGTTCGATAGCTGGTCCAAAGGTACTTGAGCATGTCGTTGACGTGGTTCTTAACCTAGAAGGAGATAGATATGGCGGTTTTAAAGTACTCAGAGCCATTAAGAATAGGTATGGCTCGACTAACGAAGTTGGAATTTTTGAAATGACTGATAAAGGTCTTAAAGCGGTTGAAAATCCTTCTGCTGCGCTTTTGGCAGAAAGGCAAATATCTGACGGATCAATTGTGCTTGCAAGCATAGAAGGTACGCGCCCGTTGCTAGTTGAAGTGCAAGCGCTTGTTAATAAAACTAGTTACGGGTATCCAAAGCGAGCCGCTAGTGGCATCGATCTTAACCGGCTCAACTTGCTAGTTGCAATGCTTGAAAAGCGCACAAAACTCAATCTTCAGGACCAAGACATATACATAAATATAGTTGGCGGGATGAAGCTATCAGAACCGGCTGCAGATTTGGCTGTATGTATGGCTATCGCATCTGCATCTAAGGGTTTGCAGCTAAAAAAGAATGTGGTTGTTTTTGGCGAGGTAGGCTTGTCGGGAGAGATTCGACACGTTCCACATATCGATAAACGCGTTGTCGAAGCTAAAAAGTTGGGCTTCGATGGTGCGGTTGGTCCAATGATTCGTTCTGGAAAAAAGTTAGCTAGCTACAGCGAGGTTAAAGATATACGTTCAGCTCTAAACACTTTATTGGAGAAGGACTAGTATGTTTCAGATTGCTGTCATCACATTACTATGTGTGATTATTGTTTTACAATTAAAAAAGAATAACCGAGCCCCCAGTTATAATCAAAAAGTAAGAAAAGTGGTGCTTGACAGTTGCGCCTTGATTGACGGCAGAATAATTGATCTGGCTAATTCTGGTTTTGTTCCTAATAAGCTTGTAGTGCCAGAATTCATTCTCAAGGAGCTACAAATGCTCGCTGATGGAAGCGATAGCTATAAACGAGATCGTGCTCGTTATGGACTTGATGTAGTTAAAGAACTGCAAACAAGTGAGGACGTACAAGTCTCTATTTCTAGAGACTTAGTGTCCGACAAAAATAAAATCGATGACAAACTACTAGAATTATGTAAAAAGCTGGGTGCAGACTTATATACCACAGACTATAATCTTGAGAAATTAGCCGATATCGAGAGCGTCAGGGTGCTAAATGTCAACGAGTTGGCTCAAAAGCTTAGGCCGACGGCATTACCAGGCGAATCAAAGTCTGTAAAAATTGTCCAAAAAGGCAGCAACCCTAAGCAAGGAGTAGGCTATATGGATGACGGGACAATGGTAGTTGTTGATGGTGCTGCTCGATCGTTAGGTAAAACTGTTCAGGTAGAAGTGACGCGTATTCATCAGACCGTTTCGGGTAAGATGCTGTTTGCTAACAAGAAATAGCGGTCGCGGCAACTCGAGACTACCAGCACTACACTTAATACATTATTTATTTACAGTGACTGATTTGGAACTACCCTTTGAATCTGTGACGGTAATTGTGCCAGCAGCACCAGTAACAGTCACCTCACAGGACCTGTCGGATGTTGTGGGGGTGCAGCCAACTATAATCCCTGTTCCGGTCACAGTGAAAGGAGCCGTTCCTCCGGACCATTCGACAGTAAATGGACCAGCCCCGACTGTGTCGCCTGAACCAGGGCTAGTAATGGATACGGGCGTATCAGTGGCGCCACCACCCGCGGAGAACTCAATGCCTGTTGAAGTGCTAGCGTCGTATAGAACGCTGTCGATCACTTCAACGGTAACCGATTTGCCACCTGTGCCGCTATAAGTAAAGTTAAGGGTTTGTGAACCATTTGCTGCTGGGAACGATTGAACAACCTGTCCGTCGATGATTACGTTGATGGTACCGCCATTACTGCCGCCTGCAATCGCATGTGTTCCTTGCGTAACCGTTACAATTATAGAACACGAACTCGTACAGGTTGCTGGGCTGCTACTAACCAGTATGTCGGGTTTGGCATCTCCACACTTATGTATGTCATCTTTTTCAGAAGTATTCGCTCCTGCGCCTTGACCTACGAACTTATCACTAGAGAAACTATTAGCGTCTTCAAATATTTCTTTCTTTGCCCGTGCTGGAGTACATTCTGTAGCGAGTTTGTTTGACACTATGTCGATTGTCTTTTTCTCGCCCTTTTTCTTCTCTTGTTTTTTATACCAAGATGGGAATAAGTCTGTTGCTGGGCTTGGCTCTCTAGATCCTAGCCCTACGTGTTGTCTGACAACATATGCCGGCAGTGTTTGTACGCCGCTAGGTTTTTCTCGCTTGACTGGTTGAATATCATCATGTGCAGCATCCATCCAGCCTTGCCAGATTGGTTGAGTCATAGTTTCCATGAATGACCGGGTAGCCACTTGTCTAGTGTGATGACCGACCCAGACACCGGCTGCATATTTGGTTGAAAAGCCCATTAACCAACCATCTTTAGAGTCGTTAGTCGTTCCAGTCTTTAGACTGAAGTCCCAGCCCTTATAACGATGTGGTTTGTTCGTGAAGTAGCTCGCATTGGGGTCTGCCATCATGTCAGCTACGATATAAGCAGAGTCGGGACGAACTACTTGCTCTGGTTTCGGAAGATTTAGTTCAATATTCTTACTTGAAGCATCTTCTATTTTAATAATGTAGGTTTGAGGAAGCTTATTACCATTTCGGGATATAGTACTATATGCGTTTACATGCTCATCTAAGTAGAGATAAGCACCGTCACCAATTGCAGAACTTGAATAACATTGGGCTTCTTCGCTCTCTGTGGCAAAGTTAACGTCCTGTATTCCGGGTTGGTAACATTTATATTTATTTGTCAGGCCAAGTTTATTGGCTGTGTCTATAGTTTTATCAACACCTGCTGTTACCATTGATTTTACTGCTGGAACATTTCTAGACCCGCCTAAGGCATAACGAAGGGTCATTGGTCCTGGATATCTAAAGTCGTAGTCCCAAAGACAGTTTCCGCCTTGCTTAGCCTTAGGGTTGGTTTTATTCGTACAAGGGTATCCGTCGACTGGTCCTTGAGTGTCATACAGAACCGAACCGGCACCAGAATTGTCAGTATGCTCTATAACTGAAAGATAATCGTACGGCTTGAAACTGGACCCTGGAGGAAGTCTCCAGTGGGCATAATTATTTTCGCCGAATTCTTTGTTATAGAAATCTATCCCACCAACTATAGCGACCATTTGGCCGTTTGTTACATCTTCGGCTGCGAAGGCGACGTTATCGAACCCGGCTCGTGTAACATTACGATAGCCCTTTTGTACCTGTTGTTCAGCTAGGTCCTGAAGCTTCATATCGAGTGAAGTCGTAATTTTCCAGCCACCACGGTTTACGGTATCTTTGGTGAACTTTTCTTCTAGTTGGCTCTTAGCAAGAAGTACAAAGTATGGCGCACGCATTCCTTCGTATTTTGGCTTAACCTGTTTAACCTTAGCGATAGTATCAACTTTCTTGGCCTCATCGCGTTGCTGAGCAGTTATCATGCCTTGTTGCTCCATAAGATCAAGCGTGTAGTGCTGTCGCCCAACTAAAGCCTCAGGGTTATAGCGAGGCCCGTATGGTGAGTAGAATGACGGTGATTTTGGAATTGATGCTAGGAATGCCGCTTCGTCTAGCGTAAGGTCCTTTGCTGACTTTTGGAAATAATCACGAGTTGCTGTTTCTACTCCGTATTGCACGTTTCCATAAGGCGCAGAATTAAGGTATCCTGCCAAGATTTCTTTTTTGGTATAGCTTCGTTCAAGCTCAATAGACAGGATTAACTCTTTTAGTTTTCGCTGGTAGGTCTGATCAGACCCGACTCCTTTTTGGGTTAAACGAACAAGCTGCTGAGTTATGGTTGAGCCGCCTTGCTTTCCGCCTCCGCCACCCGTTACGTTATTTACAGCTGCTCGGCTAATACCTCGCACGTCAAAACCTCCGTGTTTAAAGAAGTCTTTATCTTCAACTGCAACGGTTGCGTCTTTGACGTATTGGGAAATCTCTTCATTCTTAACAGGAACGCGTTTAACAGCATCGAAATCTTCCCATAACAATACTTGTCCGGTTCGATCATAATAACGATTGCTACCTCCTAGGTTATTGCCCGAGATGTCTTTTAAGTTAGGTAAATCTTTTCGGTAATAGGCGAATAGTCCAATAAGTAACAAAAAACCGACAATAATACCGATGCCGATAATTTTAAGCGCCATGATGCCGCCTTCGCGGCTAAACCAGTATTTATATAGACGTTTTGGGTGTAAGCGAAAAAAGAATCGCTTGATACGAGATTTTGGCATGCCTGCAAGTCTAGCAGCTCTTCTTACTGCTCGGGCGTCTTTTCTGGCCTTCAATTTTTCGCCTATAGTTCGGTTGAGCTTAATAGTCTGACCACTCTTAGTAGTAAAAGTATTCTTCTTATTCCTGCCCAGCTGTTTATTTACACTGGCTGGTTTTCGGCCAGTAGTTTTCTTCTTCATGTATTGTTCAAATCTCCGTTACCACACATTTGTTCTGATCCTTATTATAGCAAATATTACGCTTAAGCAATGATAAAAATTAGTTACTGTCACCACAAGTAATATATAATATTTGCATGACGTTATCTGAAGAACTGACGTGGCGAGGCTTTGTAAACCAAACCACACTACAAGATATAACAATCCTAGATGAGAAAAAGCTGAAATTTTATTGGGGAGTTGATCCAAGTGCGGCATCAATGCAGATCGGTAATTTAGCTGCCGCAATGATGGCTCGTGTCTTTATTAAGCACGGTTACATGCCTGTATTACTGGTTGGTGGGGCTACTGGATTGATTGGCGATCCTGACGGCAAAGCACAAGAACGAGATCTGAAGTCTACTGACGAAGTCGAAAAGAATAAGAAATCGATCATAGAACAATATAAGCAAGTGTTTAAAGGTGCCAAATTTGATGTAGTTGATAATTATGATTGGTTCAAGGGGCTAGGTTATCTCGATTTCTTGAGAGAAATAGGTAAACATGTGCCATTGCGCCAAATGTTATCAAGAGACTTTGTTCAAGCTAGGATAGGTGAGGGTGGCGCTGGAATTAGTTACGCGGAGTTTAGCTATTCACTAATACAGGGTTATGACTTTTTACACTTGTTTGAAGATAAGGGCGTAACCCTGCAGCTTAGTGGCGCTGATCAGTGGGGTAATAGTATTGCCGGCGTGGACCTTATTAGGCGTAAGACTGGTAAAGAAGCTCATGTTTGGACACTACCTCTTGTGGTTAACAAATCAACCGGTAAAAAATTTGGAAAAACTGAAGATGGGGCTGTTTGGCTCGATTCTGATTTGACGAGTGTGTACAAATTTTATCAATTTTGGCTTAATGCAGACGATGATGGTGTAGAGGATTATTTGAAAATATACACCGACTTAACCGCACCTGAAGTATTAAAAATAATGGAAGACTTTAATAAAGACCGTTCAGGTAGGATTGCTCAAAAAACACTTGCTCACGAGGTTACCAGGCTAGTTCATGGGGAGGATGCCGAAAGATCTGTTTCAAAAGTTACTGCAGTTTTGTTTGGCTCTCAAGAATATAACGAACTATCAGAATCTGATTTTGTTCTACTGAAACAAGATTTAACTTCAGTCATAGTTAGCTTGGAAAGTAACTACATAAATTCTTTAGTTGATGCTGGCTTAGCAGGATCTAATTCTGAAGCCAGAAGATTCATTGAACAAGGCGCAGTTTATGTTAATGGTAAACAAATAAAAATCGACGATAAAATCAGTTTGACAGATTTTATAGACGGCAAACACAGTGTTATACGTCGTGGGAAAAATAGTAATGCCGTTTTGCAATTAGCAGACTGAGTGTATACTACTCCAAGTTATGAATAAGACATCAAAGAAAAAAGCAGACCAATACAACGACCCAAAGCATAATTATCTTGAATATTGGGATGGACGCGACTACGAACATGAATCTGAAGAGTTAGCAATTACACGATTGCTAAATGGTAAGCATTTCCGTCATGCCGCCGATATTGGAGGTGGTTACGGTAGACTTTGTTTGCTGCTTGAGGAGTACGCCGATAAGGTGACGTTGGCGGAGCCATCACAACAACAGCTAGATATCGCAAAAGAATTCCTCAAAGAACACCCAGAAGTTGACAGGAAACTTACCCAGGCAGATGATCTTAACTTTACAGATGGAGAGTTAGATCTTATTACAATGATTCGTGTAATGCATCATTTACCAGATCCTAGCACCGAGTTCAAAGAGTTAGCACGTGTGCTTGCAGATGATGGTTATTTGATACTAGAAGTGGCAAATTATGCTCATGGCAGAAACCGAATTAAGCATATAATCAAAGGTAAAAAATTACCCGATGAGCCAGTAGACATACGTTCAGAGTCTCATAAGACTGATGATGAGATAGCGTTCGTAAACCATAATCCAAAAACGGTTATTAAGCAGCTGTCACATGCAGGGCTTAAGGTTGAAAAAGTATTATCAGTCTCTAATCTTCGCAGTCAGAAGTTGAAAAAAGTGATGCCACAGTCCGTAATGTTGAGTATCGAACGCCTTATGCAGCCCACTTTAGCTAAGGCATACTTTGGCCCTAGTGTGTTCTTTCTTATAAAAAAAGCCCAATAGACTTTATACTGTGTAGTAATGGAGCTCAATCAGCCGATTACGGTTATAAAAGGTGTTGGTGATGTTTTAGCAAAAAAATATGCCAAACTGGGTATTGAAAATATTGGCGATTTACTTGGGTTTGTTCCAAAACGATACGACGACTATTCACAAGTAGACGATATCGCTAAGATCAAACCAGGTGTAGTCACTATAAAATGCCGCATACAGCACGTTACGGGCAAGTACGTTAGAAGAGGTATGCATATAACTGAAGCTGTTGCATCGGATGCAACAGGAAGCGTCCGACTCGTTTGGTTTAACCAACCTTATCGGGCCGGGGCAATATCAGCCAAGGATGAATACTTTGTTAGAGGAGACTTCGGATTGCGCCGACAACACTTAGTTATTCAGAATCCGTCTACTGAACGAGTAAGTGATTTTCCTGTCAGTACCGCAAGAATCGTCCCGACTTACAAGCTTACAAAGGGACTTACATCTTTACAGATAAGTAAAACAG
The DNA here is from genome assembly GCA_964590725.1 of uncultured Candidatus Saccharibacteria bacterium. GTDB lineage: Bacteria > Patescibacteriota > Saccharimonadia > Saccharimonadales > JACQNP01 > CAZPWF01. The sequence continues at coordinate 76,427 of CAZPWF010000002.1, forward strand.
TAAGAGCGTTAGTACCGATTATTATGGATCTTCCAGAGACTTTGCCGCGATGGTTGATTGATGAAGAAAAACTTATTACATTTGCTCAAGCAACTATGGCATTGCATTTCCCAGAGTCTGTTTATCAGATTGAACGGGCCAAGAAACGTCTCGGGTTCGAGGAGGTGTTTAGCCTAACTCTAGCCGCATTACTTAACAAATATGAATCTAATACAGAGTCAGCCTTGAATGTGCCATTTGTTGAGTCTAGAGCAAAGATGTTTGTTTCCAGCCTTGCGTTTAAGCTCACTGATGGACAAAGAAAAGTAATATGGCAGATTTACAAAGATATGCAGAAACCCCATCCCATGAACAGGCTAATAGAAGGAGACGTAGGTTCTGGCAAGACGGTAGTGGCTTGCATGGCTGCTGTAATGGTTATGGAAGCAAAGTACCAAGTTGCATTTATGGCGCCAACTGAAGTACTAGCACGACAGCACGCAGAAACGATTTTCAAGCTGTTGGTTTCTATGAATTTAGAAAATAGTGTCGTCCTTTTAGTTGGCAGTATGTCGGCAAGACAAAAATCAGCTGCCCATAGCCGCATAAAGACTGGACACGCTAAATTTATAGTTGGTACGCATGCTTTACTGCAAGACGCAGTCATAGCTCACGATTTAGGTTTGATTATTATAGACGAGCAGCACAGATTTGGTGTCGAACAACGTAAAACCTTGCAATCAAAAGCAAAAAATATGCCGCATGTTTTGTCCTTGACCGCGACACCGATTCCGCGCAGTCTTGCTCTGACACTATACGGCGAACTAGATATCTCTATACTCAAAGACAAACCTGCTGATCGTAAGCCGATTATTACTAAAATAGTATCGCCGAACTCTCGAGCACAGATGAACTTACATATCTTGGAAGAGTTAAACAAAGGCAGGCAAGTTTATATTGTGTGTCCTATTATTACTGATTCGGTAACAAAAGCTGCGCGCTCAGTTGAAGTTGTATACAAAGAAATCACATCTAATTATAAAAAGAATAAAGTTGGCATGCTGCATGGAAAGATGAAGGCAGCAGAAAAAGATGAAGTTATGCAATTATTTATCAAAGGAAAAATCGACATAATTGTAGCCACTACGGTTATAGAAGTTGGAATAGATGTGCCAAATGCTTCTGTCATGGTAATTGAAAACGCCGACCAGTTTGGACTGGCTCAAATACATCAACTACGGGGTAGAGTTGGCCGTGATGAGCATCAGAGTTATTGTTATTTGGTTAGTTCTGACAGTAGAGCGCCAAGTCAACGTCTCAGGGCTTTAGAGCGGTCTAATGATGGATTTTCTCTTGCAGAGCTTGATCTTGAGCTTAGGGGGCCTGGTGCTATCTACGGAACATTCCAACATGGTGCTTTGGATTTGCGTTATGCAAATCTTACTGATGTTGACTTGATTTCATCAGCTCGTGACGCTGCGCAGGAATTTATCGATCGAAACGAAAACTTGCTAGAATATAAAGTATTGCATCGTAATGTAACTCAGCTGCGCTCAGTAACAAACCTAAACTAATTGAAAGTAGAATCAGTGTACTCAGGAACAACCCTTACTAAGTTTTCAGGAAGAGTCATCGGGGCTCATCAAAAAATTGATAGTACTGCACGTCGGCACTTGTCAAGAATCATTCCAGATGACACATTATTCCCGAAGATTCGTCAGATTCTGGTGTTTGAGGGCAAGAATGGACCAGATGGGATAAAACGAAAAAGTCCTGCAAAGGACGAGCCATGGCACTATTATAGCCCTTTTGATGACACCGATTCAGAGCTTATCAATATAATTGATGAACATTTTAAAGAACTTGTTCTTCAGCTTAAGGCCAATAACAGCGAACATGTTTCGTTTGAGGCTGCCTGGCTAGCTCATGCTATAGTCGACGGTCTCACTCCGGCTCACCACTACCCGTACGAAACCGAATTAACTGAACTGCGCGGAGGTAAAGGTAACGATACAAGAAATTCAGTTAAAGAAAAACTAGTTATACCGGGTGATACAAAACGAGAACTAGTAAAGAACAACTGGAAAATGTGGGGGCCAAAGGGTCTTATGTCTACGCACGGGTTCTTTGAGATCGGTGTTGCAACCTTGATAAAACCACTAACATTCAATGAAGCAGTCCCAAAGCTGAAAGATATTAAGAGAGTGCAGAAGATCGGTCCACTCGAGCTTTTCAAGCAGTCAGCCCGTGAGGTTGCGGTCTTGGAAATGTATGAAATGTATTATAAAAAAGGTTGGACACCGAAGTTGGCATGGCAAGTAAGGCACAAGCTTGGTCCGATCATGGTACAAACAGTTACATTAACTTGGTATCTGGCACTCGTTGAGGCGGGTATCGTGGATGATTAAATGCGAATAATTGCTGGCACATTAGGTGGGCGATTGTTTGAATCACCGCATACAAACAGAACGCATCCTATGTCTGATAAGATTCGTGGAGCATTATTTAATGTATTGGGCTCCCTAGACGGAATGGCTGTACTAGATGCTTTTGCGGGAAGTGGAGCCGTAGGCTTTGAAGCGATTAGCCGTGGCGCTAGCCAAGCAACACTCATAGAGATCGATAAAGATGCGTATCGAACTATACAAGATAATATCAAGATTCTGAATGTAGAAGACAGAGTGTTAGCTATTCGAGGAAATATAAAAAGTTGGGCAAGTAATAACAGAGCTCGTATGTATGATGTTGTAATTTGTGACCCGCCATATGATGCCGTACTAGAAAATTTAATATTCAAAATCTCTCGTTTAACAGCTGACAATGGCATACTGGTCCTTTCTTGGCCAATCAGTGAGCCAATTCCGGATGTACCAGAAATGCATATAGCAAGACATAAAGCATATGGTAATGCTACGCTGGTCTTTTATAAAAGAATCAAGTAAAATCAAACTTTGTTAGATTGTGATTACTTTACATTTCGGGGATGTGGTGAAATTGGTATACACGCGTGCCTTAGGAGCACGTGCCGCAAGGCGTGAAGGTTCAAGTCCTTTCATCCCCACCAAGCATAAGCACTTTTGAAAAAGTGCTTTTTTGTTATCATTACTGCATGAATAATGATTGCGAAGAAGCCCAAAAACTGTACGACGAGCAGTCAGACGAATGGGCAAAGAGGCAATCGGCAAATCCTGCCATCCACGATTTGCGTGGCATTGTTTATAAGCTGGCGAATGTGAGTAGTGGCAGCACTATCCTTTTCGCAGGATGTGGTGACGGCAAAGAATGCGCAAAGGCCTCTGCCCTAGGCGCAATAGTCACTGGTATTGATGTCAGTACCAAGAATATTGATATGGCACTAGCCCTCGGGCTCAAGAACGCAACACATCAAGTCATGGACATTCAAAATCTATCGTTTGATGATAAGCAATTTGACACTGTTATTTCAATTCTTGCCATTATGTACGTAAGGGACATTGATGCAGCTCTTGCCGGTTTTAAGAGAGTCTTACGAGACAACGGACAAATAATCGTCGCTGTTCCTCACCCTGTTATTAAAATGATGAAGTACAACAGCCAGGAAGATTACTTTTTAAGGGGAAAGCAATACGAAACATGGCAAGGCATCAAACGATTTAACTACTACCGGCTCTTTGAAGACTATGTCGATGCATTTATGAGAGCCGGGCTGAATATAACCAGACTACTGGAGCCAAAACAAATAACTAGCCAAGAAGAGAAAGTCCAATATCCACACTTTGCGGTGTTCGAACTAACTAAAGCTCGTTAATGGAGCGTAACTATACGCAACGCTAGTAGTAGCCAGCAGCCTTATCAGCTCCTAGTAGCAACCCTTCAGAAGGTCACGCACTTGGTTCAGAAAATCTCCACCCAAGTCAATTATTTCGAATTCAGTTTCTTATCTGGCTTTTTTACTTGACCAAGTTTACTCCGTTTTTCGACATATGAATGTATAATCAATTAAATGGCATTACCAACACAATCATACAAAGGCACCAGGGATTTTTATCCAGATGAGATGCGCATCCGCAAGTGGATGTTCGAAAAATGGCGGAATGTTTGCGAAAGCTTTGGCTATGAAGAGTATGATGGACCGATTTTAGAATCCCTTGAATTATATTCATCAAAGACAAGTGACGAGATTGTAAACGAGCAGACATATAGTTTTACTGATCGTGGTGACCGCAAAGTCGTCATGCGTCCAGAAATGACGCCAACGGTTAGCCGTATGGTCGCTGCCAAGCGTCAAGAGTTAGCCTATCCGCTCCGCATGTATAGTATTCCAAACTGTTTTCGATATGAACGTCCTCAGAAAGGTCGTTTACGAGAGTTCTGGCAACTTAATGTTGATATTTTCGGAGTTGAGGGTGTAAGTGCTGAAGTAGAAATGATTTTGATGATCGATAGACTAATGAAAACTTTCGATGCAACTGAAAGTATGTATGAAATCCGAATCAACTCCAGAACACTTTTAAATATCGCCATCGAAGCATCAAAAGTAAAAACCAGCACGACAGATGTGATCAGACTGATAGATGCTTTTGACAAACTAGATAGAAATGAGTTCATAAGCAAGCTTACCGACAATGTTGAAGATTCGAATTCTTTGATGAATTTCCTGGAAGGAGAAAACAAAGACTTAGCAATGACAGATTTGATCGAGTCACTTCAACTCGCAGGCGTTAATAACGTTCGATTTGTGCCAACAGTTGCACGGGGATTTGACTACTATACAGATATTGTTTTTGAAGTTTTTGACACTAATCCAGAAAACAACCGTTCAATGTTTGGCGGCGGTCGATATAACGGCCTGGTTGGCGCATTTGGCGTCGAGCCTGTTCCTACGGTGGGTTTTGGTATGGGTGACGCCACGTTCTTTAATTTTCTAGAGAGCAACAATTTATTACCAGAAATTAAACCGGAGACAGATATCTACATTGCGACAATTGGTGGAGTTGAAGTGCAGGCTCAGGAAATCGCTCAAGTTCTACGTACGAACGGCAAAAATGTTGCTGTTGATTTGTCAGGTAAAAAGTTAGATAAACAAATTAAAACTGCTGACAAAAAAGGCATCAAATATGTTTTGTTTGTGGGAGAACAAGAACTAGAGACGGGAAAATTTAATTTGAAAAATATTGACTCAGGAGAAGAGCAGTTAGTTGACCTAGAAACATTGATTAATAGTTTGGGCAAATAGCATAGCATGACTGCCTCAAATCATGTCATCACAGGCGTTCTGATCGGAGCAGTAATAACAAACCCAGTGGCTATTCCTATCGCTTTCTTAGCTCATTTTGCTCTTGATGCGTTGCCTCATTTTGGGTTGAATGAACATACTGACAGAAAGTTTCTAGTTGTTTTAAGTATGGATGCTGGGCTTGCTGCGGCATTGTTGCTAGTACTTTTTATTTTGCAGCCCAATTATTGGCCAATAATTGTTGCTTCAGGAATAGCGTGCGCTAGCCCAGATCTTATGTGGTTCCCTCGATGGATATTGGAGCTTCAGGGCAAAAAACCGAAACCTATGGGACCAATTGCCCGATTTCATGCCAAAATTCAATGGGCAGAACGACAGCGGTGGTGGGGTTTACTTTCTGAGTTAATCTGGTTCGGGACTATGTTTATACTAGCTGGCCGAACTTTAACTTTCTAAATTAGGCTAGAAAAGTAGGTCATCATCTGTTAGAGTGTTTACCTATGCAAGTAAAACGAACTAATATATCCGAGACAGAAGTATCGCTTACTGTCGTCACATCTGACACAGAACTACAAACCATAAAAGAAGGTGTACTGACTAAGCTAGCTAGAAGTGTTAAGCTTCCTGGTTTTCGTGAAGGTAAGGCTCCTCTTTCTCTAGTTGAAAAAAATGTTGACGAATCAGCTTTGCAATCCGAATTTTTAGAAGAAGCGATCAACCAATTATATCCTCAGGCGGTATTGTCTGAGAAACTTAGACCAGTAGATCGACCGGAAATTTCTATTAAAAAATACGTACCATTTTCTACTTTAGAATTTGAGGCCAAAGTACCAGTGGTAGGTGAGATTAAGCTTGCAGACTACAAAAAGATTAAAAAAACACCCACAAAAGCTAAGATTACATCCGAAGACGTAGACCAGGTCTTGTCGTCGCTTCAGAAACGAATAGCTGAAAAGAACGATGTTGCCCGAGCTGCCAAGAATACTGATGAAGTTTGGATAGATTTTACTGGAGTCGATGAAAAAGGAAACAAAATCAATGGTGCCGACGGTAAGGACTATCCGCTAGTTCTTGGTAGTAATACATTTATTCCGGGCTTTGAGCCAGAACTTGTTGGTAAGAAAGTTGGTGACAAAACTACATTTACACTAACTTTTCCAAAAGACTATGGCGTTAAATCGATGGCGAATAAAAAAGTTACTTTTACCGTCCAAGTTAGTAAAGTTCAAGAAGTCACCGAGCCGAAGCTTGATGATGATTTTGCAGCAAAATCTGGACCATTCACAACCCTCAAACAGTTAAAGGAAGATATTAAAAAGCAGCTTGAGGTTGAAAGACAACAGCAAGTCGATCGTGAGTTCGAATCCGAACTTGTTCGCGAGATAACAGCTAAGTCTAAAGTGTCCGTGCCAAAAGTGCTAGTCGAAGAACAAGTCGACCGTATGCTTGAAGAGCTAAAGCAGAACCTAGTCTATCGTGGACAAACGTTCTCTGAGTTTCTTGACTCAGAAGGTGAGACAGAAGAATCATATCGCGAAAAATCACTGGCACCACAGGCTGAAGAACGAGTTAAGGCCAGCTTGGTATTAACCGAAATTTCAGAAAAAGAGAATCTCGACGTAACTCCAGAGGAACTAGAAATCAGAATTCAACTTCTAAAAGGCCAGTACAAGGATCAAGCCATGCAGGCTGAGCTAGATAAGCCAGAAAACCAGAATGACATTGCTTCAAGAATTCTGACTGAGAAAACAGTCGCAAAATTGATTGAGTATTCTTCGAGCAAGTAAAAACTATATAAATTAGCACTCTTGACTATTGAGTGCTAATTTTAGTATTATGTCTAGTACACACTTGAATATAGGAGAATAATTATATGACAACAAATTCAGTACTAGTCCCAACCGTAATAGAATCAGAAGGCCGCATCGAACGTGCTTATGATATATACTCTAGATTACTAAAAGACAGAATAATCTTTCTAGGGACTGACGTTAATGAGCACACAGCAAATCTAATTGTTGCTCAGCTCCTATTTCTTGATAACGAAGACAGCAAGAAGGACATATATCTTTACATAAACAGCCCGGGTGGTAGTGTTTACGACGCCTTGGCAATTTATGACACAATGCAGTACATAAAGAGTGACATACAAACGGTAGGAATAGGTGTGCAGGCGTCAGCAGCAGCATTTTTACTAAGTAGTGGAACTAAAGGTAAACGTTTTATACTACCAAATTCTACAGTTATGATTCATCAGCCATCTTCTGGCACTCGTGGCAAGGTTACGGACATGGAAATTGATCTGAAAGAATCGCTCAGGATAAAGCATCGATTGAATGAAATTATGGCAAAAAATACTGGCCAGACAGTAAAGCGTATCCAAGACGATATGGAAAGAGACTATTGGATGACTGCAGAAGAGGCCAAAAAATACGGAGTTGTTGACAAAGTTATTGTTAAGTAAATACAACAATATTCAATTATGGACAACCAAAGTCATTCCACAGAACTAAACTCAGAAGTCGCTGCCTTATACCTAAAGCGAATAGGTTACATTGAAGCCACTTGGGATAATGTGCTCGAGAATCGAATAGGAAGCCATGCTTTACGAACAATGATTTTGATTGGTCAAGGTGACAAAAGAGATGCTGTTGAAATATACAATTATCTGCGCGAAAGCGAAGGCTTAGGCCCAATTGACCCAGAAATAGGTGCACGTATTGTTGGCTCTGGGATTGACGCCGCAAGGCACCTTAGTCATGAAAATTAATCATTTATTTGTAAAATATTTGACATTTGCTAATTAGTCGTCCAAACTCTTACATTAAGAAGTAGTGTACGTTCGGGCTGTGCTGTATTTTTTTAAGATACGTGTACCAAAAACCCATGTAGTGAGCTTCAATTCTCCAAAAAAAATCATTACATCAATTCTAAATAATTTAGTGGGAGCCCATTTATTTATGGCAAAAAGTAGTACGACGCACGCCGCAAAACGAAAATATTTTACAGAAACAGATGACGTGATTGATTTACCAAATCTCGTCAATCACCAAAACAAATCATTCCAATGGTTTGTAGAAGAAGGGCTCGGGGAGCTTTTATCAGAGATTAGTCCCATTGATGATTACACGGGTACAAAATTAACACTACGTTTTAAAGATTACAGATTCGAGAAACCAAAATTAACTGAGGCAGAAGCCCGAGAAAACAATGTAAGTTATGACGCGCCGCTAAAGGCAGTAGTTGAGCTAACCAACAAAGTTACGGGTGAGGTTAAAGACCAAGAGATTTACCTTGGTGATTATCCTTGGATGACCGAACGAGGAACTTTTGTTATTAACGGTGCAGAACGTGTCGTTGTATCTCAATTAATAAGATCTGCCGGTGTTTTCTTTACTGGCGATCTTCATGGTTCGCGTCGATTATATGGGGCAAAAGTTATCCCGGGTCGTGGTGCATGGCTAGAATTTGAAACGGCTGCATCTGGTGCGATATTCGTTAAAATTGACCGTAAGAGAAAAATTGCAGTTACAACATTGCTGCGTGCTCTAGGTGTGACTGATGCTCATATGAGAGATCTATTCAAGCATGTTGATACGGGTAAAGTAAGCTATTTGGACGCAACTTTTGACAAAGACCCAACAAAAGGCGCAAACGAATCACTTATTGAAGTATATCGACGTCTTCGACCTGGCGATCTTGCTACTGTAGACAACGCTAGAAGCTTGCTTGAAAACATGTTCTACAACTTCAAAAGGTTTGATTTTAGTCGCGTTGGACGTTACAAGATAAACAAGAGGCTCAATCTTGATGTAGCTAACACTGCCGAGAATCGCGTAATGCGACTCGAAGACCTCGTTGCTATCATTGCTGAAATTATTCGATTAAATAATACTCAAGAACCTGCCGACGACATAGACTCTCTTGCTAATCGTCGAGTGAAACTAGTTGGTGAACTTGTTCAACGTCAGTTCCGAATTGGTCTACTCCGTATGGAACGCAATACAAAAGATCGAATGAGTATGAGCGAGATTGAGACGGTTACGCCTGCTCAGCTTATTAATGCTCGCCCAATTGTTGCTGCAGTTCGTGAGTTTTTTGCTAGTTCACAGCTTTCACAATTTATGGATCAAATCAACCCACTCAGTGAACTTGCTCACAAGCGCCGCTTAAGTTCTATGGGTCCTGGTGGATTAAGTCGAGAACGTGCCGGCTTTGAAGTCCGTGATGCACACGCTACGCATTACGGTAGGATCTGTGCCGTAGAGACTCCAGAAGGCGCCAACATTGGCTTGGTATTGAACCTAGCGAGTTACGCACGCATAAATGATTACGGTTTTATTGAGACTCCATATCGGCGCGTTATTAACGCAGTTACTGCAAAAGAAGCTGCTGGTTATACGGCTTTAGTCGATCTAGAAGACGAAAAAGGAAAAGCTATTGTAAAAGCTGGCGCCAAAATTACTGCTGAGTCAGCAAAAAAATTGGCTGCAGTAAAATCGCAGATAACCTGGCCAGTCAAAGCTGTTGTTACGAACGAAGTCACTTATCTTGATGCTGCCGCAGAAGAATCTGCGGTTATAGCCAGTGCCGCTGAAGCATACGACGAAAACGGACATTTCATCCGCGACCGTGTCTCTGCTCGTAGCCACCTTAAGTCAGGTGAAGTTGATGCTGACGAGGTAACACACATGGATGCTTCACGTAAGCAGATTATTGGATCTAGCGCTGGACTTATACCATTCATTGAAAAGAACTATGTGTATCGCTCATTGATGGGAAGCAACCAGCAACGCCAAGCAGTTCCGCTTATAAAGCCAGATTCTCCTATTGTAGGAACCGGGCTAGAAGAAGTCACTGCTCGTAACAGTGGTCAGTTAATTGTTGCCGAAGCTGATGGTGAAGTTATTAAGGCTACAGGTTCAGAAGTTGTCGTGAAGTACAAAGAAGGTAATGTTACATATCAACCTCAGCACTTTGTTCGTAGCAACGAGGGTAGCTCAATCAACCAAAAAGTAGCTGTTAGCACTGGAGATAAGCTCAAAACTGGCGATCCAATCATCGAAGGTATGTCTATCGCAGGCGGTGAGCTTGCTCTTGGCAAGGATTTGCTTGTCGCATTTATGCCTTGGTCTGGCTACAACTTTGAAGATGCAATTATTGTTTCTCGAAAACTTGTAGAAGATGACACACTTACATCCGTTCATATTGTTGATTTCATGGTTGAAGTTCGTGAAACCAAACTAGGTCCTGAAATTGTTACTCGTGATATTCCAAACGTTGCAGAAGACGCTTTACGGCATCTTGACGATGATGGCATCGTGCGAATTGGTGCCGAAGTTCATCCTGGAGATATCCTTATTGGAAAAATTACGCCTAAGGGTGAGCAGGAATTAAGTAGTGAAGAGCGCTTGCTTCGTGCAATCTTTGGCGAAAAAGCCAAAGAAGTGCGTGATACCTCACAACGCATGCCAAACGGCAAACACGGTAAAGTTGTTGGCGTTAAGGTCTTTTCTCGAGCTAATGGGCACGAGCTAAAAGCTGGTGTCATAATGCAGATTCAAGTTTATGTTGCCCAAATGCGTAAGATCGCAGTTGGTGATAAGCTTGGTGGCCGTCATGGTAACAAGGGTGTAATCGCTCGAGTACTACCTGTAGAGGATATGCCATTTACAGAAGACGGAACGCCGCTCGATATCATTCTTAACCCTCTCGGTGTGCCGAGTCGTATGAACATCGGTCAATTGTTTGAAACTCACTTAGGTATGGCTGCGCGAGCGCTTGGTATGAAAGTAGCAAGTCCATCGTTTAACGGCGTGCCTACTGAAAAGATTGAGGAATTGCTAGTAGAGGCTGGACTGCCAAAAGATGGTAAGCAGCAACTATTTGACGGTCGAACAGGTGAAGCCTTCACTGAACGAACTACCGTCGGTAGTATGTACATGATTAAGCTAAATCACATGATTGCCGATAAGATTCACGCACGTTCGACAGGACCATACACAATGGTTACTCAGCAACCACTTGGTGGAAAGGCTCAAAATGGCGGTCAGCGATTTGGCGAAATGGAAGTGTGGGCACTTGAAGCATATGGTGCCAGCAACATTTTGCAAGAAATGCTTACCATTAAGTCAGATGACGTTTATGGACGATCAAAAGCTTACGAATCTATCATTAAGCAAACAGAAATTGTTGGGCCAAAAGTTCCAGAGAGCTTCAATGTTCTCGTTAAAGAGCTTCAAGGTCTTGGGCTTAAGGTTGACCTAGTGCGAAGTAACGATGTAATCGATGCAGAAGAAGTTTTAGCCGAGAATATTAAAGATGAGGCGGCGCATCTATCTGATGTTGAAGTCCCAGCTCCGGTTATCTCTGATGTTGACGTCACAGAGGATGCCGCCCTAGCAGAATTCGACGTAATTGGTTTAGATGAGTCTGTGGCTGCAACTGTTACAGAAATTGAAGATACAGAAGATATTTTGGTAAACGTTGAAGAAGATGAAAAGGAGACTGCATAAATGAGAAGGCATTCACAAGGAACTACTATTGCAGATTTCGATGCGGTTAGATTGGCTGTAGCAAGCGCTGATGACATCCTTGATTGGAGTCATGGTGAAATTACAAAACCAGAAACTATAAACTACCGAACCCAGAAGCCAGAAAGAGATGGTCTTTTCTGTGAGCGAATTTTTGGTCCAGTAAAGGATATTAATCCTCATGATGCAAAATATAAAGGCGTTAGATCTAGAGAAGCTGCTGTTGATAAAAATGGCGAAATAGTAACCAAGTCTATTGTTCGACGTGAACGAATGGGTCACATTACTTTAGCGTCTCCAGTTGCTCACATTTGGTTTCTTCGTGGCACACCATCTGCAGTTGGTTTGCTCCTTGGCTTAACTGTCAAGAACCTAGAACGCGTTGCTTACTTTGCTAGTTACATAATAAAAAATGTTGACGAAGAAAAGCGCAATCAAATCCAGCTAGATAAAGAAGCAGAATTTAATGCCGCTCAAGAGGCAATTAAGCTTCGCTACGAAGCAGAAGCTAAAAAAGAAGACTCTAACGTCAAGGCTCTTGCAGAGATGCAGACCAAAGAACTTGAGGAATTGTCAGTAGAATACGAAGAAGTAAAAACACAGTTGAATAGCCTAGTAAAGTTACAGCTAATTTCAGAAACTGACTATCGTTCTTTGCCAGATGATTTGCGTGGACTCGTTGAGGTTGGTATGGGTGGAGCTTCACTCAAGGCGCTATTAGACGAAATTGATCTTGAAGTACTAATTGCAAAACTAACTGAAGAAGCAGAAGAAGCTAAAGGTCAGCGTAAAAAGAAGCTCATGAAGCGACTTCGACTTCTTGAGAGCATGCATCGTGCCGGCATTAAACCTGGAAGTATGTGCGTAAGTGTCTTGCCGGTTATTCCTCCAGACCTTCGCCCAATGGTGCAGCTTACTGGTGGGCGATTTGCTACTAGTGACCTTAACGATTTATATCGCCGAGTCATTAACCGAAATAATCGACTTAAGAAACTAATTGAACTAAATGCTCCTGAAGTTATTCGCCGAAACGAACAACGAATGCTCCAAGAAGCGGTCGATGCACTTATCGACAACAACAATGCTCGTTCTGGTCGTGCAGTTGCTGCTACAGGTCAACGACGACGATTGAAGAGCTTAAGTGACATGCTCAAAGGTAAGCAAGGACGATTTCGTCAAAACTTACTAGGTAAGCGTGTTGATTATTCTGGTCGTTCAGTTATTGTTGCCGGACCAGAACTAAAGATCTTCCAGTGTGGTCTTCCAAAGATGATGGCTCTTGAACTATTCAAGCCATTTGTTATTGGATATCTCATTGCGAATGAATATGCTCACAACATTCGTTCTGCTACCAGAATGATTGAGACAGGTGAGACTGCTGTATGGGACGCACTTGATGAAGCAATTCGAGAGCGATACGTGCTGCTTAACCGTGCTCCAAGTTTGCACCGTTTGAGTATTCAAGCGTTTCACCCTGTGCTTATTGAAGGCAAGGCGATCCAGCTACATCCATTAGTTTGTAAAGGATTTAATGCTGACTTTGATGGTGACCAGATGGCGGTTCATTTACCACTATCAGATGCGGCACAAAAGGAAGCACGCGAAATTTTGTCAAGCAACAAGAACTTGCTCAAGCCTGCCGACGGTTCGCCGATCTTACACATTGAGCAAGATATTGTTCTAGGTTGTTACTATCTTACATATGACCGACCAGGTACAGATACGCAAAAAACCAAAGTGTTTTCAAGTATTGACGAAGCATTCATGGCTCTTGATGCTGGTAGCGCTACCTTGCAGACTGTTGTGAGAGCTCCATTTAGAGGTGAAATACGTACTACAACTGTTGGAAGATTGATTTTTAACGAAATATTTCCTGATGATTTCCCATTCCAGGATGAAGCGATGACCAAGAAGAAGCTTTCAAGTGTATTGTCGTTGGCCTACCAAAAATACGGACAGGACAAGACAGCCGAGCTCGCTGATGAACTTAAAGATATTGGCTTTAAGTATGCGACAGTATCGGGCCTATCTATGGGTATGACTGATTTTAGTGAGATCAATGGCTTAGATAAGATTCTTAACGAAGGCGAGAATAAAGCAGCCGAAATAAGTGAGCAATACGATCAAGGTTTTATAACCGACGAAGAACGTTACCGATTAACTGTCGATACTTGGATGAATACTGACGCTGAAGTTCAGGATCGCTTGTCGAAGCAGTTTGCTGTTGAAGATAGCTCGATGTCGATTGCTGTTATGTCTGGTGCTCGTGGTAACATTGGCCAGGTTAAAACCGCAGTTGGTATGCTTGGTGTTACTACCGACGCCACAGGTCGCGCTATTGAGCTTCCAATTCGTTCAAACTATAAGGGTGGTCTCAATCCGCTTGAATACTTCACTGCAACACGTGGAGCACGTAAGGGTATGATTGACACAGCACTTAAGACAGCTGATTCAGGCTACCTAACGCGTCGTCTTGTTGATGTAAGCCAAGACGTATTTACTATTGATGAAGATTGTATTGACCCGGGCTTCCCAGTCCATCGTTCAGATTCAGAAGAGATTGGTGTCTCTTATGCATCAAGACTTGTCGGTCGATTTGCAGCAGATAAAGTTGGTTCTCATGTAAAAGCAGGAGAGCTTATCAATTTGGCTGTCGCCGAAGCTATAGATGCTGATGCGGCTATCGATGGCGTTCGTATAATGAGCGCTTTAAGCTGTACGAATGAGCGTGGCGTTTCACGTAAATCTTACGGTGTTGATCCGGCTACTGGTGAAGTTGTTGCACCGCATCACCCAATTGGAGTTATTGCTGCCCAAAGTATCGGTGAGCCGGGTACACAGTTGACGCTTCGAACATTCCATGGCGGTGGTTCCGCTGCGGCAGACGATATTACTCAAGGTCTGCCACGTGTTGAAGAACTCTTTGAAGTTAGAACTCCGAAAGGTCAAGCATTCTTGTCAGATATAGATGGAGTTGTTGCTGCATGGGAAGAGGGCGATCACTATGTAGTGCAAGTAAGTGCTGACGATAAAGAAAAAGTTAAATACGAGATTAATGGCCGTATCGTTCAGGTGGCCCATGGAACAGAAGTCGTGATCGGTGATGTATTAGCAGCCGCAGAAGACGATCGAGAACCGTTAATAGCTACAATTGCAGGCAAAGTAGAAGTCAATAAAAAGTCAGTTTCTGTAGTGCCTACCGGTAAGAGTGTAGTACGTTACGAAATACCTGGATTCAAGCAATTGACCGTTAAAGACGGCGATCTTGTTGAAGCTGGGCAACGACTTACTAACGGTTCTATCAATTTGCACGAGCTAATGCGCTTGAAGGGTGTTGAATCAACACAGCGCTATATCATGAACGAAATTCTTCGTATCTTTGCGTCACAAGGTCAAAATATAGCTGACAAGCACTTAGAAATCATAGTTCGACAGATGTTCAGCCGTGTCCAAATTGAAGATGCAGGTGATACAGAATTCGTAACTGGAGATATAGTCAGTAAGCTTGCTGTAGTTGAAGCGAACGAACAACTTGCTACAGAAGGAAAAACTGTTGCTAAGTTCACTCAACTACTACTTGGTATTACCAAAGCAAGTCTTTCAACCGATTCGTTCCTAAGTGCTGCTAGTTTCCAAGACACAACTCGAGTACTTATTGCTGCTGCGACCAGCGGTAAAGTTGACAAGCTATATGGTCTAAAGGAAAACGTTATCCTTGGAAGACGTATTCCAGTTGGAACTGGCTATAATGCTAGTCATAACATTCCCGAAGATGTCGATGAGGTAGCTGTAATAGAAGATGCCGTTGCAGCCGAGTAGTACTTGCTATTTAGTTAACAAACTGTTAAAGTTAAATTTGTAAAAATAAGTAATCTGAGCCTGGTTTATGGCATGAGCCCGATGCAGTAGATTACAGTTCTAAGGAGAACAAATGCCAACAATAAATCAATTGGTGCGTAAACCACGCGTCAAGGTGACTACTAAAAGTAAGTCGCCAGCTATGCAGCGCGTAGTAAATAACTTGAAAACTAAAAACTATGAAAAATCAGCACCATTTAAGCGTGGTGTATGTGTCAAGGTGACAACCAAGACTCCAAAAAAGCCAAACTCCGCACTTCGTAAGGTTGCGCGTGTACGTCTAAGTAATGGCTACGAAGTCTGGGCATACATCGGTGGCGAAGGTCACAACCTTCAAGAACATGCTGTAGTGTTAGTTCGCGGTGGCCGAGTAAAGGATCTTCCTGGTGTGCGTTATCACATCGTACGCGGAACTTTGGATCTTCAAGGTGTTCAGAATCGCAAAAGAGGTCGTTCTAAGTACGGCGCCAAGAAAGACAGTAAATAATTATGAGTATTGAATCAAGCGTTACAGAAGCAACACTTTGCGAAGCGGTTGTTTGTGATAAGTTCAACAATTGGGAGAATCTAACAAAAAAATCTCTCGGCACAACTTCGGGCACCGCTCCTGGCGCAGCTGAGCAAATTGCTACATGTAATGCAGTAAGTGGATGTATTTTCGAGCAGATCGTAGAAATTAGAGGAGTTGAAAATGCCTAGGAAAGTTACCAAATCATTAGTACGAGAAGTCCAACCCGATCGGCTATACAATAGTATTCAAGTTCAAAAAATGATTAATCGTGTTATGCAGCATGGTAAAAAACAAGTTGCAGAGCGATTGGTTTATGGCGGTATGCAAAAAGCAGCCGACAAGCTTAAAGTTCAGAATCCACTGGATGTATTTGAACAAGCATTTGCAAATGTTAAGCCTGCTGTAGAGACTCGTTCACGTCGTGTCGGAGGCGCTAATTACCAGATTCCTTTTGAGGTTCGTGGCCAACGTCAACAGCACCTTACTACCATGTGGTTTGTCGCTGCGGCTCGTTCACGTAAAGGCATGAGTATGGAAGACAGATTAGCTTTAGAGCTAGTTGATGCCTATAACAACACTGGCTCTGCTGTAAAGAAAAAAGAAGACACTCACAAGATGGCTGAAGCTAACCGAGCCTTTGCTCACTTCGCGAGATAGATCATGGAGCACGCTGCTACTATTTGCCAGAGAAAGTGCTCAGTAGTTTTAGGTCCAGTTAGGGATATCACGGAGCTTCTTGTAGATGGCAAAGATAGCGGAGCAGTTGTTACGACCGACGGACTTAGCGTCACCTCGCAGCCACTCATAGATCGAGGGGACGGTTCGGAAGGTAACCTAGCATATCTAGATGCTATTCTAAACTGCACAGGACCCGAAGGTCGCAAATTATTTGGGCGACTTCCATGTCAAGCATATGTAAGCGAGCAGAGTTTGAGCGAAAATATAGTAACTATTAACAGAGGTCAATAATGGCAACCAAGAAAACACCAATGCAAAAAATTCGAAATATGGGCATTATTGCTCATATTGACGCAGGTAAAACAACTACAACCGAAGGTATTCTTTACCGAACCGGGTTAAAGCACAAAATTGGTGCAGTTCACGAAGGTGAGACTACCACTGATTGGATGGCTCAGGAGCGCGAAAGAGGAATTACTATTGTCTCGGCTGCTGTAACCTGTTATTGGAAAGATCATCAGATCAACATTATCGATACTCCGGGTCACATTGACTTCACGGTTGAAGTTGAGCGTTCACTACGTGTTCTTGACGGTGCTTGTGTTGTGTTTGACGGTAAAATGGGTGTCGAGTCCCAGTCAGAAACAGTCTGGCGACAAGCAGACAAGTATGGCGTTCCAAGAGTCTGCTTCATTAATAAGATCAACCAAACTGGCGGTGACTTTTACAAATCTCTCGATACAATTCACGCACGTCTTACTAAACGCGCATTCCCAATTCACCTACCAATCGGTTTTGAGCAAGCTATAAATGGTGTTGTCGACCTTGTAACAATGAAGGCGTATACCTACAAAGAATTCACCGACAAAGAACTTGTCGAGGGCGAAATCCCAGCTGATATGCTGGATCAGGCCAAGAAATACCGCAGTCTACTTATTGAAAACGCCGTCGCAGAAGATGAAGCCATGCTAGAAAAGTATTTCGAAGTTGGCGAAGACGGTTTATCGACGGATGAAATAAAACAAGCAATTCGAAGTGCAATTTTGTCTGGTAATTTCTTTGCTGTTACTGGTGGTGATGGCCGTGGGGTTATTGTTGAAAAAGTTCTAGATATGGTTGTAGATTTCTTGCCAAGTCCAGAAGATCGTGGATCTTCATGGGGTACCCATCCAAAGACTGGCGAAGAAATTGAACGCGAACCGAATGAGAGCGCTCCTCTTTCAGGTTTAGCATTTAAGATCACAACTGACCCATTTGTTGGAAAATTGGCTTACTACCGTGTTTACTCAGGTAAATTGATGGCTGGGTCGTACGTTTTAAACAGTTCTACAGGTGAAAAAGAAAGAATTGGCCGTATCGTTCGAATGCAGGCAGATAAGCGTGAGGATGTAACTGAAGTCGGCGCAGGCGATATTGCAGCTATAGTTGGACTTAAAGGCACTACTACGGGTCACACTCTATGTGATCCGACCAACCCGATTGTTTTGGAGAGCATTACTTTCCCAGAGCCTCCAGTTTCAATTGCTATTGAACCAAAGACCAAAGCTGACCAAGAAAAAATGTCGATTGCTATGCAACGACTTGCTGAAGAAGACCCAACCTTTAGGATTAATGTTGATGACGAAACAGGTCAAACGATTATATCTGGAATGGGCGAACTTCACTTAGAAATAATTGTCGACCGAATGAAGCGAGAATTTGGCGTAGAAGCAAACATCGGCGCGCCTCAAGTTGCCTATCGTGAAACAATTCGCAAGGACGCTGTAGAGGCACAAGGTAAATTCATTCGTCAATCAGGTGGTCGTGGTCAATACGGTGACGTTTGGGTACGTCTTAGCCAGAACGAACAAGGAAAAGGTTTTGAATTTATCAATTCAATCAAAGGCGGTGTCGTTCCAGCTGAATACATTAAGCCAGTTAGCGAGGGCATAAAAGAAGCCATGAACAACGGTGTTGTCGCAGGATACCCAGTTGTGGATATAAAGGTTGAGCTTTACGATGGAAGTTATCACGATGTTGACTCAAGTGAAATGGCCTTCAAAGCAGCCGGTTCGATCGGTTTCAAAGAGGGAATGAAAAAAGCAAATCCAGTTCTTCTAGAGCCTGTCATGAAAGTTGTCGTTGTGACTCCAGAAGAATTCATGGGTGACGTGATCGGTGATTTGAACAGTAAACGTGGTCGAATCGAATCAATGGAAGATCTTAGTGCGGGCGTAAAGGAAATAACCAGTTTTGTGCCTCTGGGCGAAATGTTTGGTTATACAACTAATCTAAGAAGTTCTACTCAAGGTCGCGCTAGCAGTAGTATGGAGTTACATCACTACGCTGACGTTCCGACTCATGTTGCTGAAGCTATCGTTGCAAAAAACTCTAAGTAATAAGGTTTAATATGAGAAAAAGAGAGACGATTACCCCAATTGTTAACGCAAATGTGTTACACCCACCACAAGAAAATGATATCCACGATATGTTAAATTCCGTTCGTAACATAGCTCGTCTTGCTTTGCACCCCGGAAAAGCCATAAGTGATTTTCTAGGTGACCTTTCCGTAGCTGCAGGGACAGTTGATGCCGGCTTAGGTTATCAGAATATTGACGACGCAAGTGTCCAAAAGTAGAATCAAGTTTGGGTTGAATTAGATTTTGTGCTCACAAACTAGTGTATTGGACTTTACAAACACCTTAAGTTTAGATAGAATTTACAAGTAACTCGTGTGAGTGTATTGCTACACTTGCGCAAGAAAGCTAATAAGATTAATAGGAGTAACAATAGAGATGGCAGATTTTGATCGAAGTAAGCCTCATGTAAACGTCGGTACTATGGGTCATGTGGACCATGGTAAAACCACACTAACCGCAGCAATTACGACTGTACTTGCTAAGAAACTACCAAGTGATGTTAACCAGAAGGTTGACTACGCACAGATTGATAATGCTCCAGAAGAAAAAGCTCGTGGAATAACGATTGCTACTTCTCACCAGGAATATGAATCAGAAAAGCGTCACTATGCTCATGTTGATATGCCAGGTCACGCTGACTATGTTAAGAACATGATTACGGGTGCTGCCCAAATTGATGGTGCAGTTCTAGTTGTGTCTGCCGCTGATGGTCCTATGCCACAAACCCGCGAACACGTACTACTTGCTAAGCAAGTTGGTGTTCCAAGTATCTTGGTTTTCATGAACAAGATGGATCTTGCTGATCCAGAACTAGTTGAATTAGTAGAAATGGATATTCGTGAATTGCTTGCCAAGTACGAGTTTGACGAAAACTGTCCAATTATTAAGGGTTCTGCTACAAAAGCATTAGAAGGTTCCGCATCTGATGAGGACGCAATCATGGAGCTTGTTAAGGCTATGGATGATTACATCCCAGAGCCAAAGCGTGAGCTTGATAAGCCTTTCCTTATGCCTATCGAAGACGTCTTCTCGATCAAGGGTCGTGGTACTGTTGCGACAGGTCGTGTTGAACAAGGTATTGTTAAGGTTAACGAAGAAGTTGAAATTGTTGGTATAAAAGATACTGTCAAATCTGTCGTAACTGGCGTCGAAATGTTCAAGAAGAATCTTGATCAGGGTCAAGCTGGTGATAACGTTGGTATTCTTCTTCGAGGTATCGAGCGTGACGATATTGAGCGCGGTCAAGTTTTGGCTAAGCCCGGTACGATCACTCCACATACTGAGTTTGATGCAGAAGTTTATATTCTCACCAAAGAAGAAGGTGGACGTCACACTCCATTCTTCAAAGGCTACAAGCCACAGTTCTACTTCCGTACTACGGACGTAACTGGTGAGGTTGAGCTTCCAGCTGACAAAGAAATGGTTATGCCAGGTGATACTATCACTTTCAAGGTAAAACTATTAGCTCCAATCGCAATGGAACAAGGTTTACGCTTCGCAATTCGTGAAGGTGGCCGAACCGTTGGTGCTGGCGTTGTTACTAAAATTAACAAATAGCAACTGTTAGCCCTAAAAAAAGAGCCCCAAGGGGCTCTTTTTTATATATCTAGATAGTGTCTTCTGCGTTTAGTGATTGACTGTCTACTATTTCTTGATTACGGTCATAGTAAGATTGCTCGGTAGATTCAAGTAACTTGTAAGCACCGACAGCAATTGCCGCCGACCAAGCAATGCCATAAGCGGCATCTAGTGGGTCGCCTGTATTCGGCGCATAAAGGCTATTTGTAATTTCAAATTTCTCGCCCAAAACCTGAACAGCACTAGAAACAGCAAAGGCGGCAATAGCTGTCTGTTTTGACTTACATCGTATTAACTCCCTTGATTTGTCGATCAGCGGTGCTGTCAGGGTAACTATGCCGATCATCGCATAAGCACCAGCTGTTGTCATAGCCGCTTCACGAAAATTACCAATGTGAGATGCAATGTCAAAAGGTTCAGGAAAACTATTTCGTTGTAAAGTTGAGTCAGAAATTGCTTCTAAAATATTGCCACTTTGAAATAATAAGATTCCATATAGCAAGGGCTTTAATGGTGGCTTGAGTACTTCCTTAAAATTTTCAAACTCACTACGGATAGACATAAAAATACAATATAACATTACTATAGCGAAATCAATAGAATCTCTTGGCAATTATCCCCTCAGGCCATAGTGCTCAAATAGTGATCACTTTTCGGTATACTAGTATGTATGAAACCAAAAAAACCATCTAAGCCGACTAAAGAAAATAATGCCTGGCAAGAAAAGATAGAGAAACAAGTTAACACCGAAAAGGTACAAATAGATCACCCACGGGGTAAAGAGCGATTCGATCGAGTTATCGGTAACTCTCTAAAGAAAAAACTAAAAGAAGACTAGAGCGAAGATCCAAGTGGGGTGCAGGAGGCGTAGGTAGAAAAAACCGGAGACCATTTCTGGTCTCCGGCACCTCTTAGTGCTACTTCACATCACGTATCTTTACTGATTATCAGGTACTTCGGGAGCACCCGTTGTATCATGTTGATCTCCTTCCTGGACATTGTCGTTATCCGCTTTACCTTTATCGTTTGCTTCGCTTTGACTAGATTCGTTCTTAACCGTGGGCTGTGGTTGCGATTGAACTGGGTTTGACGGCGGAGTCTGTGCATGTACCTGTGACATAGCGACCGCTCCGCTTCCACCTAAAATTGCTAGTGTTGCAGCGAATGCAAGTAATCGTTTCTTCATGATTGCATCCTTTGTGTTAAATACTAATGATGTTTTTACTTATATTGCTACTCCTTTCTGGTATCAATGAGGTCGATACCTATAACTAGCCTAACTGAGTAACATGGGACTGCCATGAGAAAGAGTCGTACCATAGATAAATCATGTTCTACATTTCATGATTCATGACCTTATTTAAAGCGTACATAATGCGGCTAAAGCCCCGAACTCCTCCTTTATACGCAATGTAACGACTACGCCAAGTTGGCTCGTACTTCGACTTAAATCGGCGCAGACCATTAAAAGAATAGAAGCGATCACCATTTGAATAGACGAATGCCATCACAGAATTTATAACTGACTTTTCGTCTGACTGCTTGACTAATCCTGATAAAGGACACAGGCCTAGGTTTACGGCTCGAAAACCTTGTTGCTGTGCAGTTTGAAAAAATGCCATAAGAAGATAGTCATTAACGTTACCGAGAGATTTACTTGTGTGGCGTAGTAAGTCATAGTTAGACTCCTTGGATTGGTATGTAGGAACTTGGTTAATAAACGCCTGAATCATTCCCGCCGAATCTCTGGCTACCAACAGGTTACATTGTTGCAAGTAGTCCTCACTAAAATATCCCATAACAAATCCTCGTTCCTGACGACCCGGCAAAGTGAGCCAATCACTAGAGACTTCACGAAGACGCCCGATAGTCGTAATTTGGTGTGGTGGAGTTAGCAGTTCCCAGCTATATCCTTGTCTATCAAACTTATTTTTAATCTGTCTGAAGTACTTGTTACGCGACGTAGTCTTGCAAAATTCAGTAACGTCAACAACTGCTTCTTCGCCTATTTTTTGTGTGGCGAAATTCTGTTGACGATATAATTCTAACGAACTTTTAGGTAGATGTATGAAGGCTGGCAGCCAGTCGTTCAGACGGCTGAAGTCGACAAAATCTATGACAAGCTGTTCACGATAATTTTTTTTACCAATCGGATCACCGACAACCAAAGCAACTCCTCGCTGAACACGATATGCTATGGTTGTCTGGTGGTTTTCACGCTCCCCGCTAAAGTAGCTTTTATCGGTAGGCCATATCTTAAAGAAGTCCTCACTGTCGTTAGAGCCTTGCCCGAGTAGCTTCAGGGCATTATCTCTATTATGAGCTAGGCTGGACAATTTGAAGCGAACAGGTTGGAACAAAGAAATAATCATGTAAACAAGCGCCGTAGCGCTTAGAATATTCAGGGTATCAACAAACCTGGACGCCCTATTAGTATACGGAACAAGCTCGCTATGAGTTGTGATGCCAAATTGGTCGATGGTGTGATGTATAGCCCCAATAACACTGATCTCTTGATGAAAATCTTGAGTGTCGAGCAACTCATAGCCTATAGACCCGTAGGCCAAAATAACAGCTAGCATAATACCAATCACTTTAAGTGAGACATCAAAGTTCTGGATAGCGCTTTTAACCGCAAAGAAACGGCGAAAGCAAACGAGCACCACGACTATGGTTAGTGGTAAGAGGATTCTTTGAACAAAAACTAAAGGATGATGGAACGGACTGTGATTATAGTAATGGATGGTGTTGAGAGCAAGTATAAAGACGTAAAGAGCTACTGCCGCAATCCAGGCGGCTCGTTTTCGCCTATACAGGAGCATCCCTAGGTACACCAAACTTAGACCACTAATCAGGCGCAAAGAGACAACATCATCAGTAATAGTATGCAGACGTAGTTGTGCAAGCAATGTACCTGAGATGATAAGTAGCCCGTTGCCGATCACGCCAATCGTAATGAATCGTAGAATGAACCGTTCGGTCAGATAATTTTTTTGTTTCACAGTTGGGATGTTAAGCCAATATTCTGAGCTAACCAAGGAAGGGAGTCATGGTAGCTTTGAGACCAAACATAGAAGGAGTGAGTACCTTTAATCGCTTCGATACTGACGTCCATACCACTCGCCTTGCTTAGATCATAGAGATCTTTTGCATCTTTTTGAATTGCTTTGGTGTCATCTCGACCATACTCATACCAACCGTGGGTTCCTACGAATTTGCCATTACGTAAAATTGTGACTGGATCATGTTTTATGTAGTCGTCTTCAGAGCCACCAAATAATACCTTGATTGTACTTGCTCTTGAACCGACTTGAAGGCGTGCCTCGCCACTAAAATCCAGGAAATTCTTGTAGATATCAGGGTGTCTTAATGCAAGCATTACTCCGCATGTACCACCGTTGCTGAGGCCTCCAATTGCCCATGACTGAGGCTGGTCAATGACGTTATAGTGAGTCTTAATGTACGAAGGCACGTCAATAGTAAGGTAGGTTTCAGCATTACCGCGAGGACTGTCTACGCATTCTGTGTCACCCATTTGCGAGCCGTTTTGATCCACTAACACTAAGAGTGGGGCTAGTCCTTTGTGCTTCGCCGCAAAATCATTAGTGGTTTTTTCCAGATTACCACCATTCAGCCAATCCTGAGGGCCCCCTGGGGTACCTGCCATAAGTATTACAACTGGTAACTTGAGCTCTGGTCTTGCAAGTGCTGCTGGTGGTAAATATATTGATGCGTTGCGGGTCTTAAAACCAGATTTACTTCCCGGAATCGCGATGTCAAACACTTTACCCTGACTAGGCGTGTCTGTCGAAGGGATAAATGACTTTTCAATGTTCTGATCTAGCCCACCACTTCCGATAACGTTATTTGAACGAACGATGGTTACTTGATCTTGGTTCCTACTCGGTCGAGAGTGTGAGACAAGGCTCGCCAAAGTCGGATAATAGCCATATGACTTATTAGCTAACACTGCGATAAATAGAACAGACAATACAAAGCAAACTGAGGATAGTACTACGTGTTTTGTATGTGTTCGTAGGTTTATTAGAGTCAGATATATGCACACAACCAGAGGAAGTGGTGCTAGCCAGAGATCGGCCGGGAATAAGTCGCCTCGAAATATCGTACGTACAATCACTACATCCACCAGAACAACCCAGACGATAGACAGTGCTATACCGAGAAATAATGAACGTCTTGATAGCTTTGTCTTGGTAAACAAGTACACTCCAGACCCTACGGTCAGTGTTGTTGAAATGATTAAAACATTTAAACTAAGCAAATTCACTGCAAGTAAATATCCATATTTTCACTAACCGGCTGTTTCACCGGTTCCGACAGATTTCTTAGCAGTGCCGGTTGCTGGCTTAAAGCCAGGCGCACTGACTTGGATCGTGAAGTCTACTTCGTTCTTAGAACTACGATATAAGCTGTATTTGTTCTCTGGATAGTGACCAGCACCACTTTCATTATCAAAGTAGATGGTCTTAGACTCATTTGGGGATAGTTGTAGACCCGTTAGTACCTGATGGTATGCCTCAGTCTGGCCAGTTGTTGCATCCTTCATCTGGTAGTAGATCTCCATGTTTGACATGGCCTGTGTGCTCGTATTGTGCAAGGTAATTTGTAGTCGGTCAGAGATTGCCTGCTTGGTTACAGGATCTGCATTGTCTTCAACGGCCGCGGCAGTAATTGCAAGCCCGGCCTGAGTACTGGCATTTTGAATAGGGTTGGCACTGACGGGCAGAACCTGTGAACTCCCACTATTCTTAGATGGTGTTACTTTCTTGGCTTTGGTAAGTTGCCAGGCGCTTACTCCGCTGACTACAACAATCACAACAACTATAATTGGTATTATTTTCCTCATGTTAAACATCCTTCCTTAATAACTTTTGCTTAGTACTAACCCATACTGCAAAACAAACCGATAGGCTCGTTCCAATAAATAGCCAGAGTGCGTTTGGCCATAGCCCTATGGTGACAAATCCGACCGATTTCTGGTTGTAGGTGTCATTTACCCCAAGGTAGCCGAAGACTGGTCTTTCGTACTGCTTGGTGATAGACGTAACCTCAACGTAGTTACGAGTTGTTTCGTAGCCAGTAAAGTGAGCGATCACTGCCTGCTCATGAGCTTTATCTACCTGTAAACTCTTGAATAGCCCACCCGGGACCTGGTTATCTGGATCCATGGTGTCACCAATCTGGGGCATAATAAGGACAATTACCAGCCATATAACTAGGGCAATGACGAGCGCCGTACTGAGCTTTCTTGAGATTGATGCAATTCCCATTGCCAGGCAACTCCAAAAAAGCAGGTATACCCAGGACAAACATGCAACAAGTAGCAGTCGTAGAAAATCGACACCATGAAGTGGAGCGTTGCCAATAATAATTAGTGAGCCTACTATAACGCTAAAGATACCGGCTACTGCCACTAACCACATGATAGCGAGCGCTAATACTTTCCCGGCTGCCATTGAATATTTGCCGAGCGGACGGCTGAACAACAACTGCAGCGTACCTCGTTGTTTTTCCTTGGCAATCATGCCGTAGCCAATAATGATGGCGAACAGGGCGCCAATAAGCTCTAGGTATTCAATACTGCCCCGAAGAAGTTGCAAGGCAAAGAGTTGGGGCTGCGGTAACACGGCATCTCCAGCGGCTTTGAGCGTCGCAATGTACAGGTTATAGTCGGCTATCTTAGAGCGGAAGTCTGCGGCTGAGACAGCTACCGATAAGACCATGATAACCGCAAGGAACAAGAAAAGAACGACAAACAATCGGGTACGCCTAAAGTCGTTCAACTCCTTCTTGCATATTACTACTATGCTACTCATACAACTCATTTCTAATTCGTGACCGTTTGGTGGTGAGAAGTGCGGTAACACTGACGACAGCAAAACTCGCAACAATTACTTGGCTCTTGGCAGTATTTCCGCTGGCCTGATCATCTTTTAGTATGGCTCCACTGACCTGCTTGAAGTGCTCTGTGAGTGACAATGGTCCGAAAAGCGTTCGGTTAATATCAAAAAAGAAACCCTTTGAAACAATTTGAGCTGGCACTGGATTGAGTAGCGATACGGGATGTTCGGCTGTTCCGAGTTGGGGCAGAACGAACGTCAACAAAC
>CAZPWF010000003.1:0-66380 GCA_964590725.1 uncultured Candidatus Saccharibacteria bacterium
ACTAACCTATACCGTTCAGCTGCAGATACGCTTGCAACCGATGACAATGTAAATGTAGGTATAAGTTCTGGCACCAAGAAAGTTTCTATAAATAATTCGGGATTAGGTAGTAGTGCATTGGATGTTTACACCTCGTCAGCCAGCAATGTTGCAGCCTTCCAGAGCAATGGCGTGATTGCTGGTGGTAATGTGCTGACTGTCACGGTCGGAAACGCAGTGACCGGTACTGTTTATGGTTCTAAGATTCAGGGAGACACAACTGGCAACCTTTATAGCACCGTCCAGCAAAACGGTACGGGAAATGCTGTATTTGATCTGTTAACTATAGGTACCGGTGATGTTCAGATTCAATACGGAATTAACGGTGCTACGACATTTGTTACCGGTATAGATAACTCAGACAGCGATAAGTTCAAGATTTCTGGATCTGGCGCACTGGGTAGTAACGATTACTTTGCGATCTCTACGGCTGGGCTTACATCAATTGGTAGTGGATCTCCAGCTAATGGTGTTCTGACTGTGGGAACAAACACCACAGCTAACACTGGCGGTATCTACTTCGGAACAGACACCAACCTTTATCGCTCAGCAGCTGACACGCTCAAGACTGATGATTCATTTATAGCGATTGGAAATGCAGCAATTGGTTCTGACGCAGCTGTTGACGGAACAGGCCCAGTAAATAGTTACTTACAAGACGCAATAGGTGTAGGTACTTATGCGTCAACATTAAGTGTCCAGGATACGTTTACTGGTACTGCTGCAACGTACAATAACGGTCAAACAATTAAGGCGGTTGCTAACTTTGGTGGGGCGGCTACAGCATTTGTGGGGTCTGAAGTTACTGCTGCCGTGGCATCTGGTAATGCTCAGAATATAACAATTGCAACTGGAGTTATAGGCTCTCTTATCCATCGAGGTTCTGGCACAATAACTGCAGCTAGTGGCTTAACCAGTGTTGTTTCCAATAAATCCACAGGCACTATAACCACTGCTTATGGAGTACAAATCGCAGCTGCAGTTAACAGCGGCGGAGGCACAATTACAAATAACTACGGTCTGTATGTTGACGCACAAACAGCCGGGGCAACAGACTATGGAATTTATTTAGCTGATGCTGGTAATTACACATTAATGTTGGCATCTACAGGTAATAACGCGGCGAGTGGTATCACCTTCGGTGCAACTAATGGTGCAAATTTGTATCGTTCTGCTAACGATACGCTCAAGACCGATGATAACTTAGTAATAGGCGGACTTAGTCAGACGTTTAGTGGCGCATCTGGAACGATTACAACTTCTACAGCTAGTGCAGCGCTGACTGTCAGTACAGCTGCAGGTTCTGGCGCCGGCGCCGGTGGACTACTAACACTACAGGCTGGTACTGGTGGAGCAACTGGTAATGGTGGAGCAATTACTATACAGGCTGGTACTGGTGGCTCAACTTCTGGTGCAGGTGGCCTTACAACAGTTAAGGGCGGTAATGCTGGTGCTAATAACATTAACGGTGGAAACTTGCAGCTTAGCGGTGGTGCAGCCTTTGGCGGTACTGGTGTTATGGGTTCCGTATTGATTGACACACCAACATTCTCAACAGCAACAAGTCAAAACTGTGCCGGTGCAGACTGTACTATTACTCAGGCAAACATCGACAGCAAGGGTGCAGTTATTGTAACGTTCTCAGGTACAGGATTTGAAGCTGCAATACCTGATCCTTACTTAACAACTGCCGGTAAGATCATGTATGTAACCGCAGCTAACGGCACAAGGGACTTCACACTATGTTTGAACGACGTTGCTGCCGGTGCGTCGTACGATGGAACCTGTAATACTACCGCTGGTAACACAATTTCTATGCGCGCTAACACGACGGCTACTCTGATATGGAATGGTAGCGATTGGACAGCTGCAGGTGCTTCTAGCTCGACTGACCTTCAGTCTGCCTATAACAACACACAGAGTTCTGCTGGAGCAGCTGAGTTGTTGGTCTCACAGTCTGGCACAAACAACTACGATGGTCTAACAATCCGCAACAATACCACTAACTCTATTACTGGTGCATTATTCGAAGTTCAGACAGCGATCGGTTCGAACCTAATCAGTATCAACAATAACGCAATCGAATACGCTGTTAACGGCGGTGGCGAATCCAGCACATTCACAGCATGGACGGGCACACCTGTGAGCGGTACGATCGTTCGCGATACGACAACTTTTGCGACTGGACAGGGCTCGGCAGAGGTTACAACTACGGCTGCTGCAGGCTCTGGTGTTGAAAACACTCTATCGTCGGCACTGACAAACGGTCTAAAATACACAGTTTCATATTCTATAAAGGCAGATTCTGCATATGACGGTTTCACAGCTCTCGACACTGTTTACTCATACAACGGCACAGATATTCGTTACTGTGTAACCGGCACGCCATATTACAGCACTGGTACGGCTAGCCAGACTGCCTCAACTACAGCTGTAGGTGTAGGTACAACCTGGACGGCTGCAATGGTTGGCAAGACACTTTATTACGCCGACGGAAACTCAGCTAAGGTCACTGCATTTACAGACGCCACTCACTTAACGGTAGACAAGAGTCAGACTGTCGCAAGCCAGAATTATGGCATATACAACGCTGGCTTTACTGTTGGTAAGGCCGTATGGACTCGAGTAACTTGTACTTTCTACGCACCACCAACAGGTACAACAATCACTGCAAGTAACTCTGTAATGATTCGTCAAACTTCTGATAGTGCAATTGCTCGTGTCTTCAACGTTGATAACTTGAGTGTTACTGTTAGCGCTGATGTTAATCACGCATCTGACGGAAGTGTAGACTCTGCATTGGGCACTAACTGGACAGCTTATGATGCGGACGGTGGTGCGGGTACTACTACACCTACGAGAGACACTACAAACATATATGATACTAGTGGTGCTGTTGCCGACGTTACAAGTGCGCACATTAACGAAGGTGTTCGAAACAACATGACTATAACTCCTTCTGTTAGCACGCAATACCTAGTTAGTTTCTACGCAAAATTGGCAAGTGGTTCATTTACCGATCTAACGGTAGGATTCTTGCCTGCGGGCGGTAATAGCGCACCTGTCACTGCCCAACTTTGTACTGACTACAATACTCAGACGCTGTCGACGACCGCCTGGACCAAGATCACCTGTATTATTACAACCCCAAGTTCTGGCATTTCTGACCCTGATATCGTCATATATCAGCCAACTGCAACAGCACGAACTTTCTACGTTGATGCACTATCTGTAACATTGAACACAAACAACTCTAGCAATGTCCAGATTGGTGGCGCCAACAAGGGTGGCCCAACGACTCTATTGACACTTGATCGTGGCTCAAACGCACCAATCGCAGCAAACAACGACGCTTACTTGGGTTCTATGTACTACGACACTACTACTGGTCGAATCCAATGTTACGAAGCTGACGGCTGGGGTGCTTGTGGATCTGCTCCAGATAACATCGTTAACCTTAACCCAGAATATGCGGGTGCAGTTCTTAACGGTACAGGCGTAGGAACAATGAGCGCCGACTTCTGCGCTAACCAATCTGGCGTGCTACAGGTTAACTACTCAGCTGCATCTGACCCGTGTTTCACAGCTGGCGAAGTACATAACTACTACAAATGGACTTCACCACAGGCTTCACCACAGGCATATAGCATTTACGTAACCTACCAATTGCCGTCAACATTCAAGAACTTCGCTAGTGATGATACTGTGCAGTTAAGTGCCCGACGAAGTAGTTCTAGCGCGTCTGTTGCCTACGAAATGTTCCGAAGTGAAAATGGAACTATCAGTCAGTGTGGTACTTCGACAACTGTAACGACTTCTGACAATACCTGGCAGACGGTTGGCATTAACGGTAACGAGTCGACAGGTTGTGGCTTTACGTCCGCTTCAGGTAGTGACTTCGTAATATTCAAGATTACAACTACAGCTCAGAGCAGTGCTAGTGCGTATGTTGGAACATTAACCTTTACGAGTACAGGTAACTAGTATGCGTAAATTTAAAACACAACTTAAAATGCTACAAAACACAATTCTCTTAAGTCATTCATTCGGTGGCTTATCACCACTGAATGGGCCCTGTCGTTAAAGGCCGGGCATCCTCGCAAGCAAAACTACTTTTCCCGGGTAGTTTTGGAAGCTGATGCCAGGTGACAGGTGACCAAAACAAAAAACCTCTTTGTGCCGCTCTACATAAGAGCGGACCACCTCTTAAACAAAAATAAAAACCCAACAAAAACAAAAAACACCCTTGGAAATTGCGATAATTTATCGCATTTCCAGGGGTGTTATATGTTAAAATTAAGACATTAGGGGAATAGCCGTAAATTGCGGCTGCAAAACAGCAATCTATAGATGGATAATAATAGATACAACAGGGATACTACTAGATATCGCCCTCAACCAGCAGGGAATAGTACTTCGGTTACCAATAATTTAGCAAACCAAAACAACCCCGTTGAATTAAAGCCAGAAGGCAAACATAAAGGCTTACACAAAAAGAAGCGCCTAAAGCGATTTACTCGCAAAGATGGTTTAGTGGTGATTCGGCTGCCCAAGTTCGTTCAAAAATCGTTGGACTTTACCATCCGACATAGGGTTATGTTTAGAATTTGCTGCATATTATTGGCGGGGCTGTTGGTGTTTACTCTTTATCGAGAAATGAGTGGACCAAAGAACAACGAAGGCAAGTACAACATTAACCCTTCGGCTCGACCGCTACTTAGCGAAACCAATGATTCTTACGGCGAAAAGCTTGTATATGATGCCAAGGCCGAGGTGTTCGAGTATAACAAAGACTATAAATCGCCTGATGCCAGTAATGGCGCCGGATTTAGTGGTAGCCCAAAATTCAGCGCTAGTTTCCCTATGGATTC
The DNA here is from genome assembly GCA_964590725.1 of uncultured Candidatus Saccharibacteria bacterium. Taxonomy (GTDB): domain Bacteria; phylum Patescibacteriota; class Saccharimonadia; order Saccharimonadales; family JACQNP01; genus CAZPWF01. The sequence continues at coordinate 4,911 of CAZPWF010000003.1, forward strand.
TGCCAAAGGTATGACTGTAAAAGATCCAGATACAGAATCTAAGGTTACATTTAAGCCAAAATACAAATTGGGTGATCCTCGCAAAGAAAAAAATAGACTTATATATCCGATAGATTCTTATAACGCATCTAAGGTAATAAGCACCGGAGGCGCGGGTTTTAAAGAAGATATTGTCTTAAATGAATATAAAGGCGACAAGATATCTTTTACCTATGAACTAGAAATGGACGATGGACTTGAGGCGCGGATGCAGCCTGATGGTTCGCTTGGTGTATATGGCGTTCAAAAAGTGTTGCTTGGTAATGTCAGCACGGGTAGTGAAGCAGATGCAAAATTGTTAGAAAATGCTCGAAAGAACGGCGAAAAAACGAACTTGATTTTTGTTTTTCCCGCGCCGTTCGTAAAAGAATCTAACAAATCTGGTACTGAAACTAAATCGAAATTTATACTGGATGGCAAAAGGTTAACAGTAGAAACCACGGGTCTCAAAAAAGCTAATTATCCACTGACCATTGACCCTAGTGTATATCTGGATTCAGCCACAGAGTTTATGCGTGGAAATAACGAAACCAATATAGACTTTGATGTTACGAATAGTTTGATAGAAAAGGGAGTCCTAACTGGGGCAAGATTCGAAACTTGGACCGCAACTACCGCACTCAATGCTGCTCGCTGGAATGGGGCTACGGTGGTTGCTGGCGGGTATATATATTTAATTGGTGGTAGTAGTGGTACGACAAACTTTGGCAATGTGTATTGGGCAAAGCTAAATACCTCGACTTACACTATCGATAGTCCTACGCCAGGTAGTGGGGCGGCGTGCACTAACTGGTGCACTAATACTCAGTATGACTTACCATCGTCGCAAGTAAGACGTGGACTATCGGCGGTCGCCTATAATGGTTATTTGTATGCAATTGGCGGCAAGGATGCAGCTTGTGCAGGAACTAACACTGTTTGTGGAACTGTGTATGTTGCTAAAGTTGGGGCAAATGGTGAGCCAATTAGCTGGACGGCAACTAGCTCACTAGCTACCGATAGAAGTTATTTTGGTGCCACAGTCTATGATAATAAGATTTATGTAGCAGGAGGCCAAACTGATGCCAGTCTTAACGGTGATTCAACCTTAGAGTATGCAAGCATTAAACCTGATGGCGCCTTGAGTGCATGGACGGTCAGCGGCGTTGCCTTGCCAGCTACTTTATGGGGTCATAGTATGTTGCAGTATAATGGCTACCTTTATCTAATTGGCGGAACAAGTACAGCTACAGTCCAAGCGACAGTTTATTACAACAAAATCCAATCTACTGGATTGCCGGCGAGCTCGTGGACTGCGACAACTAGTTTTGGAACGGCTAGGGGGACATACGGTGGTAATTTTGCCACAATAGGAGGTGGATATATTTATATTATTGGTGGCTGTAGTGCCATGACAACAACTAACTGTTCGACCGGTATAAGTAATGCCAACGGGCAGTTAGCAAGCATTAATGCAGACGGAACGGTTAGTGACTGGACGGCGTTTACTTTGACCGGTAGTACGGGCACTTTGTCTGGTCACGGTCTGGCGTTTTGGCGGAACAATATCTATTCAGTAGGGGGCTGTAGTGTCGCCACTACGACTAGTAATTGCGGAACAGCCATAACAACAACCCGTTACGGAGCAATTAAAGCTGATGGTGACGTCAGTCCAAAAACTAACGAAACTACCTTGCCGGCAATTGGTGCAGCCAATGGCCAAGTTGGTCGTCATAATGCAGTTGTGGTAGTTAATGATGGCTGGATTTATAACGCGGGTGGCTGTGCGGTCAATAACTGTGGATCAATGAGTGATAATACGGCCTATGCTGCGATTGCAGCAGACGGTACTATTGGAGCCTGGACGGTTGATAATAGTGGCCTTAGAGGGACTACAGGACAGGGCGCTGCTGGAGGCGCGGTGTATAACAATTATATCTATGTGGTGGGCGGCACTAGCGGTGCTATAGGAGGGTTTACTAGGAGTATTTGGAGGGCTCCTCTCAATGTCGATACAGACCATTCTGTGGGCACATGGACAGAAGAGACTAATCAGCTAGGATCCGCTTACGGGATGATGGGAGTTTTTACCAGGTCTTATAGTGGGACGTCCGGCAATATGTATATAGTCGGTGGTTGCGAGAGCAATACTGCTGCCGGTATTGGCTGCGGGGCGTCTTGGAAGACGGATGTATTGAAGTGCACTATAGCTCATGCAGATGGTTCTATAGGGGGTACTTGTTCTACTGCAAGCCAGCTTCAGCTGCAAGATTTTGATGGTGATGTGGCAGGAACTCAAGGTTTAGGGGCTATGGCCTATGCTATGTGGAGTGATTATTTGTATTTGGCTGGAGGTGTTTGCGGATTAGGAAATGGAGACGGTACGGCTGCCGATACCAACTCTGGCTGTGACGGAACAAGCAATACTACGGGGGATAATAATTACACGACGTCAGAAACAAATAAGGTCTGGGTAGCGAAAATCAATGCTAGTGGTAATATTGTTAAGGCAGATGTAAGTGCTAATAATGAGTGGCAGATCACTTCTAACAAGTTACCGCAGTCTAGGCGCCGAGGTGTAGCATTCGCAGTCAATGGTTACTTTTATGCTGCCGGAGGACATGATGGGACTAACGGGACTGATGTAACGCTTAGTGATGTTGCTTTTGCAAAGATTAATCCTATAACAGGTGATCTTAATGCTTTTACTTCTGCCTCACAAGGCGGCAGTACTAACAATATTATTTCTTCTCGTTGGGGACACGGCTATGTGGCTGCAAATGGTTATTTGTATTTTGTTGGTGGCTGTTCCGCGGGCGCCCCAGCCAATAGTTGTTCGTCTACGACCGGTGGAGTAGAAAGTGTACAGGTGTATAACAATTATAGCGGTTCGCCATATTCTTATGCTACTACCGGCTTGCCTGCGACAGATAGATACGGAGCGGGTTCAGTAATACACAATGGATTTATATATTTGGCTGGAGGTTGTACGAGCACCACAGACTGTACTACGGCGACGGCTAACGTAGAGTTTGCGCCTATAAATAATGACGGCACGATTGGTACTTGGGGTAACACCACCGACAATGATTTAGGAACTGCTCAGTTGAGAGGTTGGGGTAAGTTGGTTGTTGCAGGGAATACACTGTACTTTATTGGTGGTCAGACTAGTGGTTCTACTAATGGTAATGCGCAAGTATATTGGGGAACGCCCAATACTTCAACCGGGCAAGTTACCGCATGGGCTCAAGCGACTAATGGATTGCCGGCTGGGCGAACCGATTTTGGCGCGGCAGTATGGAACGATCGTATATACGTAACTGGTGGGCGCGACGCCGCTGGTGCAGTTTCGAATGTCGTATATGCTAGTCCAGATTTGAGTGCTGGAGGTGATATAGGCTCTGCTTGGACCACAACAGGTATGACGGCTTTTACTGGAGCGCGCAGCGGAGTTACAGCTATCACTTACTCTAATACACTTTATGTGTTGGGCGGCTATAACGGTACCAACTATATGAATGATGTCCAGTATGCGGCTATCGCTTCGGATGGAACAATAGGTTCGTGGGCGTACGGCAATTCGTTACCTATTATGGTAAGACAAGCTTCCGGGTTTGCGGCTAACGGCTATATTTATTTGTTCGGGGGGCGGCAAACCGATACAACATGTTCTACTAACACTTACTCAACCTCAATTGCAGGGTTTGGTGCCGGCAGTAGTGCTCGCTATGGAATTGGTCAGTGGTCTCAGACAAATGTTTCATATAGCACAACTCGTTATGGTGTTGCGGCGTCTTATTATCAGGGTAGGACATATTTAATCGGAGGACAATGTAATTCCGTATTAACTGGCGCCAATAGATCGTACTACAGTACTTTGCAGGCTCAGCCGCAGAAGTCTATATACTCGTTCTATATAAATACTGATATCGACGTATTCGCAAATAAGTTTCTATTGAATGGCATCGACAATGGTATTGGCGCTCGCTGGAAGATGAATTATAAGTCATCAGCAGATCTAACTAGTGCTGCTTGCGCAACTATGACTGACTGGGGTCAAAATACAACTTATAATACAACGGGTATTGTCACGCTTGGTACTGTTTCTACATATACTCCAAAAGATGGAAGTGGCACCAACATATTCTGCGCTCGGTATTATTACATGTCGGTTAGCATAGATAGCACACAAGCTTTTGGGTTTCCAGAGGATGTCTCCAGGGGTCCAACCATAAATGATATGTCACTATTCTTTACTTCTAACCCATCTAAACGCTTAAGACATGGAAAGTCGTTTACTGACGGTACTCAGCAACCACTAGATACACCTTGTGGTTCACCGAGTTGTTAAGTATTCATTTCAAAGAATTAATATAATCGAAGGCTAGTTTTGATACTTCAGCAATATGTTTGTCTGTTTGTTCTGTATCGGGACCTTTAATCATAACGCAAAGCACGTAATTACGCTTCGGGTAGTATATAATCCCGCAATCACTTTGTGTATCCTGAGAGTAACTACCAATTTTATGCGCCACCTTAATATCTTTATTTGGTATTCCTGCAGCCAGCCGATCCATGAAGACGCTTTTCGTTAGAAATTGAAGAATCTCTTGAGAATCTTCTTTGTTGTTATAACAGGCAAAGTATAGGCATTTTAGCAGGGAACTATAGGAACGGGCGCTTACGGATATGGTGGAATTATCATTTTGTGTTAAATCGATATCTAAATATTTGTGAGGACGCTGTTCTTCGTCTACTTTGTTTGCGACCGATTGCGCAATCGCATTTAGGGCTGTATTGTCGGAATTCTCTAGCATAATTTTAACCGCATCATTTAGAGATAGTGAGTAGCCGGCCCCTTTTTTATATAATTCACCATATGCATCGTCAAGCATCTGGTTATTTAATGTCACGCGATCACTCAGTTTTAACTTTCCTAGTTCAGCTGCTTTATAAAGTTCCATCGCAAAAGGCAGTTTGAGTAATGATGCACCTACTTGCTGAGTATCTCCGTCGACTCGTATAGATGTGCCGGTCGGCAGATATTCAAAATATATGCTTCCCGCAAGGCCGTTGTTTGCATAGTAATCTTTGATTTGCTGGCGTAACGGCGAAAAATTAACTTGAGGATCATTTGGATCATCTATAAAGATTCTTTTTGCCAGTAAATCAAACTTTTCAGCATCTTTTTGCGATGTAATAGTTTTTGCGTTATTTGAAGTAGTAGAATTTTTACCGATAGAGTATGACGAGTAAATTACTAGACCCAGGACAGAGGCCAGTCCAGTTATGTATAGTATTTTTTTAAAATTCATTGTGGTTACAGATTATATCAAAAATGCCGGCATTAATCATTACTGCCCAGCCAGACGCCTACGCAGACAAAGAACGGCTAATATGCTTCCAGGGTTGGTCCTTGGAGGCTATAGATTAGAGTTGGGCGCGGCGAGGGTTGGGGGTGACTGATCGGGAGTTTTCTGTCAGAATATATATAGATGAGTGAACAGGGTAAGAGAAGGGTAGAAAATACGCGTTTGGTGCGTTTACCGAACGGTCAGTTAGTCATGCAAAAAGTTGACGAGTCTTCCGATAGTGCTAAAAGAGAAGTTGCCCCTAAAGCAAATACCAATGTTTCGTTACCACGGGCAGAATCGATGAGTAATATGCCAGTTGGTCAGGAGCGCTTAGAGCAGTCCCGATCGAAGTTAAAATCAAAAAAACAGAATAAATCAAAGAAAAAAACAGACGATAAAGATATTGGCGACGTTTGGGAAGAGCAGATGCGGCTAAAGGAAGAAGCTGACCGGCTTGAGTTGGAATACGAAATCGCCAAAAAAATGACCAAAGAACTAAAGAAAAAGGTTAGAGAGCGCGACCAGCCGTATAATTACGCTGACCCAGCGTTCAAGGATTTGCTTTCTCCAGAGGTCAAAGACTTTGGTAAAAAGCTTAAACCAGTTGCCGACAAGACAAAGGACATAGCTGGCAATTCTTGGTCAATTGCTAAAGTTTCTGCAAAAAAGATCAGAATTGGCGCAAAACTGTTAATAAAGAAGTATTTTGCTTCAAAAAAGGCTTTGATTGCTACACCGATCATTCTTGTACTAGTTGTCGGAGTGGTTGGTCTAGGTAATGTTATCGGTAATCGAAAAGGAAACGTATCGTCTCAGGCTGTGCAATCCGCAACAGATTCGCAGACACCAAAAATACCGCTCAATCAAAAGCCGGAATTTGCCGTATTAGTTCCAAAAAACAAAAAAATTGAGGACATGGGTGGTTTTGCCAAGGTCAGCCCGGCTAACAGTGCTGCAGCCTACGCCTTTATAGACCAAGTAAAAGGAGTAAACATCAAGGTAACGCAACAAAAGCTACCAGATACCATCAAGGCTAACCCAATAACAGAACTTGAAAAATTAGCAAAAAACTTCAACGCTACCAAGCAACTAGAGTTAGACGGTAACAGCGTTTATTCTGGTAAATCTGCCAAGGGTGCTCAGACCCTAATTTTTACAAAAGATGACGTGCTTGTATTTATAGCTGCAGAAAGTACAGTCGCAGAAGTCGACTGGGTGCAATACCTTACAAATCTTAGTAAGCAGTAATATGCTAGCAATATAACGCTAGTATAATAGTACTATGTACTGAAATAAGCGGTTTGTAAAGTTATCCACACCACAGGGGTGATTTATCTGTAAAACGCTTTACATAACTACCACTAGGGATTTACACTAGTAGAGATCTGATAAAAACAAAAACAAAAAAGAACCAGATCAACCAAAAATAGAACACTCTGTTCGCAGGGTATTCAAAACAAAAATAAACAAAAAGAAGTAAGGCGAATGATTGCTGATAAAAAGCTAATCATTGTGCGACGTAAGTGTCACACTCATAACAGTGTCCGTAACCTCAAAAGCTTGGGGATGGGGATTTTTTTGGTTTTGGTCGCCGTTGCTGTGTTTTCTTATACGCGCGTGGGTATGTACACACGTACGTACACGCGCGATGCTCATGCGGCTACTAGCAGCACACTTAACTTTCAAACTCGTTTGTTGACTTCTAGTGGCGGATTGGTGGCGGATGGCAGCTACAGCATTGCGTTTAACCTCTACAACGTATCTGGCGGTGGTACTACTCAGTGGACTGAAACTCAGGCTGTCACTACCAAGAATGGTTACGCTAGCGTATATCTGGGGAACGTTACTCCTTTCCCGGGAACGATAGACTGGAGTCAAGAACAGTGGCTGACCATGAACGTGAACGGTGATGGCGAAATGACGCCACGGATTAAACTCACTGCGGTGCCATTTGCATTTGCAGCCGAGTCGTTGATTAAAACTAACGGGGCAAGCAAAGCTGTACTTAGCTGGCTAACGCCTACGTCTAACCGCACTATTAACTTACCTGACGCTTCAGGAACAGTCGCATTATCATCTGGGGGGACATTTACTAACAACGGAGTGATTTACGGCAATGGTACAAGCGTATTGCAGAGCACGGCCGCAGGCCTAACAGGGCAGTGTTTTGTTGCGACTACTGGCGCAGCGCCATCATGGGGGTCTTGTTCTAGTGGAATAACATTACAGGATGTTTATGATAATTCAACAGGTGGAATAACTACTGTTACGGCAGCGGATGGCGCATTTCGTGTGCGAGATAACTCGACAACATTTGGTAATTCCAATATTTTCTCAGTTCAAAACAATGCGGGTACTGTTGACTATATCGCTGTCCAGGGAGACGGTGATTTTGCGGTTGATACAAATACTTTGTTCGTAGACGCTACGACAAATAACGTAGGTGTCGGCAATGTCGATCCTGACGCACAGCTGACTATTGCATCTTCAAATACAACTTCAAATCAGATTAATTTGCGCAGTCAGAGAGCAGCGATCATCAACGATAGCGTGCTTGGAGGCATTCAGTTTAGCTCTAACGATACTACTAACGCAGCGCCAGGTATTGCGACAGTCGATGTTCGAGGTATTGCAACAGCAACTCATACGGCGACAGTTTTGGATAGTGCTTTGGTCGTAAGGACAACAAACGGGACTGTTCTTTCAGAAGTTGCCAGATTTACAGCTAATAGTCGACTAGGTATTGGCACTATAGCGCCAACAGGTACTCTTGGGGTAACCACTGCTACACCTACAAGCGTTGCCGTTGCAACCGGTACAGCACAAATACCGGTCGCGGTATTTACTGGTGGAATTGGAGGTACAACAACTATTGCAACAACCGGAACGGGTGGCGCAGGTGGCGCATTTAACGTAACGGGTGGCGCCGGTGGCGTTGTATCAACGGCACTTACGTTATCTACTGGTGGCGCGGGTGGTGCATTGAATCTTAATGGTGGCGCGGGTGGTGCAGCGGCGGTTGCAGGGACAGGTAACAATACTGGTGGCGCCGGTGGTGCATTTGTATGGCAGGCGGGGACGGGTGGACTTGCGAACGGAGCAACCAGCGGTAACAATACTGGTGGCGGCGGCGGTGGTATCACACTTCAAGCGGGCACGGGTGGCGCAGCAAATACTGGAACTGGTAACTTGATTGGCGGTGCCGGTGGTACTTTGGTACTCCGCGGTGGAACTGGCGGTTTGGGTACTACAAGTGGCGGTAATGGAGGTGCTGTTAGTTTACAGGGCGGTACTGCAGCGGCCATGGCTGGTTCTACTGGTGGCGCAGTAACAGTTTCTGGTACGGCCGGTTCAGCCACTGGGTCGGGCGGCAACGGCGGTGCATTAACTTTGGCAGCTGGTTCAGCCGGCGGCGATAACACAGTTAGCCGAACAGGGGGTGCTATTTCAATAACCGCAGGAAGCTCAAAAGGAGCAAGTGCTGGTGGCGCCATTAGTGTAACGGCAGGAACCGGTGGCAATAACTTGACGGTCGGCACTGCAACTGGTGGTGCATCGGGTGGAATTACCATAAACGGCGGTAATGGTGGGATAGCTCCAAATGCTGATGTTCAGTCTACGGGTGGCGCAGCTACTGGTATCACATTTACCGCAGGAACTGGAGGCGCAGCATCTGTGGCCGGAACAGGCAATAATATTGGTGGCGTTGGTGGTACGTCTACATTTACTGGAGGAAACGGCGGTGCTGCTAACGGAGTAACTAGTGGTAATAACACTGGCGGCAATGGTGGCGGTTTTACACTGCAAGGTGGTACTGGTGGCGCCGCAACTCTAGGCTCTGGAAACTTGGTTGGCGGAACTGGTGGCGCTTTGCAATTAATTGGAGGAACTGGCGGTGTTGGTACTACTGGTGGTAATGGCGGCACCGTCACTATTCAGGGTGGCGCAGCAGCAGCAATTGCTGGAGCGGCCGGTGGCGCAACAAGTATAAGCGGCACTCAGGGGTCTAATACAGGATCAGGCGGGGCCGGTGGCGCTTTAACCCTCAGTGCCGGAGCTGCGCGTGGTGATAATACTGTTGCTCGAGCAGGAGGAAATCTAACTCTGGCTGCAGGTAACTCAATAGGTGGCGCGGTTGGAGGAGTTATATCGTTCACCGGAGGTAACGGCGGTAATAACTTGACGGTCGGCACTGCAACTGGTGGCGCTTCTGGAGGAGTGACAATTAGCGGCGGTAATGGTGGAACTGCACCCAATGCCACTGTTCAGTCTACGGGTGGAGCGGCTGGAGGGTTTACTATTAATGCTGGCACAGGTGGTGCAGCTTCTGTCGCTGGAACAGGCAATAATATTGGTGGCGCGGGTGGAGCATTTGCCTGGACTGCCGGCACGGGTGGTACGGCAAATGGCGCAACAAGTGGGGCAAACACTGGTGGCGCCGGTGGCGCGATCACATTGCGATCAGGGACTGGCGGAAATGCTACTACGGGTACGGGTTCTTTGCAGGGTGGTGTAGGAGGAGGTTTGACTTTGCAAGCTGGTTCTGGCGGAACGGGTACAACCTTAGCAGGTGCTGGAGGGGCTTTGACACTGAACGGCGGTCTTGCTGGTGCTGCATCGGCAGTTGGTGGTGATATTGTTGTACAGACAGCACAAAACACGGCCTTTACTGAGCGCATGCGAGTTACGAATACTGGTTACGTCGGTATTGGTACCGGCACTACAACATCACTGCCTAACGCTAGATTAACTGTGGCAGCTGAGAATACGACAACATCTCAAGTCAAGCTGCGCAGTACGCGCTCTGCAATCGTGGCTAGTGACATACTCGGTGGTATAGATTTTGACACTAACGATACCAACCTTACTGCTCCGGGGGCAACCAGTGCGCGTATTCAAGCAGTTGCTACCGCTATACATACAGCCGCAGTTAACGACACTGCTTTAGTATTCTCGACTAGCTCAGGAGTTACGCTTGCAGAAAGATGGCGAATAAATTCTACGGGTGAACTTCAAGGAAACGGCGCTAGTACAATTCGAGCTAATGCTGGCAACTTAACCATCAGCACAGTAACTTCAGGCAACATAATAATAAACGGAGCGGGAACGCTTGAAGTGCAAGACAGTATAAACATTACTGGCACCCAGTTAACAAATAGCGCTTCTACTGTAAACGCAGTATCAGCTCTCACTAACTTTGCTGCTGATGGTCCAATTGGAACAGCAGCTGCAACTGTTGATATAAGAACTGGGTTTACGATTAATCAAACCACCGCCGGCAGAACACTTACAATTCCTGCCCCTACAGTTACTACTGCGGGAAGGATAGTATATATAAGTAACATTGGCTCAACTAGTTTCATAATGCATGGTGTGACAGTTAGCGCTGGAGCAAACCAGTCATATATATATAACGGCACAGCTTGGGCGCCATCAAACGTGGCTGCTGCTGGTGCTGGCGTAAATACTGTTGGAGCAATAGATTCACAGACAAAATCGGCTGACGGCGCAGTTATAAGTGGTAACACTATATATTTACAGACTGCTGACGCAACAAGTCCAGGACTTATATCGGCCGGGGTTCAAACTATTGCCGGTGCTAAAACGTTAACGGGCGTAACAACTCTTAGTTCGGTAGGAACAGCATTATCGGTTAACAATGATGTGAGTGTTGGTGGTCAGTTGAGCACAGGTACGCTTAATGTTAGCGGTCTATCTACTTTGGCTAGTTTGAGTTTGAGCGGTTCGATATCTGGCGGCACCTCATACTCCGGATCGGGTAATATAAATACAACCGCAGGAGCAGTCCAAACCAATAGCATAACCAGAATTGATAACACAGGAAATTTGAGTAATATTGGTACTATTTCACTGTCTGGCGCTATATCCGGTGGTACAACTTATTCGGGGTCTGGCAATATTAACTCTACTGGAGGCAGTCTGCAGACCAACAGTATAACGAGGCTAGATAATACTGGTAATCTGACTAACATTGGGAATATTACGGGTACGAGCGCTTTGGCATTATCATCTGGCGGTATAGGTATTTTAGGATTAAAGACGTCGGATCAGTCAGCGGCAAGCACTAATTCTGCTGACGTATCGATTACGTCTGGTAACGCTGGTGGGGCAACAAGTAATTCAGGTAATGTTGTGATCGATGCAGGTACAGCAACTGGTACAACTGGCCTTGTGAATCTGGGGACTACGAATGCAAGCGGAGTTAATATTGGAAAAACCGGTGCAAACACAACTATTAACGGCCTGGCTGTCATTAGCGGAAATTTGATCGCTTCTGGATCAGCAACTGGTACGACTGCAACAGCAACCGCCAGCCCGGGCACCAACACCACTACAATTAATCTAATTGGCGCAGCTTTTGCAAATGATGATGTGATCTTTATAAATAATGCAGGACAAGATTATTACGCCAGGATTGTATCGGGTGGTGGTACGGCAACGTTGACTGTTTCTCCGGCTGTAAATTATGACGCAAGCGCCGCGATAGAGAAATATAATGTTCAAAATGTCGGGGCTACGAGTACGGATTATAGTACCCAAGCAAATCGTTTCTTCCAAGGATTCTTCCTGGGTGGCGTGGTTACGGGTGCGGGTAGCACAACATTGAGCGATGGAAATTTAAACAGCACCGGAAGTTTGACATTGCAACGAGGTGGTGGCGCCGTTTCAGTAGGTGGCAATATTGATGTAACAGGTACTATAAGTGGTAATGGGTCTGGAATTACAAACGTTAGCGGGTCGGCGATCACAGGTACTATAAGTGGTCTTACTAGCTTGACTCTCTCTGGCGCTATCTCTGGCGGAACAACCTTCACTGGCTCTGGCGACATCAATACAACTGGTGGAGTAATTCAGACAAACAGCACAACTCGCATAGATAACTCTGGTAACCTACTCAATATTGGCGCATTGACACTAAGTGGCGCCATTTCTGGCGGCACCACTATCACAGGAACTACTCTTAACGGTACAATCGGCATCAACACAGGTGCTGGCGCTGGTACGCAGCGTATTGATGCAACAGGAAACTTACTGAACATCGCTGGACTTACTCTCTCTGGCGCTATCTCTGGCGGAACAACCTTCACTGGCTCTGGCGACATCAATACAACTGGTGGAGTAATTCAGACAAACAGCACAACTCGCATAGATAACTCTGGTAACCTGAGCAACATCGGTACACTTACACTAAGTGGCGCTATATCCGGCGGGACTAGCTTTACCGGATCAGGAAACGTAAACACCACAGCTGGTGTGATTCAGACAAACAGCACAACTCGCATCGACAATAGCGGCAATCTAACTAACATAGGTAATATTAGTGGCACCGGAGCCTTGACTCTTACATCTGGCGGTGTTGGCGATCTGACACTAGATTCAGCTAGCAATACACTATTGTTAGCGGCGAACGATACAACACTTCAACGCATTGCAGCTGGAACGTATACTATTGACCTGAAAGACACTGCAACCACAGCACTAACTTTGACAAACAGTGGTGCAGGTATAGCTGATCTGAACATAGGCGAGGGTGCGCTACAAACTAACGGAACGTCTAGGCTTACTAACACGGGCGCTCTACAAAACATTACTAGCTTGACTCTCTCTGGCGCTATCTCTGGCGGAACAACCTTCACTGGCTCTGGCGACATCAATACAACTGGTGGAGTAATTCAGACAAACAGCACAACTCGCATCGACAATAGCGGCAATCTAACTAACATAGGTAATATTAGTGGCACCGGAGCCTTGACTCTTACATCTGGCGGTGTCGGAACCTTGACATTGAACACGGATGCTCAATCATCAGCAGCGACATCATCAGCTGGTATCACTCTTAAATCAGGTGACGCATCTGGAACTGGGGCGAGCAACTCTGGTGATGTGACAATTGATAGTGGCGCATCAACTAACGGTACAACAGGATTAATCCAAATCGGTACGGCAAATGCTAGCGGACTAACCTTGAGTCGCAGTGGCATTATAACTACAGTCGGAGGAACATTAGTAATTAATGGTTCAAACGCAAGTATCGGAACAAGCGGCTTGGCAGGAACTCTAACTCTGTCTGACGGTTCGAGTAACACGGGTATATTCCAGACGACCGCACTCGGCTCAAACCGCACTTACACATTGCCGGACGAAAATGGTACAGTTTGTGTTCAGGATTCACTTAATTGTGGATTTATCAAATTTGCTGAAGCTAGCGCACAGGTTGATAGTGGAACAGATACATCCCTCTTTATTAATAAAACGGGCGCTAGCGGCAATATATTAACCTTACAAAAAAATGGTTCTGGGGTATTCACAGTTGCCAATGGAGGCGCTACACAGATAAGCACCGATTCAACTACAGCTATGCAAATACGTAACGCTGCTGGTACGAGCAACTTCTTTACGGTTGATACGTCAGGTGCAATTGTACAAATTGGATCATCTACTGGCGATGCTACGGGTGTGTTGTTTGTGCTTGATAGTAAGACCGGCGCTGACCCTGTAACTGGTGTAGTTAACGGTGCTCAGTACTACAACAGTACAAATAATCGATTTAGATGCTACGAGAATGGCGCTTGGAGGGATTGTGTAAGCTTGCGAGAGGATCTGGTGGCTCATTGGAACGCATCATCAACCAAGACAAATATCGGCACAGCCTTTGTCGATATATTTACTCAAGCTAACTCTGACGGTAAATCGGTTCAGATTGACACCAATGACAAGACTCAACTTAGATTGGTTGTAAACTGGAATAAAATTGGAGGCGGTACGCAAACGGTTCAAATCTTAGAAGTTGGGACCGCTAACGTACTAGCAACTATTAATGTTGTATCAGGTAGGAATGACACCGGAGTGATTAATATCCCAGCCTTTGCTGCCAACTCGGTAAAATACTATAAATTACAAGCTAAGAGTACAACCGCCAACGACGATCCTGTGTTTGAAAGTGCAAGTATTACACTTAAATAAACTCTGGTCACCCCTTTATTATTACTTCTGTACATGGTAACCTAAAGGGGAAAAAGTAGGGACGTGTAAGGTGACAAAAAAAATCGCAATACTCAATCAAAAGGGTGGGGTTGGTAAAACTACCACAGCTATTAATCTTGGCGCATATTTGGCTAAGGCGGGCAAGACAGTGCTGATTGTCGATTTTGATCCTCAAGGTAATGCCACTAGCGGGCTCGGCATTGATAAGAACGAGACTGATGTTACGGTGTACGAAGTTGTATTGGGTTCGGTTACTCCAGACAAGGCGATTGTAGAATCAAGTGTGGCTGGACTGAATGTCATGGTAGCAAACGCGAACCTTGCAGCAGCTGAGTTAGAACTTGCAGATAGTGAAAACCGAGAGACGGCTTTAAAACAAGCGCTCAGTGGCCTAGATTATGACTATATATTAATTGATTGCCCGCCAGCTCTGGGGCTTTTAACGGTCAACGCACTAACTGCAGCACACTGGTTACTTGTTCCTGTACAGGCAGAATATTATGCGCTGGAGGGTTTGAGTCAATTATTGAGTGTAATGCAAAAAGTTAAACAAGGCCTGAACACACAATTAGAACTATTGGGTGTCGTGGTGACAATGTTTGACGGTCGCAATAGCTTGGCAGATCAGGTGTATAAAGAACTACAGAAATATTTTGGCGATAAAGTGTTTGATTCGGTTGTTCCACGCAATGTTCGCCTGGCTGAAGCGCCAAGTCACGGTGTGCCGATCGTAGAACATGACAAGTGGTCTAAAGGGGCAAGGGCATACAAGCAGCTAGCCAAGGAGGTAGAAAAACGTGTCGGCTAAATCAAAATCTGGACTAGGCAAGGGTATAGAAGCGTTAATATCATCTGACTTTGACAAGACAATACTAGATGACGGTAAAGACCGAATACAAAAATTGTTCATTAGCCAAATAACACCTATGGAAGATCAACCAAGGCAGCATTTTGATGATGTGGCGCTACTAGAATTAGCTAGTTCGATTAAACGATTCGGTATATTGCAGCCACTTATTGTGACTAGTATTGATAATGATAATTTTGCTCTCATTGCTGGCGAACGTCGATGGCGGGCTGCTAAGCTCGCCGGGTTAAAGCAAGTTCCGGCAATAGTACGTGATCAAAAGGATCAGGAAAAGCTAGAAATTGCTTTAATCGAAAACGTGCAGCGTGTAGATTTATCGCCTTTGGAGCAAGCGATTTCAATCGAGCGATTAAAGAGTGAGTTTAATATGAGTTATGCAGATATTGCCACAAGACTTGGCAAGGCTCATACGACGGTGCATAACATCGTTAGGCTTTTGCAATTACCTGATGCCGCCAAGCAGGCACTTCAAAAAAGGCAGATTAGCGAGGGTCACGCTCGTGCAATTTTGTCTCTGAAAGGGGATGAAGTAAAACAACAAGCGTTATTGGATCACATAATAAAACAGGGTTGGTCTGTTCGTCAGGCTGAACAGTTTGTAACAAGCGCCAAGCAGGGAGCTAAAACGGAAAAACAAGTCAGCGAGCGTATGGCAACAGAAACGCCAGCTACTAAGACTCTGAGCGCAAAACTTCACACCAAGGTTACGGTAAAGCATACTGCGCGTGGCGGTCGTCTAGAGATTCACTTTAAAAACGAAGAACAGCTAGGCGATATTCTTAAGAATTTATAGATGGCGACTAGAATTTCTGGAACTTGTTAAAAGGGAAAACTCGAAACTCTAGTTTTCCAGTGATATCGCTTGAGGATACGGTGCCAAAAGCGCGCGAATCTAGTGAATTTGATCGGTTATCTCCAGAGACAAAAACTTCTCCCTCCGGCACAGTAATATCGACATTGCCGTTAGTTGGATAGATTGCATCTCCGTGATCTTTGCCCTCGTCAGGATTAAATCCGTTAGGGTTTTGCTCATTGTAAATTGTGTATTTACCATCAGCTACAAGAACTCTGTCTCCGGGCAGTCCGATAACACGTTTTATAAGCTGCTTGTCGCCAGTAGTGCCTCCTTCATAGATGGAGTGTTTTGTGAATATAATTATATCGTTACGATTTGGTATGTAGTTAACTTTTCGTAGGTTAGAAATGGTCTTGGGTAACTTCCAAACGATTAGCCTGTCTTTGTTTTGAAGCGTCGTATTCATACTTGGTCCGTCAACTTCGTATGACTGAAAAACAAAATTAATTAGTAATAATGCTATTAGTGGCGCAAGAATAATGATAGCAATTGTAGAGAGAATACTTTTCCAGCTGTCATTCTTTTTTTGAGGTTCTTGAAGTGTGGCGTCAGGGACGTACTCTGGCGGTGGCGGGGCCTGGGGGGTTTGTGGTATAGTTGGTTCTTGCTGCATTATTCAGAACTAGACTATAAACTACTTTGCAGCGAACAACCACAATTTGTTTACGAAAGGCATCAATAAACGTTATACTTAATCTCGTATTTATATGGATAATTTTAGAAAACATAGAACAAATAAGCCGCGAAAAGGAACCCTGGATGGAATGGTAGGCGGTGCCAGTACTGGTCCTCGTAGACCAAAAGCCACTTCTACTAGCAGCATCAAATCTAAGCCTGATGAGTCAACGCCAATATCTCGGGTTGGTAATTTTAGTAGTTCCGACGGCTTCCATCCTAATAAGCAATCTCAGATTCAGAGCTCTGCCCGAACAGTCGGCAGGCAACCTCAGAGAAAAGACGACGGAACCATCGAATTACAGTTACCAGATTCTGATGTCGCAAAACACAATAAGAAGCACCGTGCTCATCGTGGTCGCTCTATTGCAAAGCGTGGCCTAAGTATGGTTATGGTTTTTACGTTACTGTTTAGTGGGTTTGCATTTGGAAAAGCATATTTGAAGTTTGGCCAAGTTTTTAAGGGTGGTGGAAGTGCTGCTGCACTTGGTGAGAATGTTGACCCATCCAAACTAAAGGGTGAGGGCGATGGTCGTGTAAACATATTGATGCTTGGAAAGGGTGGCCCTGGACATGAAGCTCCAGATCTGACTGATACCATTATGATTGCAAGTATAAATCCAATTCAAAAAGAGGCGGCGTTATTGAGTATACCGCGTGACTTTTATGTTAAAACTGCCGATTACGGTTCGATGAAGATTAATGCAGTCTATGCGAATGGTAAGAACGATGTACTTAACTCGACAAATTCTAACGATCCAAATCGCGAGAAAAAGGCCGAAGAAGCCGGTCTGAAGGCTATCGAGCAGACAATTGAGGGAACGATCGGCATACCGATTCATTATCACGCTATGGTGGATTTTACTGGGTTTGAAAAAGCTATTGATACTGTTGACGGAGTTGACGTTAATGCGCCAAGCGAAGTTACGGAAAGTATGTGGATCAAGGGAAGAAATTATAGATTAAATGTACAGCCTGGTGTATCGCATTTTGATGGGTTCCGAGCACTAGCATATGCAAGATCTCGTTACACTAGCCCTCGCGGAGATTTCGATCGATCAGAACGACAGCGTTTGATCTTGGTGGGGCTAAAAGATATGATTTTAACTTTAGGAACTTTAGCTAACCCGCTGAAAGTCAATCAGTTGCTTGGGGATTTTGGTGATCATGTCGAGACAAACTTATCTGTTGATGAAATGATGCGTTTGTACGAAATAGGAAAAGATATTGATAGTAGCAAAATTAGTTCGGTTGGCTTGGCAGATCCACCAAATAACTATGTTGTTACATCAATGATCGGCGGCCAGTCAGTAGTTATTCCAAAGGCCGGAATCGGAAACTACAAAGAAATTCAAAATTTTGTCCGCAACAAGCTAAAGGACGGTTATCTGGCAGATGAAAATGCCACCGTGATGGTGCTTAATGGAACATATACACCTGGCTTGGCCGGTCGAACTGCCGAAGAATTACAATCTTATGGCTACAACATGATGCCAGCGGCAGATGCGCCAACAAAGGGATACCAAGATACGGTAATAGTCGATCTGCGCAACGGCGAGAAGAAATACACCAAACGATATTTAGAGCAGAGATTTGGAGTTACTACAGTGCCAAACTTGCCAGACAGTACGATTAATCCAGGAACTGCTGACTTTGTAATAATAATTGGACAAAATGAAGTCAGTCGTCTCGAGAATTAAGCCAAAGGGCGGCTTCTCACACATATTTCATATACTATTGACTCTATTGCTGCCGATATCCATGTTTGTGCTGGTTCGTATTAATCTGGTGCCAATTGCTGCTGCGCTCATACTCATGAGTAAATGGCGTATGTTTGCAGTTCGTCCCAGGTATTGGCCAGCGAACATTAGGGCAAATGCTGTTGATTTGATCATAGGTTTTTCGTTGCTTGTGTTTATGTCGAATACGACCGCTATGTCTTGGCAGTTGGCTTGGGCGTTGGTATATAGCATCTGGCTTATTTACATCAAACCCGGCTCTAGTGTATGGAAAGTTACATTACAAGCTGGGCTAGGCCAATTGTTTGGGCTTATGGCTGTATATATGGCTTGGGGTAGTGCTCAAAGCATTGTGCTTGTTATTGCGACTTGGGTAGTTTGTTATGTTTCGGCAAGACATTTCTTTACGGCATTTGATGAGGAGCGTTCGGCGCTGCTTTCACATTTATGGGGATATTTTGGTGCTGCCACTGCGTGGGTGTTGGCACACTGGCTTCTTTACTATGGATTGCTATCTCAGGTAACGCTTATTTTGAGTGTGATTGGCTTTGGTTTAGCGGCGCTTTATTATCTTGATCAAACAGATCGTTTATCGCCATTGCTCAGAAGGCAATTTGTATTTATTATGATAGCGATAGTGGTAGTGGTTTTGATTTTCTCTGATTGGGGAGACAAGGCCATCTAAGCTTATTCTCAGCAAAAAACACTGTAATAATGTGCGAGGAGAAAGAATGCAAGAAACTAAAGAACCAAAAGAGTCTGAATTAACGGATCCAAAAATGGATACAGATAAGCAGGTCGACAAGCCCAAGGAAGTAGCCAGCAAGAAACCAAACAAAACTGCCCAAATTCTTGGTGTAGTGTTGGTAGTGATTTCTATTGGTTTTATGGGCGGCTGGCTTGGAGCCGGTAGTCGTAGTTATCAGCAAAAAATAGACGGCACTATTGAACCGGGCAAAACAACTGTTGTTGCCGAGAGTGATCTTATTAGTAATTTAGCCAAAGAAGTTGGACCTAGTGTCGTGTCGGTAAATGTAAAAACTCAACGCAATGTTACTAATGTTTTTGGTTCTCAAAATGCATATCAAGAAGAAGGTGCTGGCACCGGATTTATTATTAGCAAAGAGGGTCTAGTGGCTACAAATCGCCATGTTGTGCCTCGTGGCACCAAAAATGTTTCGGTAACTTTATCCGACGGAACTGAATTAACAGAAGTCGAGGTTGTTGGCAGAACGCTTGATAGCGATCCATTGGACGTGGCATTTTTGAAGATTAAGGATGCCAAGGGCAAGGAACTCAAGCCAGCCAAAATAGGCGACTCAGCTAAAATGCGTGTTGGTGATAAGGTTATTGCGATTGGCAATGCGTTAGGACAATTTCAAAACACTGTAACTAGCGGAATAATTTCTGGCTATGGTCGTCAAATCCAAGCCTATGATGGCGACGGAACTGGCGGTGAGACGTTACAAAATCTATTTCAGACAGATGCAGCTATAAATCAAGGCAACTCCGGTGGTCCACTAGTAAATATGAATGGTGAAGTAATTGGAATCAATACTGCGGTTGCTGGGGGTGGGGCTGAAAATATTGGATTCTCTATTCCTGTAAACGACGTAAGCGGCATGATTAAGGGTGTTCTGGAAAAGGGAAAACTCGAGAGGCCTTATCTTGGTATACGCTACCTTGAACTAACAGATGACTATGCAAACCAGTTAGGTATAGACCAAAAACGTGGTGCATACATCATGCCGAGTACTAATGGGCAGGCTGCTATCTTACCGGGCAGCCCAGCAGAAAAGGCTGGTCTAAAGGAAAAAGACGTTATTGTTAAGGTCGGATCAGATACGGTTGATGAAAATAACAGCCTAACTTCTTTACTGCAAAAGCGCGCGGTCGGCGAATCAGTAGATCTAACAATAATTCGTGACGGTCAAGAACAGAAAATCAAAGCTACCTTGGAAGCCGCTCCTCAGAACTAACCAGCGTTTGAGATTGCAAGTTCACCACTTTTAGCTCTGATCTTCATAATACGTTTTTCAAGGACTTCTTGAACGCGCAGTATGTCTGGCGAAAATAGTCTATCTCGAATAGTGGTGTAGGGTGCAGATATTTCCCATTGTCCTTGTCTCTCGAACCCAATTCGCTCAGCTATTCTTGCCATAGCATCGTTAGTACTACCAGCTAAACGATCCGGAGGTTCAATGAAACCCGCCTCGGCAAGTATTGCGAAATCTTGAAATGCAATCAATCCTCGCAAGGCAATTGTTGTAGACTCTCCTCGCTGTGGCAATGTAGCGCCTCGGTTTTTCTCAGTCCTAGGAAGGTAATCAACTTTGCTGGTTGTTGTGCCGTAATCGTCGGTGTTTGGTTTGTGTATGAATAGTCGACTCTCATTGAATGATGTTGGCTTGAAGCCAGTCAAGGTAGACTTCTCTAAACATTCAAGTGCCGTATTGTTTAGTGTAGACAACCTATCAGAACTTACTTCTATTCCGAGAGCTTCAATGGTCTCTGTCAACTTAGTAGAAGGATCATTAATTTCTGCGTTAATTGTTTTTGTTTCGGACATTTTATTGATTACCTTTGGATTATAATAACATAAACATACACTATAATCAATATATAATTTGAAAAAGACCAAATATTGTGATATACTATAAATACTAAAGTAAAAAAATAAAAATGTCAGAAATAGATCCTTTTAATCAGCCCAGCCCAGAAGCAATTCGTCGCCACGAACAGTATGACGCTAATGTAGAAATGCTTGAGACTGCTGAGCTTGGCGTTGTTTTGGAGCGTGCTTATAGGGAAGCGGTAAAAGTTGACCCCAGGTTAGGTGATATCGAAGTTATTCCTCTTGATCAAGAAAGCCACAAGGCAGCTTTTGCTAGACCTTCTTGGCATCCTGAAGCAAACGGTAAAAGTTCGATTCATATTAGACTAGATAATCTGGACGAAACTTTAGATCGCTACCAAGGATACATGGATCAAATACCTGGTGTGCGCGAAATATTCGGTGAACAGCTTGGTGTCGAACCGCAGCTAGTAACCCCTCAATTATTATATGTACAGTCTGTATTGCACGAAATGGGGCATCTGACAGAATATATGGATTACGAAGACAATCCGGGTGAGTTGGTTAAACGTAACAAACAAGAAAAAGCAGCGCTTCCTATAGGTAATGCAACTGTGTCTGCAATATTGGATCCCAGTACCCCAGCCAGAAAATTTGTTGATGACAGGTGGGGGGACATTAGCCAGAAACTCCAAGTTGGCTCAATTGACGAGCTTGCAGAGATGCAACACGCTGCCTACCGATCCACGACATCAGAGAAGATTGCAGATGATTTTGCAGCTGAAGTGCTACAAAGTAATCAAATGTTGAAAGATGAATTGGTAATGGGTAATGTCGAGGATATAAAAAATTATCCATATGCTGCGTAATATATACTTACGGAAGTAGTAAGCGGGCCACTACATTGCGAATATTAAATAACAGAAAATCAAAGCCACGCTGGAAGCTGCTTCTCAGAACTAACGAAAAGTTAATAGCTTGTGGTTATCGTTGTTTAATCTGGTAGAATCATTTTGTGTCAGATTTAATTGAAAAAATATTCCCGGCAGAACAATGTTTGTCAGATGAAGTCATTGCACTTGCAGAGAATTTGACGGAAATTTGCTTAGTCGACTTTTTTAGGATCCATGGCCCAGCCTATTATGGATACGGGTTGGGTTCTCAGACGTATACCGAGTCGCCGTTCACCCTTACATACAGTGATGTTCAAGTACAAGGAATTAACTATGAAGCATTGGGTAGTTTTAGTATTGAGATGGCTGAGTTACGTCAAAAACTATTAGAAAAGTAGTGCGAATAGTTGGATAAAATCGTCTTCTTGTTGTTGATGATAGCCTGACTTTTTAGCGATTGCAGCTAAATCTATTTGCTGGTTGGGTAGGGATTCGGTAATAATATATGTTGGCTTATTGTGAAGAGTGTCAATTTGCGTAAACATATTTCGGTAAAGGTCCAATCCGTCTTTGCCGCCGAAAATAGCATGGGTAGGTTCGAACATTGCCGCTTTGTTTACAGTATGACCATCGGGAACGTAAGGCAGGTTAGCAATGACGACCCAATTAACTTTGATCTCCTCCAAAAATGGTTCGAGTAGGTTACCTTGGCGAAAATCTATACTAACATTGTGTTTTTCTGCATTAGCTTTGGCCGTACGGATACATTTTTCATCAATGTCAGTTCCAATGACTTGAATTTGAGTAAATTCAAGCTTAGCAGTTATTGCTATCGCACCAGAACCAGTTCCGGCGTCAATCGCTGTTTCTATTGAAGATAGGTCGAGAGTCTTTAGTAGTTCGATCATAGTCTCAGTCTCTGGGCGGGGCTCTAGTGTGTGTTTATTGATTATGAATTCTCGACCATAAAACTCACTTTTACCACGAATGTAGGCAAGGGGTTCGTGATCGCATCTTCGTTTAATTTGTTCATTGAGTATCTCCAGGGTTGGTCCTTGGATTGTATATTCTGGGTGTGCAAGCAACCAGGCACGATCTTTACCTGTAGCATCTTCCAATAGGACCAGTGCGTCTAGCCTCGCTGTTGATATATAATTTGTTTCTAATATGTCTGTAGATTGCTGGAGAAAATCAGAAAGAGTCATTGTGTAGAGTATAACATCTTAGAGTGTTACACATAATTGACAAAATAGCATAAGCATGCTAGTATACGTTCGTAATGTATCAATAAAATATACAAAAATATAAAAGGAAATTAACAATGAACGATCAAATGCCAATTCCAAAACCTGACGGACAAGATGAATTATATAGACAACCGGCTGTAATTACCCCAGGAGAAGTCACGGTTGGTCAGCACTATTTTGAAGAAAATAGAGATGAAGTAAATAAACCAAAACCTCAGTCATCTGAAGCAGGAGATAAGCCACCCGATGAGCCAAATGATAAGAATGAATACAATTTAGCATATTCATCTAAAGGGATAGACAAGCAGAATTTATTAACCCCAGATGTGCTTAAGGTGCCCGAAATGCAAAATCTCGGAAATGTCGGAATAGAAGCGTTTGTAGATGTTAAGACATTTAAACCCCAGATATCTGAAGAAGTTAAGGTACCAAAGGATGACTTACATGTATCTGAGGATCTGGCAGAAATTCTCGGTATCGGAGCTTCTGATAATGGGATGAAAGATGACGGCGCTAAAGAAAAATTGCCCCCTAAACAGTAAGCTAATAATCTAGGCTTGGCTTAGTAGCTCATGTTCTGCGGCGAGGAGTTGTTCGATAATATCGTCTATATCGCCAGTCAGAGCCGTAGGAATGTTACTGCGTGAATAACCAATTCTATGATCGGTAATACGGTCCTGAGGGAAATTATAAGTACGGATTTTTTCACTGCGATCACCCGAACCGATTAACTTTTTACGCGCATCAGATGATTGTTTCTGTTCTTCCTCAATTTTTTGCGCTAAAAGCCTAGAACGCAGTACTCCCATAGCTTTGTCTTTGTTCTTGATCTGAGACTTTTCGTCCTGGCATGTAACTACGAGACCAGATGGTATATGCGTGATTCGCACGGCAGAGTCAGTGGTGTTGACTGACTGGCCGCCGTGACCACTAGAGCGGTAAACGTCGATACGCAAATCGTTTGCGCTAATCTCTATGTCGGTTTCTTCAGCTTCTGGTAATACCGATACAGTAACCGTACTGGTATGAATACGCCCTTGAGATTCGGTTACCGGAACGCGTTGTACGCGGTGCACACCGGCTTCAAATTTTAGGTATTTGTATGCTTCGTCGCCCCGAACCGCAAAAATAACTTCTTTGAACCCTCCGGCGTCACTGGGGCTTTCGCTGATCAGCTCTATCTTATAGTCATGATTTTCTGTCCAGCGAGCATACATGCGATACAGTTCGCCCGCAAATAGGCTGGCTTCGTCGCCACCAGCAGCAGCTCTAATTTCTACAATCACGTCTCGATCGTTATTGGGATCGGCGGGTGTAAGTATTTCAGTTAGTTGCGCTTGTAGAGTTGATAATTTTGATTCGTTTTCGGATACTTCTAGTCGCGCCATTTCACCGAGCTCATCATTACTTTGTGCAAGTTCTCGTGCACTAACCAAATCGTCGTTCAGCTTGTTAATTTTATCGAATAATTCAAGCGTGCCTTCTATTTGTTTTTGTCTTTTGGCTAGTTTGGGGTATTCCTTGGATGAAAAGATAGACGGATCTTCCAGTCTTGTCTGCAGATCTTCTAGCTCTTTTCTGAGTGTTGCTTCTTTTTCGTTCATACCATGTCCTCGATTAAGTATACAAATAAAAAACCATCAAACATAAATTTGATGGTTTAATTTAAATCTAGTTAACGCTTTGATGTTTTGAGTGTACCCATTTTTTGGGTTTCTGACTCGTAGTCTTTGTCGACTTTTGTGCGTGTTTTCGTAGCTGATTTCTTCATTGCTTCAGCACGAGCTTTGGCAGCTTCTTGACGAGCCTTGAACTTATCTACACGACCTTCGATGTCGATCATCTTTTCTTGCCCAGTAAAGAATGGGTGAGAAGCGCTAGAAATGTGAACTTTAACTAGAGGGTATTCAACACCATCAAGTTTAATGGTGTCTTCAGTAGCGACAGTAGATTTGGTCAAGAACGTCTGATTATTGTTCAGGTCCTGGAAAACCACTGGTCGGTAGTTAGTTGGATGTATATCTTTCTTCATAGTCAAGGCGTGATTATACACATCTGTTGGTATCTGGTCAAGACAATTAGCTTGCAACAGATGACGCCATCTGTTAAAATGAACAAGTAAATTATTAAACAGGTGAGTTAATTAATCCTTCCTGTACTATCCCGTGTAGGGACGTATGGGCAAAAGATTCACCGATGACGAAAGGATAATATATGGCATCAGTAGATGTTGATATTAAAAAACTATTAGAAGCTGGTGCGCATTTTGGCCACAAGACTAGCCGATGGCACCCAAAGATGGCTCCTTATATTCACAGCAAGCGTGAAGGTACCCATATAATTGATCTGACCAAAACGGTCGAAGCATTAAATCTTGCACTTGGATTTATTGAAGATCAAGCTTCAGAAGGCAAGCAGATTTTGTTTGTAGGTACGAAGCGTCAGGCACACGATGTTGTTAAGCAGGCTGCAGTAGATACAAACATGCCATACGTTGTAGAGCGTTGGCTTGGTGGCATGATTACTAATCGCAACACTATTGGCGGTCGCGTCAAACATCTTAAAGACTTAGAGACTAAGATGGAAAACGGACAGCTTGCTCACAAATATAACAAGCTTGAAGTTCAGCGATTCCAGGAAGAAATTGACGAGATGAATCACCTTTACGGCGGTATTAAAGAATTGGCCGCAAAGCCCGGGGCCTTGTATATCGTAGACGTTGTCCATGAGATTAATGCAGTCAGAGAAGCTAAAAAGCTTGGTATACCAATTGTCGCAATCGTTGACACAAACGCTGATCCTACTGACATCGATTACCCAATCCCAGCTAATGATGATGCGATTAAAACAATTGCTTTGATTACAGGATATGTTCAGCAAGCGGTAGAAACTGGCAAGGCAAAATATGCAAAGAAAGCAGAAAAGGCTGCCCCAAAACCTGATAAAGACGAAAAGGAAGGCGAAAAGTAAATGGCGATAAATATTGATGACATTAAGAGACTAAAGAGTTTGACTGGCGTAGGTTTGACCGACGCTAAAGCTGCACTCGAAGAAGTTGGTGGTGATTTTGACAAAGCTCTAGCTGCTATGCGTAAAAAAGGTCTGACCAAGGCTGAAAAACGCGGCGAACGCGAAGCCCGAGCTGGAATCGTAGGTAATTACAATCACGATAACCGAATTGGCGTACTTGTAGAAGTGAACTGCGAAACTGATTTTGTGGCTCGTAACGAAATCTTTACAGATTTTGTTAAGGATGTGGCTATGCATATTGCAGCCAGTAGTCCCGAATATGTCAGCATAGATGATATCTCAGCAGAGGATCGTGATTCTAAAAAGGCTGAATTTGCAGACAAGGCAAAAGCAGACGGCAAGCCAGAAAATATGATCGACAATATCGTTGATGGAATGCTAAAGAAGCACTTCGCTGAGAAGTGTTTGCTAGATCAGCCTTTTGTGAAGAACCCAGATATTACTGTTGGCGAATACGTCAAAGAGCACAATGCCAAACTTGGCGAAAATATTGTTGTTCGTCGCTTCAGTCGTATGGCCCTAGGTGAAGTAAGCTAAAAATATCTGGTTCGTGGTGATATAATACGTTCGTATGAGATTACGTGAATACCGAGAGTGCCTGGTTGATCCAGAGGCAAGGGTTCACGTTCGAATTGCCCAGAATATATTAGCGATTATCGCCAGAGTTGAAGAAATTACTGAAGAGGATCGTGTGGGGACATTTCCGGTTGTTGAAACTATCGAGATGCCCTGGCGCCAGACAGTAGTTCGTGATGAAACAGAGCTAAACGAATTAATGAGAACGTACGAAGAAGGCGGAATGTAATGCGGCATGAAATTGCGATCGATTTGGCTAAAGGTGTAACCGAAACCATTACTGCCGAAACTTGGAGTGGTATCGACCCACACAAAGTTATCGAACATATGGTATCGACAATTAATCCTGAAGACAGGCACAAACTCGTAGGTAATGTCAGTCTTAGGAGATTGGCAGATCTATCTAATCCATATAATATTTCAGACAGTTTGAGAGCAGTCTTAGCGGAAAAGTCACCAAAAATGCTCGAAGACATAGATCGTTGGGCCCAAGAAGACCGTTACAGATAATATGGATAATAAACTAAGTAGTAGTATGAAATATTTTGACAGACCTACTGATGATCGGACAAGCGCAGCTTTGGCAAGGGGTGCGACTGTATTGCCCGACCTGGGAGGTGGTTTGCCTCCTATAGATATTGATTGGGAAATCTATAATAATTGCTTAACTAGGGTGCTTAAAAACCTTAGAGACAACCGAGTTGAAAAAGTATTAGAGGCGCCTAACGAGCCACGCATAGCAAGAATACCTAGCAACATAATATTAGGAGAAAACTAAACAATGAGCCCAGCACAAATCGTAGAAGACGCTAAAAAGAAATGTAACGGTGCGTTAGAACATTTTAAAGAAGACCTAAAAAAGCTAAGAACAGGTCGAGCCCACCCGAGTATGCTTGATAGTGTCATGGTGGAGGCTTATGGTTCACAAATGCCGCTTATTCAGGTTGGCACTATAACTGTTCCAGAAGGTCAATTATTGCAAATCACTCCATTTGATCCAGGTAATATTGACGCGATTTGCGCAGCTATTCGTAATAATCAGAGCTTGGGGCTTAATCCTATGGATGATGGCCGAGTTGTGAGAATTCAGATACCGGCACTTACAGAAGAGCGTCGTCGAGAAATAACTAAGCAAGTCGGAGTAAAGCATGAAGAATGTATGATTTCACTTCGGAATCTTCGACATGACGCGCTAGATGCAATCGAAAAATCCAAGAAAGACAAAGAAATCGGCGAAGATGAAGCCAAGCGACTGGTTTTACAGATAGAAGAAGCTATGACTAAGGTCAAATCTGAGGCTGAAGCTACTGCCAAATCCAAAGAACAAGAGATTCTAACTGTTTAGTCAGCCAGTTTTCAGCTTTGGTTTGATATAATTATTTGTACATGTCAGAAATAGCAGAACCAGTACACCTAGGATTTATATTAGACGGAAATAGACGGTGGGCAAAAGAGCAGGGTCTGCCAACTCTCGAAGGGCATAAGCGTGGATCAGAAGTCTTCCAAGAGATTGCTTTGCATGCTTTTAAACGGGGCGTAACGTGTGTCTCGGGTTTTGTATTTTCTACTGAAAATTGGCAAAGGACCGAAGAAGAAGTCGGTTATCTTATGAGGTTAGTTAGTAAAGCGGTTGATAATTATTTAGAAACTTTTCACGCTGAAGGAATAAAGATTGTTATATTAGGACGCCGCGATGGTCTTCGAGCTAGGGTGTTAAAGTCAATACAAAAGGCCGAGGAAACAACTAAAAATAACACCAAAGGCACACTGGCACTTTGCTTTAACTATGGCGGCAAAGACGAAATTGTCGATGCGGTTAAGCAAATAGTTGATTCAGGATTGGATTCTTCGCAGATTTCTACCGAAACGGTCAGCGAAAACTTATACCACCCGGAATTACCGGATATTGATATGTTAATAAGGACTTCTGGTGAGCAAAGGTTGAGCGGTTTTATGCTGTGGAGAGCTGCCTACGCAGAACTATATTTTTGTAATAAATTTTGGCCAGCGTTTACGACAGAAGATTTAGATAAAGTTTTAGAGTGTTATGGTTCAAGAGAAAGAAGGTTTGGAAACTAAATGTCCTTAGGGTTATTAATTTTTGGGTTGTTTGCGTTCGTTGGATTGGTGATTGTTCATGAGTGGGGACATTTTATCGCCGCTCGTCGCAACGGAGTGGATGTGGAAGAATTTGGTGTTGGGTTTCCTCCTAAAGCACTGACTATCACCAAGAAAAAAGGCACAGAATATACGCTCAATTGGCTTCCTCTTGGCGGGTTTGTCCGACTAAAGGGCGAACATGATGCCGATACTGAAAAGGGTAGCTATGGCGCAGCAAGTCTAAAAACCAAAATAAAAATCATGGTGGCCGGTGTAGGTATGAACCTAATTACAGCTTTTATATTGTTTACTTTAGTTGCCCTGATAGGTATGCCGCACTTAGTAAAGGATCAGTTTGTCGTGTCTTCTGACTCGAAAATATCCCAGCAAAAGGTATACATTGGGAAAATAGATAATGATTCCCCCGCAGCAAAAGCTGGCTTAAAGCAAAAAGACCAGATAATTAAAATTACGGATAAAGACGGACAAGAAATAATCATTACCGATGCTGCAAAATTACTAGAAACTACAAAAAAACTATCAGGGCAAGAAATATCAGTAACCGTTGTTAGAAATGGGCAGGAGCAGCAAGCCAAAACTTCGCTTCTGGCATCTGCAGAGGTTGAAGCCAGTAAAAAAACAAGTAATCCAAAGGGATATCTTGGAATTATCCCATCAGAATTAGTTTTGAGACGATCAACATGGTCTGCGCCTATTGTAGCTCTGGGGACAATGAAACAGTTCACGGTGCTTACGCTAAAAGGTATAGGTTCTGCTCTGGCAGGAGTATTTAGCGGAAATGGCTCTAAGGCGGCAGAACAGGTATCTGGCCCTGTTGGTATATTCGTAGTTCTAAGAGATGGGAGCTCACTAGGTGTTGCATTCGTATTAATGATAATCGCAGTAATATCTCTAACCTTAGCAATTATGAACATTCTACCGATTCCAGCCTTGGATGGTGGAAGACTGTTTGTAACTTTGCTTTACAGGGTTCGCGGTAAAAAACTTACACCAAAGATGGAGGAGCGAATTCACGGTACTGGCATGGCTGTCCTGTTAGCTTTGTTTGTTCTTATAACAGTTGTTGATGTTAGGAGATTTTTCTAGCGTGGTGGAAGAAAAAATACCCAAAAAACAACTTAAGCTGCGAGATTGGGGTCCGATAAGTTCTATTGTGGTGACAATAGCCGGCTTTTTACTGGCTCAGATTGTAGCTATGGCTGCACTGGGTATATATGCCGGTTTTCGTGGTTGGGACAGTAATACGACCACAAAGATGCTCGAATCGTCCGTTTGGCTGACATTTGCCTTTAGTGTCCTGGTATATGGTTTGTATTTGTGGTTTATAAAAGTATTTCTAAAGTGGACCAAGCATTCTTTCAAAGATGTGGGCTGGGTCATTCCAAAGAGTTTATTGGTGACCTTGGCCTACATACTTGGCGGTTTTGTCATATATTTTATACTAGCCATCGTAGCTTCTGCTATAACCAAGGCGGTTTTTCCAAGTGTTAACCTAGATCAAAAACAAGAGCTCGGGTTTAGTGCCAACGCATCGGGATTATCGTTAATTCCAATATTTCTGGCGTTGGTTATTATACCTCCGTTAGCCGAAGAGATTGTCTGTAGAGGGTTCCTTTATACCGGACTACGCAAAAAACTACATGTCATTACTGCCGGGATAATTACGAGCATTATATTTGCATCAGCACATTTACAGTGGGGTAGTGATGCTCCGTTACTCTGGGCGGCTGCGATCGATACTTTTGTTTTGTCGGCGGTACTCATATATGTAAGAGAGAAATCTGGCAGTTTGGCTGCTCCAATTGGCATACATATGCTCAAGAATGGACTGGCATTTCTGGCGCTGTTTATTTTACGCCTTGCATAGCAAAACTTGCGTGATATACTGGGCTCATGCAAAAGAACATGGTGATTATTATGACACCAAAGACCTGCCCAAGGGTCTGATGTTTTTTGTATAAAATAACAATCAAAAAGCATATTCAGACCCCTCCCATAAGAGGGGGTTTTTAATAAGCTTACACATAGACTAAAGTATACGAGGGTAAATACTGATTATTTTCAGTCATAAAAAGGACTAAGATGAAGCTATCAAATAACTTTACTAAAACCAGAAAGCAACCTCCAGCCGAGGAGACTGCTCGTAATGCTCAATTGCTTATACAGGCAGGCTTTATTAATAAGGAAATGGCGGGCGTGTACGCCTATCTGCCGCTAGGGCTTAAAGTACTAGAAAATATTAAGCAGATTGTTCGTGAAGAAATGGATGCCATTGGTGGGCAAGAGCTAGTAATGTCTAGCTTGCAGCCAAAAGAGACGTGGGAGATTACCGAACGTTGGGATGATGAAGTTGTTGATGTATGGTTTAAGTCTGCACTAAAAGATGGAACAGAGGTGGGATTTGGCTGGTCGCATGAAGAGCCGATCATTGAAATGATCAAACATCATCTAAATAGCTACAAAGATTTGCCGATTAATGTTTACCAGTTTCAGACGAAATTACGCAATGAATTACGCGCAAAAAGCGGCATAATGCGTGGTCGCGAATTTGTTATGAAAGACATGTACTCTTGCAGTCTGGATGGAGGTCAGCATGAAAAGTTTTATCAAGAAACAGTTGATGCTTACAATCGTGTTTATGAGCGTCTAGGTATAGGCGAGGATACCTATGTGACGTTTGCTAGCGGTGGCGCATTTACGGAATTTAGTCATGAATTTCAGACTGTTTGTGACGCAGGCGAAGATGTCATTTATTTGCATAAAGAAAAAAACATTGCAGTTAATGAAGAAGTTCTTGACGAAGAAAATCTAAAAAAGCTTGGGATTGACCGTAGCGATCTTGAAAAGGTAAAAAGCGCTGAAGTAGGCAACATATTTAACTTTGGAACCCACAAGAGCAAGCAGATGAAGTTTAGTTACACAAACGAGCAAGGTGAATTACAGTACGTTCACCTTGGTTCTTACGGTATCGGTGTTTCTCGCTTAATGGGTGTTATTGCAGAAAAATTTAGTGACGAAAAAGGCCTTGTGTGGCCAGAAGCGGTGGCGCCGGCTCGAGTTTATATCGCCAGAATCGGCCAAAATGACAAGGTTGTGTCGTACGCGGATAGCTTGTATGATGAACTGCAACAGCAAAATGTAGAGGTGCTGTATGATGACCGAGACATTCGACCTGGCGAGAAATTTGCTGACGCAGATCTGATGGGAATTCCACACCGACTTGTAATTAGCGACAAGACAATAGATCTTGACAAGGTTGAGTACAAACCCAGGATTGACCGAGACGCAAAGTTAATGAGCAAGAAAGAGTTTTTAGAGTTAATAAAGTAAATCAATAAAGACCAAGGTGACATACAGGTTATAAGGAGAATATGATTATGAAGAAACAATTTCACTTAACACAAGAGGGTATAAACGAATTACAGTCGGAGCATGACCGTTTGGTTTTGCAGAGACCAGAAATTGCGGAGCGTATAAAAACAGCTCGTGAATTTGGTGATCTTGCCGAAAATGCAGAATATAGCTCGGCTCGTCAAGAACAGGAAAAGGTAGAGTCTCGAATTGCAGAGATAGAAAACATTTTGCAAAACGTTGCAGTAATTAAGAAGCCAAAAGGCGACAGCAAGGTTCAGCTTGGGTCAAAGGTGACACTTAAGAATGGTAAAACTAAGGAATTTCAGGTTGTGGGTACGGTCGAAGCTGATCCGTTAAATGGCAAAATATCAGACGAATCACCGATTGGTCGAGCGTTGCTAGGTAAAAAAGTTGGTGATGAGGTCGAGATTACTACCCCAGCCGACACTACTACTTATAAAGTCGCCGCGATCGCCTAGGCAGTAGCATCAATACGATAAATCTTATATTCTTATAACCAATGGCTAATTTAAAAGAACTGCGCGACGAGCGCTTACGTAAACTTGAAGAATTGAAGAATTAATAGTGTATTGGTTAGATAATGTTGTAAATAAATTAATACAAGATCATCCTGATGGAGAAATTCTAGTCTCTTCTGGTGTTTCGCCCTCTGGAACCTATCACTTAGGAACATTACGTGAGGTGCTGACTGCTGAGGTAATTCTGCGCGAACTAAAGAATAGGGGCAGAAAAGCGCGTCATGTACATGTGGTAGATGATCTAGATGTATTTCGTAAAGTGCCAGTCGATGTTCCAAACGAGTTTGATCAATATCTAGGTAGGCCATTGTGTGATGTGCCTGCGCCAGACGGTAGTGATATGTCATACGCAGATTATTTCCTAAAAGATCTTCTGGAAGCTGCAAAAAATTTACACCTAGAAATGGAAGTTGTACGTGCTCATCAAAAATATCGCGAAGGATATTTTGTCTCAGCTATTGAAAAATCACTTGATAATAATGAAGTCATAAGAAAGATTCTTGAGGATGTGTCCGGTCGCAAGCTTGATGAGTCTTGGTCTCCAATTCAAATTATAGAAGATGGCTATCTGAAAAACAGGCAGTTTGTATCTATTGATAAAGATGATCACCTGGTTAAATACTTGGACAAGGACAATAAAGAGCAGACTGTTAGCTATGAAAAAGGTGAAGTTAAACTAAGTTGGAGAATTGACTGGCCGGCAAGATGGTGGCTGCTTGGAGTTGATGTTGAGCCCTTTGGTAAAGATCATGCAACTAAGGGCGGATCATATGATACTGGCAAGCGAATTGTCGAAGAAGTATTCGATACTTTAGCGCCACTGCCAGTGCCGTATAATTTCATAAATCGCACTGGTGACACTAAAAAAATGAGCAAGAGTGCGGGAGATACAGTGACTGCTTCGCAGCTTCTAACCATTCTACCAGCCGAAGTAGTTTGGTATTTTGTGATTCGTTATTCGCCAGATAAGTTACTGTTCTTTGATCAAGGAGAGACACTGGCAAAAATAATTGACGAGTTCGCTGCTTTACTAGCAAAACCAGATAAAACTGAAGACGAAGAGCATTTGATACAACTATGTTTAATAGGTGTAGATAAACCGACCATTACAAATATTCCATTTTCACATTTAATCGCAAGTTATCAGGCATCGCTTCGCGAAAGTGAAAAGACGATTGAGGTTATTGAGAGAACTGAACACAAGCAAACTGCTAAGTCGGACAGGGAGGTTATAATAGAAGAGTTGAGGTTCATTGATACATGGTTGGATGAATGGGCGCCAGTTGAAATGAAGTTTAGCTTACTTGAATCATTCGATTCGTCTACCCTCACAGAAACTCAAAAGCGTTATTTGCAAGGATTGGCTGATAAGATCGAAAAAGCACCAGAAGACGCTGATGGTGAATGGTTTCATTTGGCAATTTATGGGTTTAAGGAAGAACTTGGCATGCATCCCAAGGAACTATTCTCTACACTCTACCAAGCGGTTATTGGTAAGGACTATGGGCCAAGAGCAGGTTGGTTTTTGAGTATTTTACCTAGAGAATGGTTGGTAGAGAGGTTAAGCCTAAAATAGCTAATGAGCTTTAGCTCCTAGAGTTTCTGGTATACTTATCAACAATGACAAGTCCTGAATTTGATCAGGGTGGTGAAATTCTTGAAACTCAAGTTTTTTATGAAGATGCTGCAAGGTGGGCTGATTTGGTCCAAGAAATTATTGATCAGCAGCAAGGTATTGAGCACGTAAAAACTGTTATTAAGGATTTCAATGACGGATCATCACTAAAAGGGGCTACTTTAATAATTGAATCAAGCCTACATTATATAGACTGGTCATATGGCCAAGCTTCTAATGAAGATAATATATCCTTTGAAATTGCTAAAGGGAAATTTCAGGGAGTGTTTATCGGATATCAAGTTGCACCGGCATTGAGTCGTTTAACTGGCTTGCATGAACCGGTTCTCTCGACCGTACTGGATACATCAATAGCTGATCCTGACGTTGATAGTATTAAAGTATTTGTTGTAAGTCCTATAAATATTGCAGACATTGAGCTGGTTAAAGATTAGTAGCAATGTTGTCCATAACACAAGCGAGATAATTCGTGCTTTTCAGTAATGTTCGATAGAATAAATACAGACGGAGGCTCGAATTGATTGAAGTAAACGCAGTAAGCAAGGTGTACGGCAAGAAAGACAATCTCTTTATTGCTTTGAATGATATAAATCTGAAAATCCCAGATGGTGCTTCTGTCGCTATAGTTGGTAAGAGTGGAAGCGGTAAAAGTACGCTTATGCACGTAATGAGCGGGCTTGATCGTCCAGATGAAGGTCAAATTATTATTGATGGTAAAGACTTGCATAGTTTGAAACGACAAACCATGGATAAGTTTCGGGCAGAAGAGATGAGTTTTATTTTTCAGGCGTTCTTTGTCGAGGCTAACCAATCTTGCTATCAAAACGTATCATTGCCGTTAGAGATTGCAGGAGTCCCTCGCAGGCGGCGTAGGACTATGGTTGAAAAGGCGCTAGGGCGTGTCGATCTTCTTGATAAAATAGATAGTAAAGCCAAGAATTTGTCTGGCGGCCAAAAACAACGTTTAGCAATTGCTCGGGCTATAGTTAATAAACCAAAGTATATTTTTGCTGATGAACCAACAGGAAATCTAGATACCGTAACAGGTCAAAAGGTCGAAGATCTTCTTTTCGAGCTAAATAAAAAATTAGGCTGTACATTATTTATTGTCACTCATGACGCTGAATTAGCTGCAAAGTGCAAGATACAGGTAAATATTAAAGACGGAAGTCTTGTCGAAAGCGAAAAGACAACTAAAAAAATAACCAAAACTGCCGCCAAGACCAAGAAGGGTAAGAAATAATGAAGTTCATGGATCTTATTAAGCGAGCTGGGCGGTCTTTGGCTACGGCGAAGGCACGAACGATTTTAACGGCTTTAGCTATTGCAGTTGGTGGTTTTACGCTAACACTTACGATTGCGGCTAGTAATGGAGCTACACAATACGGCAACAAATTGATTAGTAGCAATTTTGACCCATCAGAGCTAATTGTTGGCCGCGATAAAGCAGTGTCCGGTGGCGCTGCAACATCGAGCAGCCCTCAAGAATATGATGAATCAATTGCTTCAGTAAGTGCGGGTGGTCCAAATGCAAAACTACAGGTTAAGCGTGTGTCGCAACAAGACGTTGAACAGCTTAGAAAGTTACCATTTATTGAGCAGGTCCGAGAAAATTACCAAATTGATATGCGATACGTTACAAGAGAAGGCCAGAAGAAATATACAGGAAGCTTACAAGCATACAATCCAGCACAAAAACCAGAAATGAAATCCGGTAATCTTCCGGTCGAAGGAGATATTTCACAAGGAACTGTACTTCTACCTGACGCATATCTAGAGCCGCTGGGGCTTGGAACCGCTGAACAGGCTATAGGAAAGACAGTGACAGTTACGGTACAACAACCTTTTAATATTGACACGTTAAAAGGCTTAATTGGTGGACAGACAGGGGATTTGGGTTCTGTCGATCCTAATAGTTTAAAACCCAAAGAAATGAGCATGACTTTTAAGATTGCTGGAGTAACAAAAAAACCCACCACAAGCCTAAATTTCGGCCTGTCACCAATGCTAATAAGTACTCCTGATGCTAAGCAGTTATACGATTTTACGCAAAAGGGTACATCCGATTATCAGAAATATTTGTTCGTATATGCGCGAGTAAAGGGTGGTCAAAACGAGGCGCAATTACTTGAAGCTCAAAAACAATTAATTGCACAAGGCTTTGAGGTTCAGAGCATAAAAGATGTTCAGAAGACAATTAATCAGTTTATTAATGTATTGCAGATAATTGTAACCGTTTTCGGTGTTATTACTCTTATAGCGTCGGTATTTGGGGTTATAAATACGCAGTACATTAGTGTCTTAGAGAGAACCCGAGAAATAGGTCTTATGAAAGCTCTTGGTATGCGTCGATCTGATGTTAGTAGACTATTTATTCTTGAAGCGACCTGGATAGGCTTTTTGGGCGGTATTATCGGCGCAATTTTAGCTTTTATATTGGGTGTCGTTATGAACCCATACATATCTAACAAATTAGACCTGGGAAGCGATAGGTTGTTGATATTTAAGCCGGTCCAAATAATTATCTTGATATTAATTTTGATGTTGATAGCAACACTAGCGGGCCTTTTGCCAGCACGTAAGGCTGCAAAACTTGATCCGATTGAAGCTCTAAGGACTGAATAACTGATAGGAGAGTAGCTAGTGAAGGCAACTTGGAAAAATAATGTAATAGCAGAAGCTCCCAGAGAAGAGTTGATTTATATAGAGGGTAATTGGTACTTTCCTCCCTCACGAGTAAATATGGAATATTTACAAAAAAGTGATACTCCGTATACCTGCCCCTGGAAGGGCGTCTGCCAATACTTTGATGTGTTGGCTGGCGACGAAAGCGCAAGAGATTGTGCCTGGTGCTACTCTGAGCCGTTACCCAACGCTATAGATCGAGTAAAAAAAGACTTTAGTAACTATATTGCTTTTTGGCGAGATGTAACGGTAGATGAGTAGGTGGAAACAATAGTTTTAGGCGGGGGATGTTTCTGGTGTTTGGAAGCTAGTTATCAACTAGTGCGTGGAGTTGACGAAGCTTTACCTGGTTATGCTGGCGGGACAACCCAAAATCCAACATATTACGATCTTCATGAAAACAACACCGGACATGCTGAAGTTGTGCAAGTAATGTTTGAACCTTCTGTTATTTCTTTAGATAATATCCTGTAAATATTTTGGGTTATTCACGACCCAACCACTCTAAATAAACAGGGTAATGATATTGGATCAGAGTATAGATCAATTATTTTGTACAATAATGACGAGCAGAGGGAGATAATTAATTCTTCAAAAGAAGCGGCGCAAAAACTCTGGGATAATCCAATTGTGACAGAAATAGAAAGGTTAAAAACATTTTACGAGGCCGAGCCAGAACACCATAACTATTTTAGGTTACATCCTGAACAAGCGTATTGTCAGATAGTCATAAACCCAAAGATTGCTAAGTTAAAATCGTCATTTAGCTCTAAGTTAAAAGATTAACGATAAATTTTTAATATCCCTAAACTTAAAAGATAGAATCCCAATATTAAGCAGCCCCATATTAGTATTGGTTTATAACTTCGATTCATTAACGGGTCAATTCTTTCTTCAATGTTTTTTATGGTTTCAGGTCTCTTTATGGAATATCCAATCATTCCTAAAAACGGGATCATCCCTACGCATATTGTCCAAAAAAGTCCAAGTAATACTACTAGATAGTTATCGGTCATGTCTTTAATTATTTTTGTTGCCGCAACAATCCCGATAATACTAGTAAAACTAAGTGCTGATCTAAAAAAGGCAAACCAGAAAAGAGAGATGCCAGACATGTTTACAGAGTCAAGCTTTTTTGGATTTGAAGTTTTCGGGAAAAATCTAAGTCGAAGGCCGACGAGTACTAGAATTACTCCAAAAATTATATTTAGAATGGGTGATAAACGAATATCGTGACTAAATGATCTTACTTGTGTATTTTCGTTAAAAACAAACCCACCAACAATGGCAATTATAATTAAAGGAGTTGCTACGCCCGCAATAAGTATTATTGAGTTTAACAGTGGCCTTTTTGATTTTAGTATAATTGCAAGCTCAGATACGAGCAGTAGAGGATTGAAGGCGACAAAAATTCCTAAAAAGGTTAGTTCGATTATTACGACTACAACCTGGAGTATATTCATTAACTTATAGTAACGATTCGTTTATGGTAAGCCAAGAATTAATATGTTAATGTTTTGGTATGACTACAAAATCAATCAAGAAAAAACCAATCACAATGGATAGCTTATATCGATTAAACGTCGGCGCGGCAATACTGCATGCGGCTCAAGGTATAGTTGTATTAATACTTGCAAAAGCATCAACCTTGCCGGTAACTACAAGTTTTCTAACTATCGATACGCTAACTAGTAAGCCAGGGCAGGCTCCTGTGCTTGTTCCAGGAACAAGCCAAGTGTTTAGTGTGAATTTGGCATACATTGTTGCCGCCTTCTTCTTTATGTCTGCAATTGCGCATACGGTTATTGCTACAGTTTATCGCAAACGTTATGAGGCAGATCTAAAGGTTGGGATTAATAAAGCGCGTTGGATTGAATATGCGATCAGTGCCAGTACTATGATGGTCGCTATAGGATTCTTGAGCGGTATTTATGATTTATCAAGTTTGATTATGATTTTTGCGCTCGATTTCATGATGAACATGATGGGGCTAGTTATGGAAGTTTCAAACAAGGGATCTAAAAAACCAAACTGGCTTAGCTATTGGTTGGGATGTTTTGCTGGTATTGTCCCGTGGATTGTATTTGCGATATATGTTTGGGGTGCAAGCGTTTATGGAAGCGGTAATGTACCGACATTTGTATACTGGATTTACCTCAGTATCTTCATATTCTTTAATTGCTTTGCAATAAATATGTATTTGCAGTACAAAAAAATTGGAAAATGGGCGGATTATTTATACGGAGAACGAGTGTATATAATTCTTAGTCTTGTTGCGAAATCATTGTTGGCTTGGCAGGTATTTGCCGGCACACTACGCCCTTAATTTGCACCTCAAGTGACTCATCTGTGGCACCACGAGTTAATGTGTGTTAAAGTTGTGCCATGGCTACAACTACTAAGAAAACAACTAAGGCAAAAACCAAAACTGTAAAACCAAAGACCTCAACGGCAAAAACTTCAACAACTAAATCTGTCAAAAAATCTGTTACCAAAAAACCAACCATTAAGGCTGTAGAAGTAAAATCTAATCCAGTCGCCCCAGTCAATGTATTGCAAAAAATTTATGCAATTAGTATTGCGGTTTATGTGGCAATTGCTGGCGCAGCCTACTTTTTAATGAGTAACGCAAGCTATCAATTAAGTATCGGCTATTGGACGAAAGACGCGCTTGCAAGCGCTAATAGCACGGTGTTCGCAGCAGGCTCACAAGGATTAGTTGATGTTCAGGTTAAGTGGATTGTAATGACGGTAGCTCTGCTTTCAATCGTTATGCCAGTACTGTATTTAACTAAATTGAAAGATTATCACCAGAAAAGTATGAAAGCTAAAGTACTACCAACTCGTTGGTTAGACATGGCTGTGGTGGCAGCAATTATGATTGAGGCAGTTGCAATTGTAAGTGGAGTGCTCGATATCGGTACCTTAAAGCTTGTTGGTGGTCTAATGGTTGTAACTTGTATTCTTGGTTGGATGGCCGAAAAGAGAACTGCAGAAGCAGGTAAGCCAGCGACAGCCAAATACTATTTGAGTATGCTAACTGGGCTATTACCATGGGTATTAATTGGATTATATGCAATTGCAACACCGCTATATGGTGAAGTTCGCTCACCTTGGTTTGTTTATGCTCTTTACGCAGTTATGTTGATCGGTGCCGGTATTGTAGGTAGCAATCAACTCAAAGGTCTTAAGGGCCAGGGTAAGTACGCTAGTTTTGGCTACATTGAAAAGAATTATGCAGTCAGTAGCCTTGTTATAAGAACTATGTTTGCTGCTGTATTGATTATTGGCTTGATGGCTAAATAATTACAACTGAAATGCTTGAAACTGTAAAAATTACTAAGCTCGTTCATGGTGGGCAAGGTCTTGGTATATTATCTGACGGACGTAAAGTTTTTGTTTGGAACGCTTTACCTGGCGAGCTAGTTAAGATTCAAATTACTAAGAAACGTAAGGATTATTGCGAAGCCATTAGTCAAGAAATTATAGAAGCATCATCCGAAAGAATTAAGCCGCTGGATGAAGCTTTTATGAGTACTAGCCCTTGGCAGGTCATGTCTTATGAAGCTGAGAATAAATACAAACAACAAGTATTAACTGAAACTATGTCTCGTGAAAAGGTGGATTGGAAAAAGGAAATAAATCTTTATTCGGACGACCGCCAATGGCATTATCGAAACAAAATGGAATATAGCTTTTGGGCGGATGATAATGGTTTACATTTGGCTCTTTTTCATCGCGGAAGTCACGGTAAACAGATAGTGCCTGGCAGTAGTATTGCCCGACCAGAAATAGATGCCGCAGCTCATGAAGCACTAGACGTATTAGTTGCTAACGGGGTTCGAGGTAGCCAGTTAAAAACCTTGATACTTAGATGCAATCAAGAAGGTGATGTTGTAATGGCATTATTCGTAAAAGACGAAAAATTTCCTAAGATTCAAGGACTCAAATCGATAGCACAAGGAATAACAGTTTGTTATTCAACCCCAAAAAGTCCAGCCAGCGTTATCACAAAAAAACTATATACATATGGCGACACTTCCATGACTGACATGATCATGGGTGTGAATATAAATTATGATGTTCATTCTTTTTTTCAGGTTAATGTGCCAGTGTTTGAAAATGCATTGAAACGGATTGATCATTTTACAGCCGGAGCTGACAATAAAATTGATCTATATTGTGGCGTCGGTACCATAGGCGTCGCCATAGGCAATACTAAAAAATTTATAGAGATTGATAAAATAAATTGCGAGTATGCACGTATAAATGCCGGTTCGGATGCGAAAATTATTCAAGCAAGTTCTGAACAAGCCTTAGATCATATTGACCCTGACAGTACATTGATAGTTGATCCACCTAGAGCTGGCTTGCACGCAAAGCTGATCGATCGAATTTTAGAAGCAAAACCAAAAATGGTTGCATATCTTAGTTGTAACCCAAGTACGCAGGCACGAGACATTGCCTTGCTGCAGTTAGGATATAAACTAAAAACGATCGAGGGTTATAATTTTTTTCCTAGAACTCCACATATTGAGAGTTTAGCTGTTATGATAAAGAAATGAGATTGCACAGATTTTATGTCGGCGATGAGGTTGAGTTAAAACATGACTTTTGGTTGCACGACGTAGGTTTATTAAACCAGTGGCGACGAGTATTACGTTATCAGGTTGGCCAAGAATTAGTGTTATTTGATGGCATAAATGAGGATCGACTCTATAAAATTACTCTTTTGACCGAAAAAGAAGCGCATCTTGAAATGGTTACAGAATTAAAAAGGCAAATTCCAAAAAGAGACATATACCTCTTCTGGTCTTTGTTAAAGAAAGACAAGAATGACTGGGTTCTACAAAAATGCACTGAACTTGGCGTGAGTCACTTTGTTCCGTTAATTGCTGATCGATCGGAAAAAACTGGTTTTAATGTAGAGCGAGCTCAGAAGATTATCATAGAGGCGGCAGAGCAGTGTGGTCGAAGTGATATTCCGTCTGTAAGAGAGCCAATTCTTGTCGAAACCGCACTTACTGAGTTTGATGGTAAGCTACGGTTATTTATTTGCGAACAGTCACAAGACGGGAAATTGTGCGATATTGACCAAGCAGGCTTACTGATTGGTCCTGAGGGTGGATGGTCGGAAAATGAAAGAAATATATTCAAACAACACGATTTGGCTCACGTTAATCTTCATGATTTTACGCTTCGTGCCGAAACCGCATGCGTTGCCGGCGCCACGTTACTGCTACAATAAATATAATGGCAACAAATTATTGGCAAACCAGGAATAAACCTTACGAAGTAGGGCAAAAAGCGCCTTTTAAAGTTAGTCGAAGCAAAATAGAGCTATTTACTCAGTGCCCCAGGTGCTTTTGGTTAGACGTGCGTTTGAAGATAAAACGTCCCAGTGGTCCACCATTCAATATCAATAAGACGATAGATGAACTGTATAAAAAAGAGTTCGATATTCATCGTGCAAGCAAAACTCCACATCCTATTATGATTGATAATCAGATCAAGGCAGTACCAATGCAGCATGAAAATATGGATCAGTGGCGCCATAATTTTACGGGGGTCACAGCACTTCACAAGCCGACAAATTTGCACGTATTTGGTGCGATTGACGATTTGTGGGTTGATGATGACGGTAACGCTATTGTTGTAGACTACAAAGCAACCTCAAAAGACAAAGAGGTGTCGATAGATTCAGATTGGCAGATTAGCTACAAAAGACAACTCGAAGTATATCAGTGGCTGCTTCGTCAAAATGATTTATCTGTGAGTGACATCGGCTACTTTGTCTACACAAATGCTCGGATGGATTTAGACGGATTTAACGATCGACTAGAATTCCGAACCAAACTTATTCCGTATCAAGGTAACGATTCTTGGGTTGAGCAAACGCTAAAAAATATGAAGAACTGTATGGACGGGGAAATCCCAGAAGTAGGGACTGCCGCAATGGGGGGCGAATGTGATTATTGCTCATATGCTAGAGATCGAACTAGGTTGACTTTGCAGCATTTAAACAAGGCCTAAACTTAATAGGTAGCTCGTTTAGATGGCAGTTTTTATCGGTCCTTTTGGTCTTATTGCAGGCTTAATTTAAATTTGTTGTGAGGGGTCAGCCTGCAAAGTTGAGTCTTTTGATTCAAGATCGAGTACTTTCCAGCTATTGTTCTCTTTTTCTATAACTAATCGCATATAGTAGTTTTTGCCATCTTTGAGTGATCTAAAAACAACCACGCTGTTATTTGATTCTTCAATAGTAGGCTTATCTTTCCATTTATCGATTAACATTGGTTGCCCTGGGTAATTTTTTGATATTTTATTTATTGCTTCTGACAGTTGTTCTTTAGTAGCGACAGATTTAAATCCCTGACTGGTCAAATCGTATGCTTTATCCATATCTTTAGACTGAACTGCAACTAGGAATTCTTTTCCTATAGCTATGTCAGCTTTATTGGCGCGTTGATCTTTCAGAAACAGATACCCACCAACTGAGCCAGAAATAAGTATTACCGCTATGATCGCAGGGATTACATATTTTAGTCCAGGTAGCTTAATCCTTCTTCTATTCTTTCCTTTTTCTATTAAAGTCGGGATTGTTTTTGTATCTGCGGTGTTATTTATAGGAGGCTTCGATTTGTTTATTGCAGTAACCGAGTCATTGCGTGAATGTACTGTTGTCTGGGTTTGACGTCTAGGTGGGCGGACTGGAGGTTGCGGGCGTTGTTCAACTTTAGCAATTGGCGTCACCGTGGATGTATTAGCAGCGGGTGCTGGCCTATTGTTCGTGCTTGATTGTTGTGTCGGTTGGTTTAACTGACTACTGGGTCTCAGATTATAACTATCAAGTTGTGATCGCTGAATTTTTGCTCGTGGTCTTGGTGTTCGTTCTCCTGGTCGCAAAGTAACTCCCATTTTTTGCTTATGATTAATTACATACTAACAAAAAAAACTGCATAATTGGAACGTTCAATTAGATCAAGAGTGACATATCGCGTATAATATAGGTATGATCGATATACAGTACATTAGAGATAATCCCGAGATTGTAAAAGAAAAAAGCGAACAAAAAGGCTACCCGGTAGATGTTGCTGAATTGCTGAGTTTGGATACTCGTAGACGTGAACTACAAACTGAGATTGAAGACATCAGAACACGACGCAATGAGCACACGGAAGTGATTAAAAAGCAAGGTAAGCCTTCGACCGAACAGATCGAAATTGGCACAAAATTTAAAGAAGAGCTTAGCAGCAAGGAAGATGCTTTTTCTAAAATTGATTCGGAATGGCTTTTATTACTTAAAAGCGTGCCTAACATGCCCCTGGACGATGTCCCAGTTGGTGCTAGCGAAGATGACAACGTTGTAATAAAAAAAGTCGGAGAGCCAACTAAATTTGATTTTGAACCAAAAAATCATGCACAAATTGCCGAGGCAAAAGGATGGCTGGATAAAGAGAGGGCTGCTAAGGTTGCAGGATCGCGCTTTGCATATATAAAGGGAGACATGGTGCGTATGCAGTTTGCAATCGTGCAGTTTGCCTTTGACGTTCTATCTGACGAAAATATTTTAAAAGAGATCATAGAAGATAATAATCTAAGCATTTCATCGAAACCATTCAATCCTGTTTTGCCGCCAGCAATTGTCAATACTGTAGCGTATGAGGCGACAGCTCGTTTGGATGCAGAAGATGTTACGTATAAATTAGCAGATGATGAGATGTGGTTGAATGCGAGCGC
Source organism: uncultured Candidatus Saccharibacteria bacterium (assembly GCA_964590725.1). Classification (GTDB taxonomy): domain Bacteria; phylum Patescibacteriota; class Saccharimonadia; order Saccharimonadales; family JACQNP01; genus CAZPWF01. The sequence goes on from CAZPWF010000003.1 coordinate 49,823, forward strand.
CGAACACTCACTATGTAACATGTATATGAATGAAATAATTCCCACAGAAGAACTACCGATTCGGTATATTGGATACGCCACGAGCTTTCGAAGAGAAGCTGGAACATACGGTAAAGATACTGAAGGTATTTTCAGAATGCACCAATTTGATAAACTTGAAATGGAAGTCTTCTCAGATGAAGAAACTGGCTATGAAGAACATAAGTTTCTAGTAGCAATTCAAGAATATCTAGTATCTCAGCTAGGGCTGCCATACCAAGTATTGCAAAAATGTACTGCTGATATAGGTAGGCCAAATGCTCAGGGAGTTGATATAGAAACCTGGATGCCGGGTCAGAATAAATATCGCGAAACGCATTCGGCAGATTATATGACAGGATATCAAGCTCGAAGACTTCAGACGAGATATAAGACAGAAAGTGGCACAAAATTCGTACACACTAATGACGCAACCGCGTTGGTGCTAAGTCGAATACCTGTAGCAATTATTGAAAATTACCAGACAAGAGATGGTAATGTAGTTGTGCCAGAAGTATTAAAACCGTATATGAATAAAGGAGAAATATAATGATTAAAAAACTTGAAATTAACGGAGTCCACACGGTTTTAAATGAAGATCTAAAGAAATACATTACTAAAAAAATAGGTAAACTTGATCGTTATCTACCAAGAGCAGCGCGCGAGAGTGCGCATGCAGAGGTCTTTGTAAAAGAGTCAAAGGTTAAAGGCAAAAAACAGTGCGCATGTGAAGTTGTGTTGCATTTACCGAACGAAACCATCATTACAAAAGAGAGCACTCTGAATATGTTTGCCGCTGTAGATATTGTTGAATCTAAGCTAAAGAACCAAATTAAAAAGTATAAAGATACGAACAGCCCAAAAGGTTTGCGTCATCGTGTCATCAATAAAATTAGAAAACAAGCCTAATATTGTTAAACTGTTGGGAAAATTACTGTGTACATTGACCTCTATTGCGGTACAATAGGTATATTATTTTGATGACAGTCAAATCAGAGAGGGAACTTGAGTGAAAAAAGTACTAAAACGGGTTTTGGGCGACCCACAAATCCGAACTGTTAAGCGACTTAAAAAGCGTGTGAAGGTTATTAATGATCTTGCACCAAAGTATAAAAAACTTTCCGATAAAAAACTAGCCGAACAGACGCAATTACTAAAGAAGCGTTTAGAAAAAGAATCTCTAGACAAAATTTTGCCTGATGCTTTTGCGCTTGTCCGTGAGGCGGCTACGCGTACTTTAGGCCAACGTCACTTTGATGTGCAGCTAATTGGCGGCATGTCATTGCACGAAGGTAATGTGTCAGAAATGAAAACTGGTGAAGGCAAGACACTGGTCGCGACATTACCTGTATATCTAAATGCGCTTACCGAAAAGGGTGTACATGTTGTGACGGTAAACGACTATCTAGCTCAGCGTGATGCGGGCTGGATGGGTCAAATTTATGGATTTTTAGGGCTTACAACCGGAGTTATAATTGCTGACGAATCTTATATTTTCGATAAATCTTTCGAAAATAAGAATCACAGTGACCCTCGTTTCAAACATCTAAAGCCTTGCACTCGTCAGGAAGCGTATAAAGCAGATATTACGTATGGTACAAATAACGAGTTTGGTTTTGACTATCTTCGTGACAATATGGTTCGAGAAGTCGAGCAATTGAGACAAAGAGAGCTTCATTACGCTATTGTTGACGAAGTAGATTCAATCTTGATCGATGAGGCTAGAACGCCACTTATTATATCGGCCCCATCTGTTACGAGTGGAAATGCCTATGCTCAATTCTCCAAGGTCACGCGTCAATTAAAAAAAGATGATGACTATGAAGTAGACGAAAAGCGTAAATCAGTTATTTTGACCGATGATGGTATCGAACATGTCCAGAAAATACTTGGCGTAGATAGTTTATATGGCACAGAAAATATCCGTACAATTTATCACCTAGAGCAAGCTCTAAAAGCCCAAGCTCTTTTCAAGCGCGATAAAGACTATGTTGTAACTAGCGACGGCGAGGTTGTGATTGTAGATGAGTTTACTGGTCGTCTACTAAAAGGTCGACGATATAATGAGGGATTACATCAAGCAATCGAGGCAAAAGAAGGGGTAGAAGTTCAAGAAGAGTCTATGACCTTAGCTACAATCAGTTTTCAGAACTATTTTAGATTGTATGAAAAACTAGCAGGAATGACCGGAACGGCTGAGACTGAGAGTGAAGAATTCCACCAGATATACGAACTTAATGTTTTAGAAATACCATCTAATCGAGGTGTTGCGCGCATAGATCATCCAGACAGAATCTACAAAACAGAGATGGGTAAGTTTAAGGCAATTGTCAGGGAAGTCCAAAAACTTCACCAAAAGGGACAGCCGGTTTTGATAGGAACTGTATCAATTGAACGAAACGAAGTTCTTAGTGGGTTGCTAAAAAAATCAAAGATTCCGCACCAAGTATTGAACGCAAAGAGCAATGAAAAAGAAGCAGCTATTGTTGAAAAGGCAGGCCAGAAAGGTGCAGTTACTTTGGCAACTAACATCGCTGGTCGTGGTACTGATATTGTTCTTGGAGAAGGTGTAAAAGAAATTGGCGGTTTATTTGTTCTTGGATCGGAGAGGCACGAATCTCGACGTATTGACAATCAATTGAGGGGCCGTTCCGGTAGACAAGGTGACCCTGGAGCAACTCAGTTTTATGTTAGTACAGAAGATGATCTTATGCGTATTTTTGGTGGAGAACGAATCGGATCAATCATGGAACGCCTTGGGGTTGATGACGAGACGCCGATTGAAAATAGGGTTATATCAAAATCACTTGAAGCTGCTCAGAAAAAGGTAGAGGGCTACAACTTTGATGCTCGCAAAAATGTTGTTCAGTACGATGATGTAATGAATCGTCATCGAAAAGCTACTTACATAATGCGTAAAGAGATACTTTTGCAAACTGACATAAGTAAGCGTATTAAGATGTTCATCCAGGAAGAAGCGAAGGCGCTTGCGAGCTCGTCGCAGTTGTTGTCGGATCAGTTCGAATCGACTGTTACCGAAGTATTTCCGTTTGACGAAGAAACCCTAGATCGATTGTTTGATACCGAAGCAACCAAGTTTGGCAATGTACTACTAACAGAGGCTCAGGAACTATATGAAGGTCGTGAATTAGCATTTGGCGATGAGATTATGCGCAAAGTAGAACGCGACATTTATTTGCAAGTTCTAGACAATCTCTGGATGCAGCATTTAGAGAATATGGACCACATGAAAGAAGGCATACACTGGATTTCTGTTGGCCAGCGCGATCCGTTGGTTGAGTATCGTCGTCAGGCTCAGCGCATGTTTGAGGAAATGCAAGTAAGCCTGCGTCAAGAAGTTGTGCGTGCAATTTATAGTGCAACACCTGTAGACGCTGACGAGCCTACCGAAACAGAACTTACAAAAGCTGCTCGAAAATCGGTTAGCAATGCAGATCAAATAATTGAGGCCGAAGAATTTCATGAAACAGACTTTGTGCCACAAAAAGTGGAGCAAGTTGCAGTAAAACAAGCTCACGAAAAAATTAAAAAAGCCAGGAAGGCAGAGCGCAAGCGTAAAAAGGCTGGCAAACGTCGAAAATAACTGACGGCTGAATTAATTATTAATGAAACATACCGTTAGCGAAATTAGTTTAGCAAATGGCTCGAAAGGCTTGTTAATTAACGTGCCCGACGCCAGTGTTATGACTTTCGAAGTAAACTTTCGGGCTGGTGAATATTTGGTTAATGAGGAAAAATGGGAAACCCCACATCTTATGGAGCACGTTTTGCTTGGCGCTAACGAGCTTATTCCAAAGGCTCGTCTATTCCAGGCAGAGTTTGAAAAAAACGGCGCATATAATAACGCCAGTACTGGCGCGTATGATATTAATTATGAAGCTGAATGTGCAGATTTTGAGTGGGATCGTGTTGCAGGCATGCTGCTGACAGCTATAAGTAAGCCACTTTTCTTACAAGAAGAATTCGATGCTGAGTACGGTAATGTCGTCGAAGAGCTTAATGCTCGATCAAATAATCATTTTCGGCACCTAAGCTTGGCGTTGCGTGGTAAATATGGTTATAAAGTGCTCACTGACCAAAGAAGATTAGAGCTTATAGAGAACGTGTTATTGAGTGACGTAAAAAAGCACTACAAGCGCACACATACAGCGTCTAATATGCGATTTATTATAGCTGGTAAGATTACGTCAGAAAGAAAAAAGGTGCTTGAGGACCTACTGGCTAATATCGAATTACCAAAGGGTTTTAAAAGATTTGTATTACCAAACGAAACGCCAAGACCGCTCAAAAAACCACTTTATATTCATAATCCAACAGTAGAAAATCTTCATTTTTATATAGATACATTCATGAAACGTAAAATGAATGATGATGAAGCTGATGCCTTAAATCTAATTAATACAATGTTGACTGAAACATTATATTCGCGAATTTTGGGTGAAGCTCGCGAGCATGGACTTGTATATCACATGAGTTCGGGAACAGGTCAATCTAGATATAGTTCTAACTGGTGGTTTGGTGCGCAGATTATGCCAAAAAATACTGAGAAGTTATTTTCGATCATCACAAAAGAACTACATAAGGTATTTTCTGCAGATATTTCTTCTACCGATATATTGGCTGCTAAGCAGTATTCACTTGGAAGGTATCAACGTAGCGGTCAGACAGTTTCTGGTACTGCCGATGGTTATGCAAGCAGATATTTCTTTGACGAGCAAATAGAGGACTATTATAAAATTCCTCAAAGAATCGAGTCGGTTAATAGGGACAAGATTGTTCAGATATCTAGAGCAATGTTTGCCGACAGGGTGTGGGGCATGGGTGTACTCAGTAGTTGTGGTGAAGACTTTGTTGCAAACTTGTCAGATAAAATAGAACCACTATGGCTAGTCGGATAAAAATGGTTATGCTAGTATTAAGCTAACAATTAAGTAAAAGTTAACAAAAAATTATGGACCCAAATCAAAGTCCTCAACCCGATCAGCAAAATATACAGCCAAATCCAACACAGCAGGGTATTGCTCAGCCTGCCGTACCGTCGGCAAATACCCCTCAAATAGTAACTCCGACACCCCAGCCTCAATCTATTGAACCACCTATAACCACACCCACTAATCAGCCCACAGGTATTGTTCAGCCACAACAACCAATTTTCTCAGATCAATCTCCTCAATTAGTTACTGAACCTGCGGATAATGTGGTTCATAGTGTTCCTCAAACTCAGCTATATCAATCAGAAAATAATTACGCACAGTCGGTTGAAGCCTCAGTACGGCAAAACACTCCAACAATGAGTCCTCCTGCGCAGACTGCGCCTATAAATTCGGTCTCGAACATTCCTTCGCCTCAGGTTCAGCAAGCAGTTTTGCCAGCACCTCCATTACTAAGTAATGTTGATTCAAAAAAACCCAAGACACCTTTGGTCACTCTGGCTGCGCAGTTAACTTTTAGAGGAACAGAAGAGCGGCGACCAAAAACACTAATTGGCAAAATACTGGGTATTTTTATAATTATTGTCGCGCTGGCAGGTAGTGCTGGATTTATATATGCAGCTCAACACGTTAAAGCAGCGCGAAAAGAGATTCATCAACAGTCAAATCCATATGCGGCAAAAAACGAGGAAGATAAGAAAAAAGCTATTGCCGACAGCTCGCCTGAAACACAAAAACTAAAAGACGGTAAGTTAGATGTTTCAAAACTTTTTGACACATATGCAGCCGAACGTGAGCAAGATATTAAAGCAGAATACAACGAGCAAATAAATGTTTCAGATGGTACAACTTTTGCAGTTGTCGGTTCTACAAGAGGTTGGATGCCCAAAGGTAAGTACGCTTCGAAGCCAGCTAAAGGCAAGGAGTATATAAAAATAGACTTGTTAGTTGGCTATAGAGGGAAAGAAGGTACTGGTTCTATTTATGAATTAAAGCTTCAAAATTCGAAAGGTGGCTTACAGGATACTTCATATGTTTCGGATGAATCTAGTGATGAGAATGGGCTAGGTAGTTTACCGTCAATAACACCTGGAGGCACAGCAGAGGGTTGGTTGGTATTTGAAGTAGATAAAGGTGAGCCCGTGTCTTTGGTGCTCGAAAAGAAAGGTCTCTTTGATGCTAAGAACAAAGAATATAAAGTTCGTGCAGCTGTGGAGATAAAGCAATGACAAACTTAATAATGGCAGTGTCTGAATTCACAGCTTATCAGGTAGATCTAGATCAGCAATTTGTCATACCAATTTTGTATTTCGTGCCGCTCATAGTGTGCGCATTACTTCATAAATATTCTCCTCGTATACTCTCTCTTGTCGTTGGATCGATATTTATAGCTTGCACGGCATATTTTGCATACATATTATATTTTGATTATTCTATTTGGAAATATGTGATGCCGGTGATAGTTGTATTTGGTGGCCTTTCAGGATTATCTGGATGGATCAGATTCTTGCTGAAGAAAATCAAGAATATTGGCGACGACGACTCCTATCTTAGCTAGTTAATATCTTTGACTGTTATAATTCTCTTTAGTATGCAAGACATATTAAAGAAAACCAATGAACTTGAAAAAACAATTGAAGCTATAATTGGGCAATTAGGTATAGATGAGCTTGAAAAAGAATTGATCACATTGCGCGATCAGTCCAGCGCAAATGATTTTTGGTTGAATGCTGAACATGCGCAATCTGTCATGAAGCAAATAAGTAAGTTAGAGTTACGTATATCACCGTGGAGGGAAATGCAAACAGAGCTATCAGAAATAACAGAACTAATTGAAATTGATGACGACTCAATCAGAGATTCGTTACTAAAACAACTGTCTAGTGTCGAATCAAGGTTTGATGAGCAAAAACGTGTTCTTCAGTTTTCCGGTCCTTATGATGATTTTAATGTTATTTTGGGTATTCATGCAGGAGCTGGCGGTACCGATGCTCAGGATTGGGCACAAATGCTACTTCGAATGTATGTTCGTTGGGCAGAAGCGCACAAATATAAGGTTAAGATGATTGATGAGTCACCAGGAGAAGAGGCCGGCATAAAAAGCGCTACTATTGAAATAGAAGGGCCTTTTATGTTTGGCAAATTGAGTGGCGAACACGGTGTTCATCGCCTAGTACGTTTGAGTCCATTTAATTCAGATAATCTTCGCCAAACCAGCTTCGCGAAAGTTGAAATTATGCCGAAAGTCGATACCCCCGATGCGGTCATAATTGATGAAAAAGAACTAAAAATTGATGTATACCGTAGCGGCGGCAAGGGTGGTCAGTCGGTAAACACAACAGATTCCGCGGTGCGTATTACACATTTACCGACTAATATTGTGGTGGCTATTCAAAACGAACGCAGCCAGATCCAAAATAAAGAAACAGCTATGACAATACTGCGCTCCCGATTAGCACAGTTACAGATCGAACAACACGCTGAAAAAGTATCAGAACTAAAGGGTCCAAATCAGTCAGCCGAGTGGGGTAATCAAATTCGCAGCTATGTTCTCCACCCCTACAAACAAGTTAAAGATCTTCGAACGCGTTATGAAACAAGTGATGCTGAAGGTGTATTGGATGGTAGGCTCGATGAATTTCTAGAAAGTTATCTTGAATCAACACTCGAAGGCTAATCGTTTGCTATAATGCTTATACATGATTCTGTTTGATAGGGTAACGAAAGTATATAATCGCAGCAACACTGCTCTCGACCGCGTGAGTCTACACGTTGAGCCGAAAGAATTTGTGATTATTGTTGGTAAGAGTGGTGCGGGTAAATCTACGCTTCTTAAGTTACTTACTAGAGAAGAGCGACCGACTAGCGGTAAGATTGTGGTTGGTGGTGTCGATTATGACAAGCTAAAGGATCGGGATATCCCATTGCTTCGCCGAAAAATAGGAGTAGTTTTTCAGGATTTTAAACTTTTGCCAAACAAGACAGTGTTTGAAAATGTTGCATTTGCTTTGGAAATTGTCGGTTTCGGTAACAAAGAAATTAATCATACGGTTCCTAGGGTACTTGATATTGTTGGTCTAAAAGGCAAGGAACGTCGAATGCCGATGGAGCTGTCTGGAGGAGAAAGACAAAGGGTAGCAATCGCACGAGCAATAGTGCGACAGCCAAAAATATTGATTGCTGACGAGCCAACAGGTAACCTCGACCCGAAGCACGCATGGGATGTCATAAAAGTTCTAGAAAAAATAAATCGTTACGGAACCACAGTTTTGCTGACAACTCATAATCAAGACATCGTTAATAAATTGAAACGGCGAGTCATAACAATTAGCGATGGACGCGTAGCAAGCGACCGAGCCAATGCGGAGTATAAAAGCTAATGAGAAGAGGGTTCATATCTTTTGGTCGTGTCATCCGTGCGGGTTTGCAAAACTTTGCCCGTAATTTAACGCTTGCCATTGCTGCGATGGCGGTGATATTTATAACCTTAACCATAGTATTATTTTCTGTAATTGTTAATGCAACATTTGCTCACACAGTACAGCTTATCACTGACAAAATTGATATATCTGTATATCTAGTTGATGGTCTAAAAGATCAGCAGAGAGAAGAGTTAATAAACAATGTAAAAGCTATAGAGAATGTAAAAAGTGTTGAGTATGTCTCTAAGGATCAGGCATTGGATATATACAAAAAGCAAAACGCTGACAACATTGATTTATTGGTTGCGATATCTCAGACGGATAATCCCTTGCCAGCCAGTCTGCAAATTAAACCAAGAGATCCAAATAAAATTGACGAGATTAAACAATTCCTCGAAAAGCCAGAAATAAAAGCGCTTCAATCTGACGAGACCTCTTATTCGGGTGATCGCAAAGACGCAATTGATAAGATCTCCAAAGCCACATCTTTCTTTAGACAGGCTGGTATTGTTGGTGTGGCCGTATTTATGTTGGTGTCGGTGCTCATTATCTTTAACACGATTAGGATGGCAATATTTAACCGACGAGATGAACTGACAATTATGAGACTACTTGGGGCAGGAACATGGTATATACGGGGTCCATTTATTATTGAAACTGTTATCTATGGTTTGATTGCAGGGGCTTTGTCCATTGTTGCAGTAGGTTCTATGTTTGCAGTGTCGTCTAATACTTTTGACGCTAGCAGTCTGGGTTTGTTAGATATTAAATTTGCTAGTGACTATTTCGCTAGTCATTTTGCGTTAATTGTTGCTGTGCAGCTTACAATTGGTGTACTTATTGGTGCGTTTTCATCGTATATTGCCACGACGCGGTATCTTAAATTTAAGAGTTCTAAGTAGAGCTGTATAATATTAGTAACTAAATTGCAAAGTATTGCAGGGTATGGTATGATCAAAGAGGTTATGCTAAAACAAAAAACTAAAGTATCCACAACTTCATTTCGTTCAGGAGCACTGATATTTATCTTAACTTTGGTTTTTGCTGGAAGTTTTCTTGCAGCACCTTTTGCGCATGCCGATCGGTTTGACGAAGAAATCAAAAAGTTAAGTGCTGATAGTCAGCAAAAAAAAGAACAAGTTAACTCCCTAGAAATTCAGGCAAACAGCATCCAAGATACGATTGCAAAATTGCAACAACAAATTGACGGATTACAGGCGCAGATTACGGCTAATCAAGCCAAGAATGACAAGCTAAAAGTTGAGATAGATGTCGCTCAGAAAGAATTAGATCAGACAAAGAAGTTACTTGGTGAGAATATTAAGGCAATGTATCTAGAAGGTGAGATCAGCACCTTAGAAATGCTAGCTTCTAGTAAAGACCTAAGCGAATATGTAGACAAGGAGCAGTATAGAGATACTGTAAAAACCAAGATTAAAACCTCGCTTGATAAAGTTACCCAACTAAAAGCCCAACTGAAAACACAGAAAGAATCAGTCGAGAAGCTTCTTGCCGAACAGCAGTCATTACGAAATCAAGTTGCCTCGCAGCATGGTCAGCAACAAAGGCTCTTGACACTTAATCAGTCACAGCAGGATTCGTTTAATCAAGACATTCAGTCCAATCAAGAAAAAATTAAGGATCTAAAACACCAACAAGTCTTAGAGAATGTAAAATTATTCGGGGGAAACTCCGTTCAACCGGGGATACCTGGTGGTGGTGGGTATCCATGGGGCAATGCGTATTGTGCTCACACGGGTCAAGTTGGTGGCGATTGTTGGAATTATGATTGGGAATTTAATGGCAGTCCTTGGGATTCTTGGGGTTATGGTTTCCGTAACTGTACTAGCTGGGTTGCATACAAACTAGCATCAGACGGCAAGGTAGGCATTACTTATTTAGGAAATGCAGCAAATTGGCCAGGAAATGCTTCTGCGCGCGGCATACCTGTATCTTACGGTTCTGGTGCGCGTCCAGGTGATGCAGCGGTTAATCCAAACGGTTATTATGGGCATGTTATGTATGTAGAGGCTGTTACGGGCGATGGACAGGTGATAGTAAGTGACTATAATCGAATGGGTGATGGGCTGTATCGTGGCCCAGAAGGTGGCAGTGCAGCAGTGTTAAACCAGGCTGGACTCGTTTTCATCCATTTCTAAGTTTTCTATCGTAACATAAGTATTGAATGTGTAATAATGTATTGGTCTATAAGGAGGTCATGAGTGTTTAAAGAATCAGATGTTGTTGACGTAAAGAAGCGTCCACGTTGGATGAAGACGGGTCTTATTACCCTGGGTGTGGCAGCTGTTTTTTTGTTGGGTTTGTATATAGGAAATGGCAATATTGCCTTTGGAGCTATAAATCTAAAAAAGAACAATCAGAATGGTAGTATGCCGGCTAATTTAAATTACACATCTGTCGAGCAACTTTATGACGCCCTCAAGGTAAGCTTTGACGGTCAGCTTAATGAAACTAAACTAGTTGATGGCATGAAAAAGGGTCTAGTGGAAGCAGCAGGTGATCAATATACCGAATATCAGAATAGTGAAAAGTCAAAAGAATTCAATGAAAGTCTAAATGGAACTTTTAGTGGTATTGGTGCTGAATTAAGCAAAGAGAATAATACAATAGTGGTTGTCGCGCCTATTTCGGGCTACCCGGCTGAAAAGGCAGGCTTAAAAGCTAAAGACGTCATTGTAAAGATCAATGACGAAAGTGCTCTAGATATGTCGGTTTCTGATGCTGTTACTAAGATTCGTGGCCCAGAAGGAACCAATGTAAAACTCAAGGTAGTTCGTGACGCGAAACAAGAGCTAGAGTTCGATATTACTCGGCAAAAAATTACTATTCCCAGCGTAGAATACAACGTGGGCGCTGACAATATCGGCTATATTAAGATTAGTCGATTTGCCGAAGACACGAGTGGCCTAGCACAAAAAGCTGCCGAAGAATTCAAGGCAAAAAACGTTAAGGGTGTCGTACTCGACATGAGGAACGATCCGGGTGGCCTGCTTGATGCATCTGTTGACGTCTCAAGTTTATGGATAGATAAAGGAAAGACAATCTTGGAAGAAAAGCGTGGCGGCGAGGTAGTGAAGACATATAAAGCCAAAGGCGACAATATACTTAAAGGCATCCCAACAGTAGTGTTGATTAACGAAGGAAGCGCCAGCGCGAGCGAGATTACTGCAGGAGCACTCAAAGATAATGGTGTAGCTACGCTAATTGGCGCAAAGTCATTTGGTAAAGGTAGTGTTCAACAGCTTTCTGATTTACGTGGCGGCGGTGTTCTAAAGGTAACAGTTGCTCGTTGGTATACCCCAGCAGGCAAGAATATCGATAAAGAAGGTATTGAGCCTGACCAAAAAGTAGAAATAACCGAAGAAAATGCAAAAAACAAGCAAGATCCGCAAAAAGACGCAGCCATTCAATTCATAAATAAGTAGGCCTTTCAGACTAGCTTGATTCAATTATGCCGGAGATGTGCGTCTTCGTCTGGCAGTAAAAGATACCTCCAAGCTAATAGCTAACAGATAGAAATATTTCGGAAGATGTTGACGAAATACACAAAAAGTACTATAATGTGGATAAATATGGAATTGTTGTGGACATAAAGAACACTTTTGAAGCTGTAGATGTATTAATTAGTGGCATGGATTATGTTGAACGTGCTGAATTTTTTGATCACATTCGTGGCGCATATCCAGATGAATTTGGTACAAGTGCGCTAGAAAATACTGTAGAAGTCGAGACTTTAGATGAACCATTCGAAGAGCGCGTTGACGTCATATCTATGCTATCGCCAGAACAAGCAGAACGTGCTAACAAGTTAAAATCCGCTATGGCTGAAAAGTTTCGCGTCGATGCAGCAGATTTCTCAGTCCTGGCAACTGAAGCCGAAACGGGTGAGAAACTGTTCTGCGTAGCTTACACCGCAGGTAACGGTATCTACAAAGGCAGTTGGAACAAAATCATGGGTAATGAAACCACTAAAGACTTCGTGGTAGAAATTGATGGTCAAAAATTCGACACCCGAACTGGTATGACCCTAGATGTTTACGCAGCAATGGTTGAACGGGCTAGAGCAAATGACGAAATCCTACCAGATAGTCGACAATTATCCGAAGAAAATGGTCAAGTCTGGACTTGGACACTTCGCACTGGCGAACAGGCGGTTGTCCTCAACGCGCCGCGCGCTAGCGTCCTCGAGGACGATTCGGTGTACGGCGGCTGGTGCGATGGCGGCGACGGCGGTGGCGCTGTTCGTTTCCGCCCCGCAGCGGTCCTCTAGTTTGTCTTTTGATACTTTTACGGGTATGTAAAATAATCTTGAAAGCATCCCAAAGAGGTGTGTAGAATTGCGGTTATTTGTTGTGAAAGTTAGGTAAGATATTCCAAGAGTTGGGTTCTTGTGGTAGTATCTTTTAAGTAATGAGAGGGTTAATACAAGGTGGCAAAACCGACTAAGTATGTGTTTGTAACGGGTGGTGTTCTTTCTGGGCTTGGAAAGGGCATCACTGCCGCCTCAATTGGTAACCTTTTAAAAGCTCGCGATTTAAAAGTAAACATTCAAAAATGTGACCCGTATCTAAATGTGGATGCCGGTTTATTAAACCCAGCAGAGCATGGAGAATGCTTTGTCACTAAAGATGGGGCAGAGACGGATCTGGACTTAGGCCACTACGAAAGGTTCTTAGACCAAGAATTAACTCAGGGAAGCTCACTTATGAGTGGGCGAATCTTGCAAATGGTCATTAACGAAGAACGCTCCGGAAAGTTTTCCGGTAAGACAGTTCAGTTCATCCCGCACGTCACTAAGACAATACAAGAAGAAATTATCAAAGTTTCCAAGGGTTTTGACGTTCACATTGTTGAGATTGGTGGTACGGTTGGTGATTATGAAGGGCTTAGTTTTGTAGAAGCAATTAGAGAGCTAGCATTTAGTGTTGGTCGAGAAAATTGCGTGTTTGTGCACGTGGTGTATCTGCCGTACTTAGGCGCAAGCCACGAGTTCAAGACTAAACCGGCTCAGAATGCTGTGCGTGATTTGCGTGGCCTGGGCATTGTTCCCGATGTTTTGGTTGTTCGCAGCGAAGAGGAAGCTATCAAATCAGTCATTGATAAATTAAGTATGTTTTCTGGGGTTGCTCCAGAAGCGATCGCATTACTGCCAAATGCGGCTTCAATATATGAAGTGCCGCTTACTCTTGAAGATGCAGGAATAGCTAGTGTTATAGCCAATAAGCTTAATCTTAAGATGTCAAAGCCCAATCTAAAAGAATGGCGTAATGTAGTAGACAAAGCGACCGCGCGCTATAGCAAGAGAATAACCATTGGTGTTGTAGCCAAATATATGGACAATCAAGACACTTATATGTCGGTTTTCGAAGCTCTAAAATCAGCTGCATGGTGGAACAAATCTACACTGTCGATTAAATGGATAAATGCAGAAAAACTTGATGGCGACACCGATGAATTGTCGGCAATATTCAAAGACTGTGATGGAATAGTTATACCTGGAGGATTTGGCACACGCGCTCTCGAAGGAAAAATAAAAGCAGCTCAGTATGCTCTAAAACAAAAAGTACCATATTTGGGGCTGTGCCTAGGTTTGCAAATGGCGGTAATCGCTGCCGCACGAAATGCAGGAGTGAGCGACGCTTCGACGCCCGAACTAAATGACGGCTCAAAAAATCTCGTCATAAACACCATGCAGGGGCAAGAAGGCAAAGAAAACACCGGTGGCTCCATGAGGCTAGGCGATTACAAATGTAATCTAGAAAAAGACAGTCTCGTGGCTAAAATTTATGGCAAGAAGCAGATTGTTGAACGTCATCGCCATCGTTATGAGTGTAGCAATGATTATCGTGATAAATATGAGTCTTGGGGGATTAAGGCGGTAGGCACAAGCCCAGACGGCAAACTAGTAGAAATAATTGAGGCGATAGATCACCCATTCTTTATGGCAAGCCAGTTTCATCCAGAATTTAAATCTCGACCCAACAGACCTCATCCAATGTTTGACGGATTTATCAAAGTGGTTATTGCAAAAAAAGTCATAACCTGATAGCATAACCATTATGGATACTCAAAATACAACACAGAAAAAAGTTTTACTAGTAGAGGATGATGATGCCTTAGCGAGCGTATATCAAACCCGTTTACAGGCGGAGGGTTTTGATGTTAAGCGCGTTCCAAATGGCGAGGACGCTTTAGCGACCACGCTAGAATATAAGCCAGATCTAATGCTTTTGGACGTAATGATGCCAAAGGTTAGTGGTTTCGATGTGCTTGATATTTTGCGTAATACTCCCGAAACTGCCAATCTTAAGGTAATAATGTTGACTGCACTTAGCCAGGATGCTGACAAAGAACGCGCCCAGAGCCTTGGCGTAGATGATTATCTTGTAAAATCACAAGTTGTTATAGCCGACGTAGTCGAAAAAATCAAACAGCACCTCGGCGTCTAGTTTATATTTTTATAATTTCTTGTAGTATGTATATATGTACGACGAGAGAGATGTCTTTGAGTTTAGCAGCGTCGACTGGGGTATTGAATCTTTTGAAGACAAGCTTAATTTTGTAAACAGCGAGTTACATGATTATATCGAGGGATGTAGTAATTCTTTGGTTTTTAATGTTATGAAATACGGCCAAGAGGACGTAGTTCGTATTTTAACCGGAATTTACTGTGGACATAGTGGCGGCAAGAGAGTCGTCCTAGAAACTACTGATAATTCGGGGAAGCGAAACATATATTGGGCTGGAAGGCACACATTTCGAAATGGCAAAAAGAAAACAAATAAAGATTTTTTTGTTACTGAGGAATATGTTGTGAAGACAAATGAATGGCAAGAAGAGATAACTACCTTGGACCGAGCTTATATTTTATTAGAGGCTCCGTCAGCTGTACGCATCACGCCATCAATAGAGGATAGCGAAGAGACCCCTGTGAATAAATCAAAATTTCGTCAAATCGCTGAAAAAATTGGCAACTTCATTATCGACATATAGTAGACACTAACATTGACTAAATATGTATTCTGTGATAACATAAATAAGTTAATTAAAAAACAAAAATTATGTCAGAAACGTTATTACACGAAGTACAAACTAACGGCCCGGAATATCAAGCTGGGTTTGAGCCAAATATGCATGGCTCTGAGGGTTTTATTGATCCAAGCTCACCACTCATGGGCCGTGAAGATGCTTTAAAGCAGTATGGATTAGATGCCGCAGTTGTTGCTGATTTACGGCTTGGCGGAAATGATAGTCATCAATATTTAGTTCTTGATTTGGGCCAGGATGCTGATTCTAGAGCGAGCATTACCCCTATTTTGTCAGATAGAAGAGGAGCGGGGCATCAAGAAGACATGATAAGCCACAGACGTTTCGTTATCGTTGAAGGAATAATGGGTGAAGATGGCAATACTCATTTTTCCTTCAACAATTTAAAAGGGATGAAGGTAGGCGAGAAAGTAGACCTCGGAAGTAATCACAATAAAGATCGATTTTCATATAATGAAAACGTTTCGGAAAATCACGTCGCGATAACTAGAGAAACAGATGGTTTGTTGAAAATTGCAGACACTTCTGAAAAAGGAACGGCTATTTATTACAATCAAGAAAGTAATAATAGTCCTTTAGTGCAAGAGCGTCAGCGATCTATCTCTAGTGTCAACGAAGCTGTTATTGACACAGAATCGGGCAATCAAAATCGATTGAAAAGTACATTTGCCTCTAGTGGCGACGAAGTAGAACCCTCAGATGTTAAACAAGTTCAAGAGTTTTGGGATGAAGAGAAGGCTGATGTGTCCGAAGAGTTGAAAGATCATGAAATACCAGAGGACTTAGCAGAAGAGGTTGGTGATGTTGCTGTAAAGGATATTATCGAAGAACCTACTGAAGCGGCAGTTGAGGATGAACAGGATAATTCGGTTGAAAAGGCACAAGATAGTGTTGAAGCCGCACTTTCTGGCCTTGACGATACAGAACAAGAAGATGTGGCAGGTGACGTTAAGACAGAAGTTAGTAACAAATCAGCGGAAGCAGAGCTTAGTTTATCGAATAAACAGATAGAGATGGTTAGTAGTGTCGCAATGGATGTCCAGAAGATGCGTCAGTCTGGCGTTCCTCAGTATGAAATAGACAATAGGATTGGAGGTG
>CAZPWF010000004.1:0-6382 GCA_964590725.1 uncultured Candidatus Saccharibacteria bacterium
TTTTTGCTATAATATTTACATGAAATCTCCTTCTAAAAAAGCAACCCTAATGTTTCTTGTTGAGGGGGATATGATTCTTCTTGCAATGAAAAAACGTGGGTTCGGAAAAGGACGATGGAATGGTGTGGGCGGTAAACCGGAACCTAATGAATCTATAGAAAATGCTGCTATTCGTGAATGTCAAGAAGAGATAGGGGTGACACCCGGTAATTACCAACAAGTTGCGTCGCTCGACTTCTTTTTTCCTAATAATAAGTCAGACTGGGATCAGCAAGTTTTAGTTTATATATGCACTAAATGGCAGGGGGATCCAATTGAAACCGAAGAGATGAAGCCAAGATGGTATAACATCAATGAAATACCTTACCAAGATATGTGGAAAGACGATAATTATTGGTTACCAGAGGTGATTAAGGGAAATTACGTAGAGGCGGTGTTTCGTTTCGACGAAAACGACGATGTTTTAGAGCACAAAGTAGAAGTAAAACCTATTTAATCCAGGCTTAGGCTGCCCTAAATATATCCCTATATAACGCTAGTACTTAAAAAATACATTTGCTACAATTATTATAAATACGTTTAATGTGGGGACGACAATTATATGGAACATCTGAACGCGTCTAGAGTATTGATGGGGGATTCGCTAGCTTTCCATATTATTTTTGTTATGTTTGGCCTAACTTTGCCTATACTAGTGGTTTGGTTTGAATGGTGGGGTCTATACAAAAAAGATAAAAAATCAGTCGAAACAGCATATTTCTGGTCAAAAATAATGGCACTGCTTGTAATCACAGGCGTAATTTCTGGTACAGTCATTGCGCTACAGATGTCGTTAGTGTGGCCGGGTATATTGAAATTTGGGGGCGAAGTTATTGGCTTGCCGTTCATGTTTGAAACTTATGCATTTTTGCTTGAAGCTGTATTTTTAGCTCTCTACCTGGTTACTTGGAAGAACAATAAGATCCCACGAGCATTGCATATCTTTTTTGGCATCATGGTTATTATAGGTAGTACACTCAGTGCTTTTGCAATAACCAGTGTCAATGCCTGGATGAATTTACCAACAGGTTTCCAAATTATACAAGGTAAATTTCAAAATATAGATGTATGGCAAGCAATGTTTTCGCCTACGTCACTTATTGAGTTTTTTCATTCCATGCCAGCCTATTACCTCGCATCTTCAACGATAATTGCATCTTTGTACGGAATCAAAATTTTGCGTTCAAGGCTCAAGGACAGGACCAGCGCTAAGCACAAATTTGACTGGGTTATTATTCAGAGGTTATTGATATTTTCGGTTGTTTGTATGATTACGCTTGTAATTACAGCAGATATAACAGGAAAATATTTGGCAAAGAACGAACCAGTTAAGTTTGCTGCTATTGAAATGGTAAACGATACTGGTAATAATCTACCGTTCGTTTTTGGAGGAGTTCCTGATTCTAGCGGCAAGATTAATGGCCCGTATTTTATGATTCCGAGCGCATTAAGTGTTTTAGTAGGAGACGCCAGTAAAGACATAAAGGGTATTAATAGTTATCCTGAAAATATTCGACCACCAAGTTACATTCGTGCTTTGTTTAATATAAAGCTGACGCTTATTGGCGTGCTCGTAATAGCTCTCATGATTTATCTTGTATTAAAGTTATGGAAACCTAGACTACTCGCTAAATCCGTAATCTTGGTTCCGCTAATTATTGTTGGCTTCATTGGGGTTGTCGTCGTCGAATTAGGATGGATGCTAACTGAAATTGGTAGGCAACCCTGGGCGGTAACAAATTATGTCACAACCGAGCAAGCTGTAACAAAAACAAACGATATATCAACATTTGGCTATATTTTTCCTCTAGCGTATGTTCTGCTATTCATAGTGACGATTCTAGCCTTACGTAAAATAATTAAGTCTAATAATGGGAAGACGACACAATGATAAGCGCAATAATTCTTTTTGTAGTCCCAGTACTTTTATTTGTCATTGCATTTCTTTATGAAACGTACCTTAGTTTTTTACGTCTCAAAAAACCAAAGGCTGGCAAGGCGGGGTATGTCAACGCCACCTGGGAAGTGACCCATACGCTACTTGTTGCGGCTGTAGTTATGCTTGTTATGATGTTTACTTCATCAATAGAGGGTCTTTCTGCAGCTATATTTGTAGCTACATTTTTGGCGGCAGTCGCATTGGGCGTAAGGGCAGTACTATATATTTATATATTTTATGCTAGAGATAATAATATTAGAACAAACTGGATTGACTGGTCGTTTGCAATTACTCACATTATTGCGGCGATATTTCTTGTCATTGTGGTGCTTCAAGCGCTATGGTTTATTTATAAAAACAATCCTGTAGCTAATACTCAGTTTTTGCCATATTTTATACCCGGCATGCTGCTCGTATTGGCAGTTACCTCTTTACCAATATTATTTCTTTATAAAACAAAATAGTAGTCTTTAGTTTTAGGCGGTTACTTAAAGAAGTAAAATTACTGTATTAAAACAGGGGTATTTTGATTCTTTTTTTGTTATTGTTAGGTAATGAAATCTAAATCGAACACTTTTAATTCAAGACAGCTGTTCTTCAAGGAAGTGTTTGTAGGAACTTTGATTTATGCCGTCGTGCTAGGGTTATTTAATGACTACACTTCTATAGTCTATGCAAAAAGTTTCTCGACAATTTTATTAGCAGCCGTCGTACTCGAGATTCTTACATATTTAGCTTTCCTTCTTAAGGGACAAATAGTTGGTTGGCTAAAAAATCGTCAGGGTTTAATTTATAAAGTACTAATTTTTTTTTGCGTGTGGCTTGTTATGTTTCTATCAAAGTTCGTATTTATCTGGGTAATAGATATGCTATTTGGTAGCACAATTAATATTTATGGCTTCTTTGGAATATTGCTGGTTGTTTTATGCGTAACCATTGTTCACAAACTTGCAGACAAAGCATTTGTGCTACTCGGTGATAGTTAAAACTTCATAACTAATATTTAAATTATGAAATTATGGCGCGAGACGGGCTTTGTTGCTGGCTGCAATGTTTTCTGTACAGCTATATGTGATTTTGTAGTTACCATTATGTCCGCTAGAAACTGCCTTTTCTCGAGCTTTATTGTAGTTTTTATGACTTGGCGGGTAGTAATAATTTTCTAATTGAACACCTTCGATTCCATCATAGTGAATAATTGAAACATACGGGATACTACCACAGTTTTTTATAAAATTTT
Organism: uncultured Candidatus Saccharibacteria bacterium; assembly: GCA_964590725.1. Classification (GTDB taxonomy): domain Bacteria; phylum Patescibacteriota; class Saccharimonadia; order Saccharimonadales; family JACQNP01; genus CAZPWF01. The sequence continues at coordinate 3,219 of CAZPWF010000004.1, forward strand.
GGAACGTAATATTATCTTCTTTAGACCACTGACTCTGTTTGTAAAATTTGTTTCCTGAATATGAAAAAATCAATAACAGTATAAATACGACTATAAAAATAAGTATTTTCTTCATGTTTATGATTATACCAGCACAGAAAAGTGGGTTTATTGATATGATAGAGAAGTGATTATTAAGCACAAAGCATCATTTAATCTAAGGAATCAAAACAGTTATTTTGGCGGCTGGCCAGTAATTAGTGACTCTGAAGAGGAATATTCAATTGTCATTGCGTTCCCTGTACAAGGCTGGCAAGAATCAGCAGCCGTGGTTGTCTCGCAGGACAGAGAGGGCAAGTTGTACGTCGAAGCATTTGGTGCAATAAAGAGCTTTAAGCAGGCAATAGAACAAGCTCTGAAAACCTTATCACTAGATGTCGATGATGAAGGTTGGGAGGAGGTCGGAGAGAATGATCAAATAATTTATGGTCTTCAAGAGAAATATAATTACTTACGTCCAGTATTGTTCCATTCTCCATATGAAGCTGCTGCCGGTTTCGTTATCGGCCAACGCATTTCAGTTAAACAGCGCCAAGCAATACAAAAGAAGATGGCAGATCAACTGGGTGAGAAGATTAATGTAAAAGGTCAAACGTTCTCGGCCTTTCCGTCACCTCAGGCACTGTTAGATATACATGAGTTCCCAAGTTTAAATCCAATTAAACTGCAGAGGCTTCACGGCATAGCAAATGCAGCACTTGACGGTAAATTAGATCGAGAATATTTGCTCAAGATGCCACACGATCGAGCACTTAATGAATTACAAAAACTAGACGGTATTGGGCCATTCTACGCAAGCGGAATTCTGTACCGTGGCGCAGGGGTTGCTGATGACATTACAGATGACAGTCTGACTAAATATGCAATCCAGCAAGCGTATAATCTGCCAAAAGAGCCGACTCAATCAGAAGTAATGAAGATTGCCGAGAATTGGCGCCCATACAGAATGTGGTGTGAGGTTCTGATTCATATTTGGCTGAGAAGAGAAGTGGGTTTACCTAAAAGACGATGATCTTATTATGTGCTTGACGTAAGCTATTTTAGTATCAGCTTATTGTAAGGCAGAGGTTAGACGAGCGATACTGTCTCGAAACTTATCAAAGAAAGGTCTGTTATGCCAGGTTGATGGATTAATTTTGTTTGATTTACTTAAGTTGTATTTCTGAATTTTCTCCAGGTCCTTAACTACGCTCTTACTATATGCAACTACTATACATTCTAAGTCTAGTTCAAAAGAACGAATGTCCATATTGCTAGATCCGATAACAGCAATATCATTGTCGATAGTCATATGTTTTGAGTGCAACAAAACAGGATATTTATATAGATATATCTTTACGCCAGCTTCCATTAGTTCTGCATAATATGAACGCTCGGCGTGTCCAACCATCCACTGATCCATAGCTTCTGAGTTAATAATCGTGACATCCACGCCTCGTCTAGCGGCTGATGTAATTGCATCTAGAATTGCCTCTTCTGGAACAAAGTAAGGGTTGGTTATGACAATTTTATTCTCTGCTTTATGTATAAGAGCGGCAAATAATTTAGCATTATTTAGCGTGTTATAACCTGGTCCGCTTGGGACTATTTGTGCCAATACATCGCCAGTTTTTGCTGGCAGTTTTCGTTGCTTAGGGTCAGTTAATTTATTTAGTTTCTCCCCAGTTTCAAAATACCAATCTCCAGCAAATATCGCAGCACACTGTCGAACGATTGGGCCGGTCATCTTGGCTACAAGTTCGTCATAGTAAATGTCGTCTTTGCGATGATAAGTTCTGTCGATTAAGTTCTGGGAGCCGATATACGAAACTCGATCATCAATAACTACTATTTTGCGATGATTTCTAAGGTCTATTCGGTTATATTGTTTTAGGCGAAATTTTGGCGGCAACATTATATGCCACTCTACGCCTATATCTGTAAGTAACTGTTTCATTTCTTTTCGACGCGGATAGGCTCGATAGCCCATACCATCGAACATCAACCTAACTTTGACTCCTCGCTTAACGGCGGCTTCCATAGCATCAAACAAAGGTTGAGTAGTTTCATCTAACGCAATAATGAAGTATTCAATATGCACAAATTCTTTAGCTTTTTTGATTTCTGCGACTATATTATCGATGGCCTTATTATATTCTGGCAGGATTTCAAATTTATTACCTGCACGGGCAGGTAGTTTACCTAAAGAATGATTGAGCGAAACGATAGATTGTATTCGTTGTCTTTCTTCTTTGCTCAGTTGTTTAAGTTCGTCTTGATAGTCTGGAGTGGCTTTTTCAATCATATTATCGACCGATGCCTGTTGTAGTCGACGTTTTTTGGATAACTTGGGACTTCCGATAACAATAAATAGTAATATACCTATTCCCGGTAGTAAGAAAATCACCAAAAGCCAAGCAATTGCAGAACTTGGTTTGCGTTTTCGTGGTATATATAGCAAAAAGCCAATTCGGATTGCCCAATCGATAATAAAGAAAATAACGGCAGAAAGTGTGATATTGTCTAACATTCTAAAGATTATAGCAGTATTTATGCACAGATAAAGGTTCTAATAATTGTTGCGCGTTACAAACAATAAGCATAAACTCTAGATATAACATAAGAGGAGATCATTATCATGAAAGAGCGAAGCCCTATTGCGGTGCTTTTGTTACCATTCGTAACATTCGGTATCTATAGTATTTACTGGATGGTAGTAACAAAGGGTGAGATGAATGAAAGAGGAGCAACTATTCCAACCGCGTGGCTTATCATTGTACCTTTTGTAAACATATGGTGGATGTGGAAATATTCAGAAGGCGTTGATCATGTTACTGCAAGTAAAATGAGCGGTGTATTAGCTTTTATTTTGCTTTGGTTTTTGGGCCCAATTGCCAATGCGATTATCCAAGATTCGTTCAATAAAGTTGGTGGATCGCCAGTTGCGGCTGCAGAATCCAATTCTTCAGCCACGATTCCAGAAGAATCTGCTTCACCAGAATCTACACCTCCGACCACTCCGTCGGTATCTGGCTAGTATTTTCCCCATACTAGTTATTAAAAAGCACTCGTCGGTGGGTGCTTTTTAAGTTGCTCGTGCTTGCATCTAGTTACTAGCTGTTTTACATATAAGACATGCGAAAAGC
>CAZPWF010000004.1:6482-18788 GCA_964590725.1 uncultured Candidatus Saccharibacteria bacterium
TCTATTGTAAGGGCGACGATAGTATGCGCTCTGAGTCTTATTACCTGGTATTATGGCCGAACTATAAGACCACTACTAGTTTTGTTACTTACTGCCAGCATTACTGCCTTTTGGTATCCTATATATTTGTGGTCGGATATTGGATGGTATCTTTCGTTTTTGGCATTTTTCGGTGTTTTAATTCTTGCACCGCTATTGAGTAAGAGATTGTTTAAAAAACAGCCAAAACCAATCACCCAGGTTGTTATAGAAAGTGCATGTGCTCAGATTATGACTTTGCCGATTATTTTGTATATATTTAATCAATCATCAATTATAGCGCTAGTTACAAATGTTTTAGTCGTGCCCTTACTGCCGTTTGCGATGCTAGTTACTCTTATTGCGGGAATAGTAGGCATGGCAATGCCGAGTATGGCAATTATTGCTTTGCCGGCCCGAATTGTATTGACGTATATTCTTGACGTAGCGCATGTTTTCTCAAAAATTCCAGGTATTGTTATGACTGCGAAAATCTCGGCTGTTATGATGTGCGCTATGTATGCTGGAATAGCATTATTGAGTCTCATGATGTGGCACAAAAATACAAAAGATTATGATACAATAACAGATGAAAACATCTATAAAATGGAGCCAATATAATGTCTGGTCATTCTAAATGGGAAACAATCAAGCGACAAAAAGGTGCTAATGATGCTAAGCGCGGAGCTATATTTACAAAGCTAGGAAATGCTATCGCTATTGCGGCTCGAGCTGGCGCAGACCCGGATATGAACTTTGCGCTTCGTATGGCTATTGATAAAGCCAAAGCTGCTAATATGCCAACTGCAAACATTCAAAGATCAATCGATCGCGGATCTGGTAAGCTCGGTGGTGAGCAGATTCAGGAAGTACTGTACGAAGGCTATGGCTCTGGCGGCGTTGCGGTATTAGTAGAGTGTGCGACCGATAATCTTAACAGAACTTACCCAGAAGTTCGTCTAGCATTTAGTAAGCATGGTGGAAATATTGCTGAAAAGGGTGCTGTTGCTTTTCAGTTTGCTAGAAAAGGTATGATTCGTGCAGTCGGATCTGGTGATGATTTTGTTTTGGCGGCACTAGATGCCGGAGCGTTGGATGTGATAGAAGAAGGAGCTGAGTCGATTGTGTACACTGACCCCAAAGAGCTAGCAAAAGTTCGAGATGGACTAAAGAGCGCAGATATAGAGGTTTTGGAGGCAAGTTTAACGTATGTACCCAATAATACTGTAGAAATCAACGATCGCGAAACAGCGGGTAAGATTATGCGAATGATGGATGCTCTTGATGATCTAGACGACGTGACAGCGACTCATGTAAATTTTGATATTCCCGAAGAACTCTTGGCTGCATAGAATATGAGGATTCTTGGAATCGATCCGGGAACTGGCATTTTGGGGTTTGGCGTTATTGATTATGACGGCAAGACTACCAGACTTGTTGATGCTGGGGTTATACGTACGCCAGTTAAGGAGGAAGATAGTGTCAGGCTGGAGACTATCTACGACGAGCTTCACGAAATAATAGTAGAGCTAAAACCGCAAATAATGTCAGTCGAAAAGTTATTTTTCGCGCAGAACGTTACAACTGCTATGACGGTAGCGCAGGCAAGAGGAGTAGTATTGCTTTGCGGCAAGCAACACAAGTTGGATTTATTTGAATACACGCCACTCCAGATTAAGCAGGCGATTACAGGTTACGGGCGTGCTGACAAAAAGCAAATACAGGAAATGGTACGTGTTATTTTAGGACTAAAAGATGTTCCACGACCAGATGATTGCGCTGATGCGCTGGCTGCAGCAATCTGCCACAGTATGACAATAAGGGTTTAATTCTAGGCTGCGCTATTAAGTGCTTGGTTGTGTGATACTGGATTTTCTTTAATTGGCTGTACCTTGTTGAAAGCGTCTTGAATTATTAAAATGTCGATACCATCGGGTACCAAGATCAAAATTACTAAGCATATTGCAAAACTTAATTTTTCATTAGTAATTATTTCTACAGCTTGACAGTAACCCCATAGCCATATGACAAACATTATCATTGCAGCGAATATTCCTACGTAAAATATCAGAGAAAACACCACTGATACTATAACTAGAGAACTTGATCCATCGTCTGAACACTTTATTTCATAGTTATCTTGACTGTAAGTCTGCAAGGAAGGTCCGTTCATGTTTGTTTTAGTAGCACAACGACGGGGTGTGTTTGCATTAGAAAATACCAATGACAACATCATGACCCCAAAAGCAACAATTACTACGATAATTGGCATCAGTAGGAACCATGGTGATTTAATCTTTACCTTATCATTGACGGCAACCATTTCATTTCTAGTTTTTATTAACCAATATAATCTATAGATCCCCAATGTAATTATTTCTAGTGCAAACATTTTCCAAATGACGCGATTTTTCATGATTTCTCCTTCAAGACTGTTGTTAATATTTTAGTACATTAGATCGATAACACCTAGGTATGAGATAATTATAATAATGATTGCAACACTCAGAGGTAATGTTTCCGAAAGAATAGGTAGTACGCTTGTAATTGACGTCAACGGAATCGGTTATGGTCTTATTGTCACAAGTTCAGATTTTGGCGTCAAAGAAACGGAAGCAAAATTCTATATATACGAACATGTCAGAGAAAACGCATATGACTTGTACGGCTTTTTGACATTGGATAGTAAGAAACTATTTGAACAATTATTGAGTGTCAAAAATGTGGGACCAAAAGCAGCAATGGCTGTATTGGACGTTGGTGACACTAATTTAGTACGATCAAGTATTGCTTCTGGTGATGTTAAGTTTTTACAGACCGCTAAAGGTGTTGGTCGTCGGGCGGCAGAACAGATAGTTGTGGAGCTTCGAGATAAAGTTGGCGCACTGGTTACCGAGGGCGCTGAAGGTATAGTGAATCGTGCTGGAGTAAATGTGCAGGATGAAGCGGTAGAGGCATTGATAAGCTTAGGCTACACTCCACAAGACGCAGCCATTGCTTTAGAATCAATCGACAAAGAGTTATCACCTGAAGAACGAATTAAACAAGCTTTGAAGGCAAAATAGTGGCAATAGAGAGAATTGTTAATACTGGTACTGACGACGCAGATGAACAAGAACAGGAGCTTGAAATAACGCTGAGGCCACGTGATTTTGCTAACTATATTGGCCAAGAACGATTAAAGCAGAATCTCAAGCTTTCAATAGATGCTGCAAAGAAGCGTGGCGAGCCAATTGACCACGTATTGCTCTATGGGCCTCCTGGGCTAGGCAAGACTACTATGGCGACAGTGATTGCCAATGAGATGGGGGCAAATATTCGAGTAACTAGTGGCCCTGCAATTGAGCGTGCTGGTGACCTAGCTAGTCTGTTAACAAACTTGCAAGATGGCGACATTTTGTTCATTGATGAAATTCATCGGCTAAATCGTAACGTGGAAGAAGTTTTATACAGCGCTATGGAAGATTTTAAACTCGATATTATGCTTGGCAAGGGTCCGAGCGCTCGTAGTATGCGTCTAGATTTACCACAGTTTACGATTATTGGTGCTACAACTAGAGCTGGTGCCTTGGCGGCGCCTTTGAGGGATCGATTTGGAATGGTGCACAGATTAGAATTTTACAAGCCTGATGAAGTACAGAAAATTATTGAAAGAGCAGCCGCCATTCTAGGGGTAAAAATTGATGGAGCTGCTGCTCATGAGCTCGCTAAAAGATCACGACTTACGCCAAGAATAGCTAATAGATTGTTAAAACGAACTCGGGACTATGCGGACGTTAACGGTGACGGAATTATTGATACAACGATAAGTTCACAGTCATTTGAACTGTTGGAAATTGATGAGTTGGGTCTTGATCCTGCCGACAGGATGTTATTATTAGCAATTATCGATAATTACGACGGGGGCCCAGTCGGTCTTGATACTTTAGCAGCCCTAACGGCAGAAGAGAGGGGTACGATCGAGGATTTCTTCGAGCCCTACCTAATGCAGATTGGGCTACTAGAACGTACTCCGCGCGGCAGAAAAGTCACCCCAAAAACGTACAAACACCTAAAACGTACAAAGAAAAACTTAAGTGACCAGTCGGCACTGTTATAATGTAGAGCATGAATCCAGAAAATTGCATGAAACCGGAAGAGTTGACGCCTATCGGACGGAAATTATTCAAGCTTATTGAGTTTGACGAAAACGAACAACTTGTTGCCGAAATTAGAAAACACCCATTTGGGTTAGTTATAATCTACTTAACAGGTTTAGCTATTACATTAGCGGTAGCAGCCATTTTCTTTTTACTTCCATCTATATTAACTAACGAAGGTAGCGGTTTTGCTTCAGAAGCTCGTTCCGCACAGCCAATAATGGTCTTGTTAGGTTTTATTATGGTCATCGGTTGCTTGGCGGGTACTGCGGTCGGTGTTTATTTGTACGTTAACAATGTAATAATAGTTACCTCTGAAAAACTAGCTCAAGTTTTATATAAATCAATATTTAATCGGAAGGTTTCGCAACTAAGTATTGGCGATGTTCAGGATGTTACAGTGACTCAAGTAGGTGTATTTGCCCATATGTTTAACTACGGAACTATTGTTATTGAAACTGCTGGAGAACAAGCAAACTATAACTTTACCTACGTACCTGACCCATATCAGAAATCTAAACTTATCGTCGGTTCACACGAAGTTAATCTAACTAAATTCGGCAACTAATTTATTCACTAAATGGATTATCACGAGCTTGCTTGAATAGGCTCTGCACCTCAACATTTTGATCTTCAAGCTGTTCTATCTTTAGAATAGCTTTTTGGTCTATTTTTGGTCGCTGGACTGCTGTTAATTTCTCCGTTACTGCTTCTTCGGTTGGTTCTAAATCCGCATAGCCTTTAATTTTGATTATTAAAAATCCAAACATCAAGGCTAAACCTACAATGAAAATTAGCACGATATATTTCCTGGCTTTTTGTAAAAGCATCTGTAATTTTGTTGTAATCTGTTTTATGTCTATATTCATGGCTTTATAAATACGTTAATCACTATTGTAAAGGTTAACTCACGGATATCATTACCTTTAGGTTGGATACTTATTTGAGCAACCTGTGCTGTTCTTCGGTTTTGTTCAAGTTTAGTCAGGAAGTTAATAAGATTAATATATGAAACAGGTTTGGTACTGTCAGATTGTAATGTAATTTCTAATTGATAAACACCCGGTATTCCATCAACTGCCTTAACTTGAGATACAGGTGGTGCGGACGGGGTTGCGGGTTTGGGGCTGTCGCCAGAGCCTTCGGGTTTGTTAGTTGTTTCGGGCTTTGGCGCAGCTGTTCCAAGATTTGAACTTGGGAAGCTCAAACTTGAGATATCTATGCCGCTTTCTTCCGCCAATTTAACGATCTCTCTTACGCTTTTTGCTTGATCTTTATCTTGTGGGACGATTGACTTGGTAACTTTTTCTAGGTCAGCATACTTATCAATATCCTTGTTTGCACTAATTAGCGCTATCTGTTGTTCGTCTAAAACTTTGTTCTCAAGCTTTAGGTTAATCAGCTCATTTGACTGCTTTTTTAACATTGAATTACCAACAACAATAGAGGCGACGCTTCCTAGTACAAGTAAGCCGATTAGGCCAAGCATACCGAAGTATATTTTTTTGCTATTCATCACTGACTACCCTGACCAGGACTATTAATGAAGAGGAAAGGATTATTCTGGGCAAATAAGGCTCTAATAGTTATCTTACATGGGTATTTTGTGTCTAGGTCGCTAGATGAGCTCACCCCAGTATTCGTGTTTGTGGTGCTACCGCCAGATGTAGAGCACTGAACGCTAACAATGTCGGCTTTCTCAAATATTTTATTATTTGGATCTTGAAGATTTAGCTGCACCTGGGTGGCGGTATTATAGTCAGTTGCGGCTGCTGTGAGGTCTAGACCGCCCTGCAATTTATTTATACTTAATCCTGTAAAAACTGCGCCCTCGGGTACTGCTGCTCCAATTTGCTTAAGAACTGAAGAGAATAGTACTTGTTTTGACAATACTTGAACAGCAAGTTTTATGCTGCCACTTATGCTTTCTACTTTTTTCTGAGTTTCTTCTAGCTTCTGAACCTTTAATTGTTCGCGAGTTTGTTCAATTTGAGAACTGTAGGATTTGGATGATTGCTTTATATATAATTGCCCGAACAATACAACCAAAAATATGCCTGCAATAACTCCTATAAGTATTATCACCCATCTAAGTAACTGCGTGTTACGTCGTGCATATATTGTGTTTTCTCGTAACTCTTGTGGCAGAAGATTGATCATGCAAACACCTCTTTGGGATTGAGTAATGATAGACCTGCTACTGTGACATACATCGATTTTTCAACAGTATTTGGTGGCTGTAAATCACTAAAATCAAGGTGCTGCCAGGGGTCACACATGCGCGAAGGTAATCTGAGTACGTCTGTTATATATTCAGACAAACCAGGCATGTTTGCGCCGCCGCCCATTGTAACTACCTGGCTGATCTTACGTTTTGTTGTAGACCTTTCTTCGTAGTATCTTATGATTCTTCGAATTTCCTTCATAAGTTGTTCGAGTACAGGAGTAAGTGCATCAGTAATTTCTTTCTGTTTTTTGCTCATACCAAGTCCATATTTTGTTTTTATGACATGAGCTTCTTGTTTGGAGACTTTTAATTTGGCGGCAATAAGGTCTTTAAAAATATCACCCCCACCCGGGACAGTTCCAGTTACGATCAGACCGTCATCGTAAATTGTTATGTCAGAAGATATCTCCCCAAAATCAATCAAGATAGTAGGAACGTCACTTTGTTCGGCTTGAACGAACAATCTGCCCGAAGCACTGATTGAGGTTTCTAGCGCAACAGTTTCAAGGCCTGCAATTCGAGTTAGAGCAACGTAGGAATCAACAATTTTTTTGGGTGCCGCAACGGCTAAAAGTTCGATATTTTTATCAGTTTCCTCGATAACGCTGTAATCCATATAAAGCTCGTCAATAGGAACAGGTATATACTGTTCGGCTTCCATGCGTAGAGCTTCAACTAGGTCCTTCTTGTTCATCTTAGGAAGAGTCATTGTTCGGTTAAAGGTTCGGCTGGCAGGAATAGAGGCGGTTACGCGACGGGTTGTAATTTCGCCAATAATATTTTTGTCGAAAAGTTCTTTCATCATTTTGGCAATGAGCTCTGGCTCTACAATTACGCCGTCTTTGATAGCGCGCGGATCAAAGCTAGTAACCCCGTAACCAGAAACAACTTGTTGTTTTCCAATCCAGTCGATTTGCATAACCTTGAGGCTACTAAAGCCAATATCGAGTCCAAAAACCGGTTTATCTTGATAGAAATATGTGTTATTCATGCCACCCTTAAGCATAAGTGATATTGGATAGTATAACAGATATGATCAAGAGTAAATACACTTTGCATATTGTATCTACAGAGTCGGGACGTTCGGTGCAGGGCAGGCGCTAGTGAAAGCAGTTACCGATATTGCCCATTTACTTCTTAAATATTCTTCAATTGCCTCAACTTGCTGACATTCCAGCGCCTTATCATAAACTATAATTTCTGCATAATCGCCGTTAAAATAGTCTGCACCCGCACCTCCTGAAGATGCGCCATTTCGGCGACCACCGAAATACAGCTGATTAATGCTGTAACTGTAATTGCTCCCCGGGTTTATTCCTGTTTTTTGAGCAACTTGAACCCCATTACCACGAAGTTGAGCGGTAACATTATTGATGTTCGTGGGATCAATAGTGAATAGACTGCCAAAAATATATGGGTTGCCCGCACAAGTCCCTCCGCACGCAAAGTTGGTTCGATTAGCTGCACTACTTCCTGAGTACATGCTGGAAAACCCATCGCCCGTACTATTTCGAAGTAGTGGAACGATTGCAGTGTTGCCTGAAGTGTCGTTATTGCCCGTAGTGTTCATCCCGCTAACAATTCGACCATCAGTACTGGAAGTTGTGAAGTTTGGCTTCGCTACTGCTATAACAGTCATTTCTCTTTTGTTAGTTAGGGCTGTAGTTAAGTTACTAAGAAGAGCGCCATTATTGAAGCGAACTATTGGCTTGCCGTTTATTTGATTATCTACTCTCGTGGGCGTATTACCGTAAGCTAGTAGTGCATGGTTGCCATTTCCTGATTTGTCTTGCCATTGTGTTACTGTTCCGTTATTGGTCGCCGGCGCAACAGTACCAACGGTATAGTTAATGGATAATCTTAGCCCGTCTTTAGTTGCTCGTCTCGTTGCATTACCGTTACCAGACTGGTATGTTATGCCAAATCCCATTTTGCCGTTTGAGGGGTTCCAGTTGGAATTGTTGATCATTTCCTGAGCAATCGAAGTAACATCAAAAGTTTGAGTATTTCCTGGTGGAAAATTATTGGTGGTTAAGTCGTTATATGCGACGGTGTGTAGATTAGCTGTAGATAACCTGGCCGTTACTTGATTACTCCCAGACGAACTAAAAAGTGGTAGATGTGGGTCGCTAGAAGTGTTGTAAATTCCGTAGGCTCGATGAGTGACATTGCCGCCCGTACCTGATGGTGTGCCGCCAACCATTTGAACAGACGCGGAAGTAATGGTCGCATTTTTTGGAACGTTTACGTTTTGAAAAACAAGGCCAATATTCTGTTTGCGCTGAGAGGCGTTATTACAAATACTGCTTGAGAATTCGGTAGTGTCACAAAAATGCATTTCAAGATCATTACTTTGCCAGGAATTCGTGGTTTGTCCTCCAGTATCAGCTCGTTCTTCTACTGAATCGCGAGTTGAATTACTGGCATTACCAAAAGTTGTTGGAGTTGTGACTGTGGTTGTTGAAACTGATGTAGTTTTCAATGTACTAAGATCACTTGAATCAAGCCAAACCGTTGGACCAAAATTATCTGGTGTTTTACATACAGCGTATGTTCTTACAATTTCAGACCTAATATCAAAAACATATTTTGCACTCGTAGAGAGCTTGGGCAGATAAACGCTACCGGTACCCTTTATAGTTTTTTCATATCCGTCAGCAGAAGTTTTTAATACTTCTGATTTAAATGTCACACGATATCGGTCGTTTGATACGAGATCTTGTTCAGTTGTCCCTGTGTAGTTACCGCATGTTGATTGGTCGAACTGTTCTTTTGAATAGTCGACCGCAGCTTTTGAGGCGACTCTAGCCATTTGAATGTAGGCTTGCTTATATGCAAGGTTCAAACTGTTGTTTGCTTGCATCAGAGCAGCATAGGCCACAAAAGTCATTATTGTCATAAGACCTATAATTGTAGGTAGTATGAAACCTTTTTCTGAATCATTCAGTGGTTTAATCATTGGTTCAACTTTCTCAGGGTTATACTGCTATCTGCAAAAATATCTTCAGCAAAAGCTTTATCCTTTAACTGCAGGTCCACTTTAATTTTCTCGGCTAGAGTTGGGTCTGTTACCACATTGTTGCCGGTGTCATAGTAAGTAATTGTAAAGCCCTGCAATTTGTCGGTTACTAGTATATCGAGAGGACAAGTGCTTGATGTCTTACCTGCGGGGCAACTTTGTTTGTAATAACTAGTTCCGCACGTTGACATAGTTGAGGGTGCTGACACTTTTCTTTTGTAGAGATTTGTTCCATTAGCAAAATAGATTACGTTATTATATAAAATAGAATTATCTTCTAATACACTTGCGTCACAGCCCAGGGTGTTGATATATACTGGCTTTCTTGTATCTGATCTCCGGTTGGCGGTCATGGCCGGAGTTGAAAGAATAAGTGTTTGCGGAGTGGTGTTATTTTTCCAGCCCCCAGTAGGCTGATTCGTATCTATTAAGCCGCTATTAAGTCCCGTGTTAAAAGAATCAGCAAAATACACGTCATCTTGCATTGAAAAGACAATATTTTGAGCCTCAACTTGCAGATTTAGTAGTGCCCCCTGTTGGGTAAGTTGACCGTATTGATTAAACAGGTAACTGGTCATAAGGATTATGGTAAGCATTACGATCGGAGTGATCACAAGTATTTCGACCAAGGTAAAGCCTTTTTGGTTCAACTTCATCGACCGAGTCCATTCTTTTGTATAAAGTTAGCATATTGCAGTGTGCGCTTACTTGGCCCGCTTCCGAATTCCACAGTCACGACTACTTGTTTAAGAGAACTACTTACGGTGTTTATATAGACTTTACCGCTACGTGGGGATTGGAAAGATCCTGGTAAGCTGCTACTGAAGTTTTCAACTTCTATTAATGTTCCGGTTGGCGTTGTATTGGGTAATGCGTTAAATGTTTTATTTTCATATTCTTCCATTTTCGCAAAAGCTATTGTGTTTGCCTTTGCGATATCCAGGGCTTTTTTGTTTATGTTTTGGATGGTAGTAAAAGCGACCATAAATGAACCAAAAGCTACACCAATAATAATTAGTGTTATTAGTAGCTCCACGATTGAAAATCCACCCGAACTAGATCTTAGTCTCTTCATGCTTATGCTAATTATAGCAACACTTAGTTAGTTGCCGACATTTTTACTCAAGCTGGATATTGGCCCCATGACGCTTGCAGCGATTAAACCCACCATTCCACCAAGAACTACGATCATTAAAGGTTCAATTATTGAGCTAAGTCCATCAATGGTTGCTTCAACCTCTTCTTCATAAAAATCGGCAACTTTTACTAATATTGTGTCAATTTGGCCGGTTTCTTCTCCGACGGCAAGCATTTGACTGACTATGGGTGGAAAATGTTTACTTTCGGACAATGGTTCACTAAGTTGTTTACCGTTTTTTACTTGTTTGGCGGCATCCTTGAGTTCGGCTTCGATAACTTTGTTTCCGATTGCGCCCCCAGTTACTTCTAGTGCATCAAGCACGCTCACTCCAGCAGACATAAGCGAGGCAAATGTTCGAGCAAATCGAGCAATTGCAACCTTTATTATTATTGTGTTAACAATTGGGGTTCTCAGCAACAGTGCATGAAATTTATATTTGCCCTTAGGCGTTCGTATGTATCTACGAGTCAAAAATACTGTTATAAAAGAGACGACTAAAATAGGAATAGCGTTATTTTGCATAAAAGTACTAGCGCTCAACATTGCTTGGGTGTAGACGGGAAGTTGGGCATTTTCTCCACCCAAATCTTTTAGAATCTTTCCAATTTTTGGAATGACAAAGATCATTATTCCAAAAAAAGCGATGATCGTAATGCTGAGGATTACTACCGGGTAAGTCATGGCACTCTTAACTTTTTTGCGCATGCTGGAGTCTTGTTCTACCTGAGATGCTAGTCTTTTAAGTATTTCATCTAAAATACCACCAGCTTCACCGGCGCGAACCATGTTAACGTAAACTTCAGAAAAAATATTTGGGTATTTAGCGAAAGCATCGCCTAGTCCGATTCCGCCCTCGACATCTTTCATGATTTCACCGATTACTCGTCTAAAGTATTTGTTATCCGTCTGACCTTGCATAGTTGCTAGTGAGCGGGGCAGTGGCACGCCTGCAGAAATCATAGTTGACAATTGCCTGGTGAACATAACTAGATCTTTGAGTTTAACTTTTTTGGCGCGTTTGTGACCAGAAAATGTGGCATTTTCAAGTTTTACTAGTACGGGTCTTGCGCCCTGTCTCCCCAAACTAGAAATTACCGCTTCACGATCAACCGCTTCCATTGAACCGCGCACGGTTTTTCCTTCTTTTGTAGTAGCTGTATATAAAAATTTCATTTATTTATTTCTCTGAAGTTACACGCAGAATTTCTTCTATGGTTGTTTGACCTCTAAGGGCCTTAATAAACCCATCTAGCTGCATAGTGATCATACCTTCCTTGATGGCTTGTTCTTGTAGTACGTCACTAGTCGCGTTGCTAACGATAAGCTTTTGAATGTCCACCGTATTAGATAGAACTTCGTAGATGCCCATACGCCCTTTGTATCCAGTATGACTACAGGTATCACAGCCATTATCTTTTGCTTTCCATATTCTGGTTATCTTGGTTTCACTTGTTGAAAGCGCCTCTGTTGACGATTGGCTTTTACCGGTATTTGATTTTCCAATACCGCCCTGTAGAGCTAACTGTTCAAGTTGATGGATATTTTTCATAACAGCTGAATTATCTGTCCCAAATATATCGGCTATTTGTTTTAATACTGCTGAGCTTGGTGTTTCGTCCTCGCGGCAGTCTATGCACAGTCTACGTACAAGCCTTTGCCCGACAACTGCTCTTACGGTGCTTGCAATCAAAAAAGGCTCTATGTCCATATCCAGAAGACGTGGCAGACAAGTCGCGGCGTTGTTAGTATGAAGTGTTGAGAA
>CAZPWF010000004.1:18888-21277 GCA_964590725.1 uncultured Candidatus Saccharibacteria bacterium
CTTAACACGCTAAATAGGCTAGTAGATTTTCCAGAACCTGTCGGGCCAGTTACCAAAATCATGCCATGAGGCTGTTGGATTGCCTTGTTGATATTATCCAGGGCTGTTCCCCAGTATCCCAACTCTTCCAGTGTCGCTGCTTTGGCACCCTCGCTTAAAATACGCATAACAACTTTTTCACCGTCGACTATAGGTAAGGTTGAGACACGTAAGGCATACAACTCTCCACCTATCTGAACCTTAAATCTTCCATCTTGGGGTACGCGTCGTTCATCAATTTTAAGGTTAGATAAAATTTTTATACGCGAAACCAATGAGCCAAGTACTTTCTTAGGTAACTTATTAGCCTCGCGCAGTATGCCGTCCACGCGATAACGTACGAGTACGTAATTTTCTCTTGGCTCAATATGAATATCGCTGGCACTTGACTTGACGCCATACTCAATAATGAGATTTACCGTTTGGGCGATTGGTGAATCCTCAGCTAGATCCTCTTCGTTAATCTCTTCAGTTTCAACTTCGTCTTCGCCGTCTGGAGACATGACTTTTGTGAGTTCAGAACCAATACTGCCCCTATATTGCTCGAGCGCAGCTTGAATATTTGAGGTTGTGGCAACATGCACTTTGATATTGTCCCCAAGTTGCTTCTGTAGGAAGTTTAATGCTTGAATGTCATCCGGGTCTTCCATAGCTAAGAGCTTAGAGCCGTCTTCTTCGACGCCAAATAACACCACCCGGTATTGTTTAGCGATTCTTTCAGGAATCAGCCTTAGAACTTCACGCTTAATTTCTTTCGCATTCAAATCAGTAAATGGTATGTCAATCTCGTCTGCATAAAGTTTTGTAAGATCTTTATCGCTGACAATATTGTTATTGACGACAATATCTTGCAAGGGTTTCTTTTCGGCAGCTTCTTGAGTTTTAAGCGTCTTTAACTGGTCGGCATCAATTTTGCCCACATTTGTTAGAAGTTTCTCGACGAGCGAATCAGAAATACGCATATATCAAACTAAATTATAAAAGAATAAGCGTAATAAGTGTATCTAATATTAATAAATCTGACTTTTTTTGCCACAATTAATGCAATAACCGGGGTGATTCATTGGTTTGTTTTGATGTGATCTACAAGATCCTTTTAGGCAATAATACATAGAACTGTAACTATCCCAATTATTTAGTGTTGTTGCGTCAACATATTTTGCTAAGTATTTTTTTGCATTTGCTTTGCATACGGCATCAGCTCCAGCGTCACACATTCTAATACTTATTTGATAAGTTTGTTGTGGGCCGTTAGAGTCTGGAGCCCAATTGTCGTAGTCATAAACTGCACCAGGATATGGTGCGTCAGGCCAGGCGCTATTACCTTGTTGACTTTGAATAAACTCTTTTAGTCCGGCGGGTACATCGCGAACTACATCTGGTGGATAGTCATTATATTTTGCAAGATAGAGTTTAAAGGCATTTTGCATGGTATTCATTTCAGAAATGCTTCTGCTGTAGTAAGTTCTTTCTTTGTAATTAGGCACTGTGATGGAGTAGACAATTGCCGCAATAATTCCGATTACAGTAATTACGATTGTAATTTCTACCAATGTATATCCGGTTTGCTTATGTGACTTCATACTTACCAGATTGTAACAACTAATTGATTAAACATAAACGTTATAAAAAGCATTAACTCTTTTATACGCGGATTATTTTGTTATACTTGGCGCTACAACACCAGTTTATTAGGGTGGAGAGGGAGCATAGTAATGGCGGATAGTAAATCAACAAAATCAGAAGGTGCAAAAACAGAAGCACAGCAAGAGGGCAAAAACAAAGCTCTCGGGCTTGCAATGGATAGTATTGAGAAACAATTCGGCAAGGGTTCCATCATGAAACTTGGCGAGTCTTACAAGGTTAAGGTTGAAACTATCCCAACTGGTAGTATTTCGCTTGATCTAGCGCTAGGCGGCGGAATACCAAAAGGCCGAATTATTGAAATTTATGGTCCAGAAAGTTCAGGTAAAACAACACTGACTCTTCATGCGATCGCAGAAATTCAACGACAGGGTGGTACGGCAGCATTTATCGATGCCGAGCACGCACTAGACCCAGCCTATGCTAAGCGTATTGGTGTGGATGTAGAGAATTTATTGCTTTCGCAACCGGACAATGGTGAACAAGCTTTAGAAATCACCGAAACATTAGTACGCAGTAATGCAGTCGACCTGATTGTCGTTGACTCGGTTGCCGCGCTTGTTCCGCGTGCTGAGATCGAAGGTGACATGGGCGATAGTCACATGGGCTTGCAGGCTAGACTGATGAGTCAGGCATTACGCAAACTCACAGGAGTCATCAATAAATCAAAGGCCACAGTTATCTTCATTAATCAGATTCGTATGAA
>CAZPWF010000004.1:21377-64808 GCA_964590725.1 uncultured Candidatus Saccharibacteria bacterium
CAGACAAAGGCATAGTTGAAAAATCAGGTGCCTGGTACGCCTACAAGGATGCAAAAATAGGCCAAGGGCGCGAAGCAACCAAAAAGTACCTGGAAGATAATCCAAAAATCTTGGACGAAATAGCCAAAAAAGTTCTCGCAGCCGCCGAACAGGAGTAGATAGTGGGTTTACTAAGTCACCGACAATCTATTAGAGAAAAGGCTGGACGACTACTTAAAGATGGCAAGGGAATTATAATACCTTCCGCAGAAGGTGTTCGTTATTACGGATCTAGTTTAGCGTTACCTGGATTGCAGGCATTAGAAACTGCAGAACAAACAGTACAATTAACACATCGTAATTTTGGCTGCGAAGCTATACTAGAAGATGATGGTGTAAATCAAAAAATACCAGTATGTATGGGTGGTCTGGCGATTGTTGGCTGCAATAATCCCGAACAATGCGGGAAAGCATATGTTGACCGAGTAAATGAACCATCTTATAGCCATTTTTTTCATGTACAGGAGAATCCGAAGATTATCAATTTAGTAACCACGATACCTAACGGATATTGTGTTGATGACGATCGTCAGTAATTAAATCAAAAGATGTTGGGCGTTGGGTTAGTCCGAGTAGCTAATTAATCTCGAAGATCCGTAACAGTGATTTCTTCAAGCCTTTTTTGATCATCTTCGTCGATAATATCTGAGAGATTAGAATAACGAAACCCAGGTAAGCTTGGTTGTCTTGTGAGTGTTGCGTGTTCTGCTAACGCTCGCATTATCAGGTCAAAATCATCTCTCTTGGTTGGCGCAAAAATTTCTGGTACGACACCCACGCCAGCATCTTGTGGCGAATAACCACCATCTTTATTGAAGGACGGGCAGTCAAACGCAATCCCAACTATCAAATTTTTATACGTAGCTGCGTGGCCAAGGTTTTGGCTGAGTATCATGTCGCGAGTACCTTTTGAAACATTTTCCATTACGCGTTTGGTGGTATATCCTTCGACCCACTTAACTTGAGAACCGTGGAGTGCTTCATGGAAAATGTAGTTACCGTGCGTCATATTCTTCTCCATGGATTCTTTTGTTCGTTCATTCATTTCGCGTATTTGTGAATCACCTAAATGTAGTCGAGTGTGCAGGCTAGATCCGTTTGCAGAATGGGTTGTTGTTACGCTAGCTAGAGGCAACATCAATCCTTCTAGTATCGGTAAGCCTCCTGTTAGCATGTCAAAATCGCTGTGTTTTAGCATAGTAAGTATCCGACCGGCTACAATAGTCTGCTTTTCGCGGGGGTCATTATGCGATCCAAAAGGATGGTCGGGGTCAAGATCTTTCATAACTTCTCGTGCAGCTCCGGCGGTAATACCAAGGTCGGCAAACATAGTGTGCGGCGTTATTGCAATAATATTAGCCTGTCTTTCACTAGCAAAGTTTTTCACATCTGTATTAGTGAATACTAATTCGAATACGCCTTTCAAACGTTCCCATGGCTCGTCTTGGATTAAAAACGGTCGCACAACATCGTAAAGCGTATCCTGAAGCTCAGGTAGTCTATCTTTTTGATCCAATGGCGCATCAAAGTGCACTATCTCGGGATCCATAATTCCTATATCCCAGGGGTCTTCTCCAAATGAACGCATCTGAAAGCCGTTCGACCAGCTTCCTTGGCTGGCTTGGTTTATTAAACTATCGTATAGGTGCTTCTCTGGATTTTTACTCATGCAATGATAATATTAATAAATCAACACTATAGCAATATGAAAATTACTGACATAAAGCAGCAGCAAAAACGGCAAGGGCGTTATTCGATTTTTGTTGATGACAAGTATTCATTTAGTTTAAGCGAGAACGAACTACTAAATAGTGGAACACGGGTTGGCCGTGAATATTCAGCTGAAGAGTTTGAGCAGTTAAAACAGACTGCGCTATTGGATAAAGCCTACATGCGTTCACTTGATCTGTTATCTCGCCGAGCGCGCAGCGATTGGGAGATGAGACAATACCTAAAACGCAAAGAATATGATCAAGATGTGATTGATAAAATTGTCTATAAATTGGCTCAGAAAGGCTACATAAACGATAAAAAGTTTGCTGATTCTTGGATAAATAGTCGTCGACAGTTAAAAAATATGAGTAAGCGTAAACTTCGGCTAGAACTTAAACAGAAGCGAGTACCAGAAGAGATTGTCAATTTAACACTTGATGAAGATGAAACAAATGAACAAGACGTGTTACGTGAACTAGTAGCTAAAAAGCGTCAACAATCAAAATATCAGGATAATCTTAAGCTAATGCAGTATCTTAGCCGCCAGGGTTTTAATTATGACGATATTAAGTCCGCTCTCAATGCTGAAGATTAAGAGAATGTATCGTTATGTTATGCGGTTATTGGGCTTGGAAACCGTTGAGTGTCTTGAACTGTTATGGTTGGTTCGCTTACCACTATCTTTTGATCGGTAATCTCTACTATTTGTGATCTGTCTATGCTGCGTTGGCCGCCTTTAAGGTTTTTAACCAATGATTGTGTCACGTACATTTTTTGGATATACATCGACGAACTGTCAACAGCATAGTCAGTAATTTTCCCCAGGTTCTTTTTTTGAGTGGTATACACCTTCTTGCCGATAAGTTCAAAATCAAGTTCAAGTATTTTCTTGAATCGTACCAAATCGTTAGGGTCTGACATGGCTTCATGATCATTAACGACTATTCCGTCTGGGATAATATCTCTAATCTCTTGTGAAAGTAGTATAAGACGATCCTTGCTGAATCTGTCGCTACAATAAAATCCTTCTATCTTTAAATTATTAGGATTAATTATTGGGCTAAGAGTGCTGCCAACCGGCCCGCCGGTACGTAACGACATGACTGGTGTGTTGGTTAGTGTTCCCGATAACTTAAGCATTGTGAATAATTATAGCGCACGCTTAACATGCTGTTGAAAATTTTACATTATATTAATAAGTACTAGCACTTTCTGTGGCGACAAGCTGGTATACAATCCTAATCACTATGAAGCGTTTGAGAGGGTTTCTGGGTCTAATCCTGCTCCTGCCGCTAATACTTCAGCCGGCACAAGTGTTTGCGCTTGTGCCTGTTACATCCAGCGTAATGATCGTCGAAATCCAGACAACTGGCACCGGCGGAATAGCCGATCAAGAATTTATCGAAATATATAACCCAACAGATAGGGTAATAGATGTTTCTAGTTGGAAAATGCAGTATTTATCTGCTGGTGGTTCGACATGGGCTACCAAAGCAACCCTAAACGGATTGCTTGCACCTCAAGGGACTATGTTAGTGGCGTCTTCGGCATATCTAGATATTGTTGCTGATGTGACTTACAACTCGGGTCTTAAATTAGAAGCCGGACATGTTAGGATTGTGAGCCCCGATCCTAGCGACATTACAAAAGACATTGTTGAAGATACGATAGGTTGGGGTACTGCACTTCATCCTGAAGGCAAGGCCGCAGTATTTGCGCCTGCCGGTAGTAGCCTTGTTAGAAAGATCGATGAAACTGGTAAATACCAGGACACTAATGACAACAGTATTGATTTTGAAATTTCAGATCAACCAACACCAAAATCGAACAATGTATCACCTGAAGTAGTAGAAAACGAGGAAAAAATCGATGATCAAATATTAATTGTTGATGATAAAGCAGAAACTAACGAAGTCTTTTATAATCAAATTGAGATCACGGAGTTACTCCCCAATCCGGCCCCACCCGCTACTGATGCTAATGATGAATTCGTGGAATTACACAATACGAGTGGGCAGGACATTAATCTTGACGGTTTCAAGATACAAACAGGTAATTCTTTTAGCTATAGTTTTGAGGTAAACGATAAAGTATTACCGGCAAATGGTTATCTAGTATTACTTTCAGGCGAAACTGGTCTAGTGCTTTCTAATAGTTCAGGGAAGGCGCGAATAATTAGCCCTAGTGGGAATGTGTTATCCGAGACCGCAGCCTATGCAAATGCAAAAGATGGGGAGTCATGGGCGTTAATTGACGGAGCTTGGCAGTGGACCGGACTGCCTACGAGCGGCACGCTAAATGTTCTATTTGTACCCGAGATTGCAGCACCCTCGGCAAGCTCTGCCGTTAAGAAAATGACTGTCAAAAAGCCAAAGGCAACTAAAAAACCTGCGGTCAAGAAGAAGACTGCAGCTAAACCTAAAGAAGTAAAGGCCAAGAAAGATAAGAAGAACATTGCTGCAACGACTGCCGGTGTTGTTAATAACGGAGATGGTGGTGGTGGAAGCTCCCCAATTCATAAATGGGTGATTGCGGTAGTAGGGCTTCTCGCGTTAGGATATGCACTATATGAGTACAAAGATGACATTGCGAGTAGAATCCAAAAGCTCCGAAGAAACCGAACAAATCGCAGAATCCCTCGGACGTCACCTTAAAGGCGGCGAGGTTATCGAATTGGTCAGTGATTTGGGCGGCGGTAAGACAACTTTTACACGTGGGTTGGTACGTGGAGTTGGAAGTTCTGATCATGTATCGAGCCCTACTTTTAAAGTTTGCAATGTATACAAGTCATCCAAAATAGAGATTCATCATTTTGATTTTTATCGTCTGGGTGACGCGAGACTTATTCATCATGAACTTGCCGATTTACTTAACGAGCCAGATATAGTCATCGTTGTAGAATGGGCTGATATTGTTAAGGATGTTTTACCAAAAGACACAATAACGGTAGAAATTAAACATACTAACGATAGCGCCAGAGAATTATCTTTCCATTATTTCGATAATCTCGCATACTTGTTTACATGATTATTTTTACACTTAGGACGGATAAGCCAGAATCTGAAATAGGTTTATACCAAGATGATAAACAAATTGTTTACGATGTCTGGGAGGCGCATCGGCAGTTAGCCGAGACAATTCATGTCAAAATAAGGGACATTCTGGCTTCTCAAGGATTAAACTTCGATAACATTGAAGGAATTGTCGCATATAAAGGGCCCGGGAGTTTCACGGGCCTAAGAATCGGTGTGAGTGTAGCTAATGCGTTAGCTTACGGTCTAGGTGTACCAATAATTGGCTCAGAGGGCGACGCTTGGATAGAAGCTGGCTTGAAGGCGCTTAGCTCTGGTAATAATGACACGCAAGTCGTACCGGAATATGGCGCGCCCGTATTCACGACACAACCCAAAAAGTAGACTGCAAATACGTTGTGGTTAACTCAACGAAAAGCATAAAAGGGTTGACAGGGAGTAACAGTAGTAATACTGTTAAAAACAGTAGCACTTTAAACAACAAAAAGAGGAAAAAATAGAAGACCATCGCAAGTCTTTTATAGTCGGCAAGTAGTAATTCTAGAATTAAGCTCTAGAATTTGGTTGCTGTTTTGGCGTATTTGCGTCACACAATGTTGTAGTTGTTTGCAGAATTACTGCGGTATTAACACAATCGGGAAAACAGAGGTACAAACATGAAAAAATTAAAAAAACTAGTAGCTTTTAGCACATCTGTTCTACTTAGTGCTGCTTCGTTAATGATAATAATTCCTTCAACTGCTCATGCAGCGGTAGATACATGTACTTGGACTGGCGGCGGAACTGCCGTGAGTGGCAAGTGGAATATGTCGGATGGAAATAACTGGACTGGCTGTGACAATGGAACCGTACCAGAGGTTGGAGATGATTTGGTTTTCCCGGTTGGTGTAACAAACAGAACAATAAATAATGATTTTATTGCCGGAACCTCATTCAACTCTATTACATTCAATGGTAGCGTGTCTGACTACACCTTGTACAGCGTCTCTGGCAACGCATTTTCTGTGGCGGGAGGGATAACAGGATCGGTTACTGGTACGGTAGAATTTGATATCAGTGCCAACCTTACACTTACCGGTCCACAGAGTATTAGTATGGCTGCAGATAACCTAGTCGCCGTCTTGGGTACCCTGGACATCGGATCTAACGCGATAAGTGTATCTGGAGCAGGCAATACGTATGTCCCTGGTGTTTTAGGTGGTTCAGGGGCAATAACTAAGTCTGGTTTAGGTTATTTATCTCTTAATGGGAGCAATATTGCCTACAGCGGCTCAATAGTTGTTAATGCTGGTATGCTAGTCGCTGGGAATAATAATGCACTGGGAACAAACAGTGGAGACACTACTGTCAATGATGGTGCGAACATAGAATTTCAATCATGTACAAGTGGCCTAAGTATCGGTGAAAATATTACACTTAGCGGAAGTAGTTCAGATACCACAAGTATAGTACCAGTACCAAAAATGAAGTTTAACATACCGAAATGTATCGGCGGCGGTGGTGTTGTTGGTGTCACATACGGGGTTGCCAGTAATGATGACGGCTCATCAAGCTTTACAGGCACGCTAACTTTGCAAAACGATATAACAGTGGGCGCAATTGGTGATGCCAATATAACGGGCGCAATTGTTGGGAATCACAAAATTAATCTTGTGCCCGGCTATGTAGGTAAAGTTAATATCAATAGTTCCGCAAACGGCTCCTCTACACCTAATGGAGTATACAAGCCAGATAAAATGAAGGTAACACTTTCAGATGATTTACCTACGACTAATATAAACATAATAAACGCTGAAGTTACGGTTGATGGTAAAAGGGGCGATGTCTCCTTGAGCTTCGGTGGAATACTCAGGGGGCACGGTACGGTTAAAAGTATCATGTCTGATACGACATCTACTATTGCTCCAGGTAATTCGCCAGGCTGTTTAAATAGTGGTGACGCAATGGTTCCAAATCTAGATGTAGAACTTGGCGGCACTACAGTATGTGACGGCTACGACCAGCTTAACGTCACGGGCACGGTAAGTCTTAACGGCTCACTTACGACATCATTTTATGGTGGCTTCACGCCTAAAGCTGGTGATACCTTTGTAATTGTAAAAAATGATGGCTCTGACGCAATAACCGGCACATTCGCTGGGCTTCCAGAAGGTGCAACAGTAACTGTTGATGGAGTTAATTTCAAGATTACTTATGCTGGTGGCGAAGGTGGTAACGATGTCGTTCTAACTGTCGCATCAGTGCCAGCTACTCCAAACACAGGATTTGGCACTATCGTTACAGCTAACCCACTTCTAACATTTATTGCTACTACGATTCTAGCTGGTGGAATATTGGTAGTATCAAAAAAATACCAGACGTTAACAAAATAAAATAAGGGCTATAAGCCCACAAGAAACAAAGTGAGTAGAAATAACATAAACATCGATTGTCAATCTGTGAGAGGAAACCTTCGCACATATCGCCGGCGCGAAGTCGCTAGGCCGCATAGAAACTCTAGGCCTGTAGATACGATTGATGATGTTAAAAATATTGATTACTCGCCGGTTTCTTCTTCAAGACGAGTCAATGTCAAGGAACCTGTTCAACCAGTTCATGCTGTCAGTAGTATGCCTCTGACGTTTTCACCGGGATCAGAAGTAGTAAGAATAGAACCTCAGCGAATTATGTCAGAACCTGCGCAAGAATATTACGATCAGCAACAAGAAGTTATTTACTACAACCAAGAACAAGCACTTTCAGAAGAGGTTACTGAGGCGCAACTTACTCAAGAATTAGCACCAGAAGAGTTAGCAGAATCTTATCCAGAAGTTGATGAAGTTGAGGCGCTAATAGAGGAGATGAAGGAGCAGCCAGAAGAATACGATTATCATCAGGATGACGTGTTGGCCGATCAGCTTACTCAAATCAATTATGATGAACCACTTATAAAGAAAAAGCGCTTAAAATCTATCAAGTCAAAAAAATATAAATTTCTAGATATGCACTATGTTTTGCCATCGCTTGCGGTTTTGCTATTTGTTGTCGGCGCTGGCGTGGCTCTTCAGAGCTTTAGAACAAATAGGAATGTGCAGGCAGCTGCGAGTGGCGGTAATCAAGGTCAGCAGTCGGTTAATGGTGAAGACGCCCCGGATGAGCAAGAGCCAGACAGCACTGCGTTTACAAATTATCGTGTTGCCCCAGATGCACCTAGATATGTTAGGATTCCAAAAATTGGCGCAAACAATCGAGTTGTAAGCGTGGGAGTAAAGGCTAATAACGAACTCAAAACTCCAGGAAACGTGTTTGATGTTGGTTGGTACGAAAATAGTTCCAAGCCAGGACAGCCAGGTGCTACCTTGTTGGATGCTCATGTTCATGGGCCGACCAAGCCAGGTGCTTTTTATAATTTAAAGATACTTACAGAAGGTGATGAGGTTGAGATAGAGCGTGGCGACGGCAAACGAATTAAATACAGAGTTGTATCAAAAGAGACGGTACCCTACCAGCAAGTAGACATGGCAAAAGCTATGCGTTCACAAACAAAGGGTAAAAATGGACTTAATATGATCACTTGTGGCGGTAAGTATAATAAAGATACGAAAACATACGAACAAAGGGTAATTGTTTATGCTGAGCAAGTATAATTCCAAAATAGTTTTTGAAAGCGGCTATTACTATGTCTAGGCGAGATAGAATAAGTAGTTTCACCAGGCCATCTGAACGTTATTCTCGAATAAAGCCACGTCGTACTAGTAATGATGAAAGTTCGGTTTCTCGCGAGCAACAGTCTCATACCACTGTGTCGCCGTCAAAAGGTCATGTTTTGCCGTCACGTACGTTAAATTCTCCTAATCCTATTGATAAAAAACAACACAAATCTAAGGTATTGCACAGAAACGGCTTGAATAAATTACCTAAGTACAAACCAATCAAAAAAAGTAAACGCAAGGCTATACTCTTTACTGCTTCGGCTATGTCCGTGATTGTTATGATGTCGTTTTTAGGTGGACTTACTTATTGGGGCGTCGAACACAGACACCAGATTGCAGCCAAGGTTAAAGCTCCAACTGTAAAGAATTATGGTACAGAGAATTCAGCCGTTATGGGTGTGCAACACAACCAATCTTATATACCAGACTTGCCGGTTATGCTGTATATAGATCGAATGGGCTTAACAGCTGACATTAAAGCTGTTGGTGGAACAGACAAAGAAATTAAACCCACGGAAGACATTAATAATGTTGGATGGTTCGAAGGCAGTAGCAAGCCGGGATCTGGAGGTGCAATAGTAATTGCCGGGCATATCTCTGGCGGCGGGATGCAAGGAGCGATGTATAAAGTAAATATGTTGGGTGTGGGTGACAACGTTCAGGTAAGAACAAAAGACGGCCAGGTATTTAATTATAAAGTTTATAAAACAAAAACTTATGACCATGATAGCTTTATAATGGATGAGATATTAAAATCTGCAATTCCAAGTAGAGAGGGGCTCAATATACTTACCTTTACTGACAAATTTGATGTCAGGGTCCGTCGTTTTGAGCAGCGCTTAGTTGTGTTTGCCGTCAAAGAATAAATTGACCTCACTTAATTGTTCAGAGTATAGTTATTGCTAGGATTGATTGCAGATTTGGGAGCAAAATCCGACACATTGTTTAATATAATATTTTCGATAATCAGATCTAACTATTCAACTAAAGAAGTGATAGTGATTGTTGGCGTAGATCTGCACGATAGAAAGGACAATCTATGGTTCCAATTACCATAGTGCTCGCTTTGGCTGGTATTGCTGTTGGCTTTGGTGCGAGTACTGTTACGACAAAAAAGAAGCTTGGCTCGGCGGAGCAACAAGCACAAAAAGAGCTGGAAAAGGCTAAAAAAGAAGCTGCAAAACTCACAGATCAGGCGCGTGCTGAAGCCGCAACTGTCGCAGATCAAGCACGTAAGGACGAAGTATCTCGTCGCAAAGAATTCAAAGAAATTGAACAGCGCCTACTGGATAGAGAAGAATCACTTGATAAAAAGCTTGATCAACTAGACAAGCGCTCGGAATCACTTCGTAAAGGCGAGGACGAGGTGGAGTCATTAAAAAATGAAATTCGTGAAATTCGGGGTCGACAACAAGAAAAGCTTGAAAAGATTGCAAAATTGACTAAGTCTGATGCTGCCGATAAGTTGATGGCTATGACCGAAAAAGACATTCGCGAAGATCTTACTGGGCTGGTAGCAAAACTTCAGCGCGAAGCTCAAGACCAGGCTGAGGATCAAGCAGCGTTTATCATTACTTCAGCAATGGAACGAATGGCAAGTGAAGTCACAGCCGAGCGTACTATTTCATCTCTAAAGCTGTCGGACGAAGAAATGAAGGGTCGAATTATAGGTAAAGAAGGGCGAAATATTCAAGCCTTACAACGAGCTACTGGTGTAGATATTATGGTTGATGATACTCCTGGTATGATCGTATTTTCTAGTTTTGATCCAGTTAGACGTGAAGTTGCTCGTCAGACACTCGAATTACTCATGAAAGACGGACGAATACACCCAGGCCGAATCGAAGAAGTGGTTGAAAAAGCTCAGAAGAACGTTCAAAAGGATGTTATGCGTGCAGGTGAAGATGCAGCTAGAGAAGTTGGTATTATAGGTATACCAAAAGAAATATTGCAATTACTTGGCGAGCTAAAATATCGAACATCATATGGTCAAAACGTTCTTAAGCATAGTACTGAAATGGCACATATTGCTGGCATAATTGCCGAAGAAGTTGGTGCAGACGTAAAGACTACAAAATATGCTGCACTTGTTCACGACTTGGGCAAAGCGCTAACACACAAAATGGAAGGTAAGCATCACCATATTAGCGGCGAAATGTTGCGTAAATACGGAGCGCCAGAGGCAGTTTGTCATGCAGCAGAAGCACATCACGACGATATGGAGGCAACTACGGTCGAGGCGTTAATAGTTCGTGTGGTTGATGCTATTAGTGCGTCAAGACCTGGTGCTAGAAATATTAGTGCAGAGAACTTCGTGGAGCGTATGCGTGAGCTCGAAAATGTGGCTCTCGGTTTTGGAGGCATAGAAAAAGCCTACGCAATTAGTGCCGGACGAGAAGTTCGCGTGTTTGTACGACCAACCGATATTGATGATTTGGGAGCTATTAAGCTCGCGCGTGATATTTCTACTAAGATTGAGTCGACGATGCAATATCCAGGAACAATCAAGGTTAATGTTATTCGCGAAACCCGCGCTGTAGAATTCGCCAAGTAGTAGGTAAATCTTGTGATAAAGGCAGTTTTATTCGACTACGGAGGAGTGCTATCTAAGGGCGGGCGAAGCGTCGGCAAGGATATAGCAGACGCATTGAATATTCCATTGAAAAAACTCAGATATCAAGATCTAAATATCCAGTTTAGACGTGGATCAATCACAGAAGATGAGTTTTTCGATACATTAAATGAGCGTCACAACGGTGACGGTACTCTTCGTGATAGATTAATGAATAACGTTGCGCTATATCAAAAAGAAGAACTAGTGTATGATTTGGCCCAAAAACTTAGGGGAAAAGGAATTGTTACTGCTGTATTCTCAAACGTCTATAAGCCGACGGCAGAAAAATTACGTTCCTTGGGGTTATACGACGGCTTCGACCCAATTATATTGTCATGTGATGAAGGTTGCGCAAAGCCAGATATTGAGTTCTATCAGATTGCATTTGATCGCTTAGGCTTGCAGTCACAAGAGATTTTATTGATCGATGATCAAGATAAGTGCTTAATCCCTGCAAAAAAGCTAGGAATCAAAACTATTAAATCACTAACAGCCGAACAAGTTGTTAGTGATGCCGAAGAACTTTTTGTGCAGGAAAATAACATAACACTCTAAACTCAGTTACAATAAGTGTATGCAGACAGAGATTGAAGTAAAGTTTTTAAATGTTGATTTTGATAAAGTTCGAGAAAAATTGACCTCCATCGGCGCTAACTGCATGGTTCCGATGAGAATGATGAGACGAGTTGTAATTGATTATCCGGATCGTAGAATGCAGTCCAAACAGGATGGCTGGATTCGTATTCGCGATGAAGGTGACAAGATTACTCTTACGTACAAACAAACTACCGAGCATGAATTTGGTGGCGCCAAAGAGATTGAGGTAGAGGTAAGTGATTATCAAAAAACAATTGATATATTTTTGGCTGCTGGAATGGAGATTCATACCGATCAAGAAACAAGACGCGAAACATGGGAACTTGATGGCGTAGAGATCGTGCTCGATGAATGGCCATGGCTAAATCCGTTCATTGAAATTGAAGGTGAAACCGAAAAAGCTGTTCAAGATATGGCAAAAAAACTTGGATATGATTGGAAAGATGCTATTTTTGGTAGTGTTACGGTCGCTTACAGGCACCAGTACCCAAATATTACAGAGATTGGTGAGAGAATTTCAACTGTTCCAGAGATAAAATTCAATCTACCGGAACCTGTTTGGTTCGATAAGGAAAATTAATGAAATTTGTTATATTGCATGGTACGTCATCTAATCACGACAGTAACTGGTTCCCTTGGCTGAAATCAGAGCTTGAAGCTCTTGGTCACAAAGTATGGGTGCCCGACTTGCCTGATTCTGATATGCCAAATATAGATAAATACAACGAGTTTTTGATTTCTAGTGGATGGGATTTCAATAACAATATTCTAATCGGGCATTCATCAGGTGCGGTGGCTATTAATGGGTTACTCCAGGAATTGACAGATAATGTTAATGTTGAGGCTGCTATTTTGGTCGGGTCGTTTAGAGGTGATCTGGGCTGGGATTCGTTACACGGAGTTGATATACCATTTGATTTTAATAAAATAAAAAACAAGTCACGAAGGTTTTTTGTGATCCATTCAGACAATGATCCGTATTGCCCAGTCGAAGGAGCTCAATGGATTTCAGAAAAACTTGGGGCAGAGTTTATGGAATTATCAAATATGCAACATTTTAGCTATCAATTAGATAAAAAATTTGCGAAGTTTCCCGAATTATTGGATTTGATAAAGGACAAGGTTTTATCGTGAAGATTCTTTATATAGGCGACATTATGGCTGAATCGGGCATAAAAACTGTCGAAGAAGTTTTACCAGAAGTTCGTAGAGAATATAGTCCTGATCTAATAATAGCCCAAGCTGAAAATGTATCAGACGGTAAGGGTATGACAATTTCAGATATGAAGCGACTTCAGAAAATTGGTATTGATTTCTTTACTGGCGGCAATCACACGCCTGCAAAAGATGAGCTCAATAGTTTATTGCAAGATCCAAACTCTCCTGTAATAGGTCCAGCAAATATGCCCGACTGCCCCGGAAAGGGTTGGAAATATTTAGATACAAAGTTTGGCAAAACTATGTTTATATCAATAATGGGTGCCAAGGTAGGCAAAGTAGTCGAGATGCGTAATCCCTTACAGTCAATCGATGAGATTATTGCCCAGAGAGATAGTGACACAAAATACACAGTTCTAAATTATCATGGAGATTTTAGCAGCGAAAAACGGGTGGCCGGGTACTATTTGGATGGTCGCGTCACGGCGGTTGTCGGAGATCACTGGCATGTTCCTACGGCTGATGCAATGATTTTACCAAAAGGTACAGCTCATATAACTGATGTTGGAATGTGCGGCAGCCTTCATTCTAGTCTGGGTGTAACATTTGATTCTGTTGTTCCGAGATGGAGAGATGGGGTAGTTAATAAAAACGAATTTGCGACAGAGCGACCTTATCAGTTTAACGCTGTATTAATCGAAGCTGGGGACGATGGCTTAGCAAACTCAATTCAGCATATACAAAAAATCGTTTAGACTTCTTGCTTACCGCCAAAACCAATATATGCAATCAGAACACTCGCCAACATGTCGATTATAACGATTTTTATTAAGGGTATTTCTTGGTTGATTGCCAACAGCGCGGCAGAACCAAGCCAGATCGTGACAATTACCCCGGCGGTGTAGGGATATTTTATAAAAAGTAAAAATTCTTTAAGCATCTGTGGTAATCTCCTGAACCTTTATTGGTTCTTTGTTTAGTTTAATACGTGTCATCAATTGTTTAAAGAGGGTTGGGTCGCGCTCGGCAACTCGTTCTAGCCAACTGCTAACAATAACCAGGGCGTCATTTGTGCTCATACCGTCATCTGTTTTGTGTCTAAGTTCTGGGTGGTCGTGTTCAACTTGTTTGACGACCTTTTCAAACACGTGTGGCAATACCGTGTCGCGTCTTCCAAGGCTTTCTACAAGAGTTATATATGTCTGTGCAGCGCGGAGCATTTCTGATGCCTCGAGTTTCATTACCAGCCCAAATCGATTATTTTTGTTAATCATTTGGTTCATAACTTGTAAAATTCTTCCGTCTTGTAACATGGGTCTGATATCTTGACCTCCCATAGAACTACTAAAGGATTCTTGGGCAACCTTTCCGACATCTTGAGTGAAGTTTGCATCTGCATCTGGATTACGCGTCATTGAACTGAGTTTTTTGAGCGCACGATAAAGGTCGCTGACAAAAAATCTCATAAACTGCTCGAATAATCGGGTTATATTTTGCCCGTCTTTGTACATTTCATTCCATTCGTCGATAAGCCCAAAAAAGGCAGCTTTATTGGGTGGAGTCGGTGCTGAAATACCAAAATCAATTAATCCAATCCGATCATTTGTCATAAAACGTACGTTTCCTGGGTGTGGATCGCCTTGAATATGAGTAAGGTTAAACACCCCATTAATTGTTTCAAATCCAAGTGTCTCTAGTTGGTTATCTATATTTGAGCCCAGCTGTTCTTGTATGTAGATGTTGGGTTTTACTCCTTGTTCTTGCAGTTTCATTAATTGCGCCCCCGATATACCGTCTACGTATTCTTGTACGATTATGTTTTTCGTACATAAATTCATAAAAGTTTGTGGGACGATGAATTTATCGTGGCCTTTATAGAACTGGTATAACTCGTCGGCAAACTTAGCTTCCGCAGCGTAATCTGTTTCCTTTAGCGTTGCCTTGATAAAATCTTTAACGGCTTCATTTAAGCTAACATCCATATTAGGATATAGCTTTGATATAAACCTGCGGCTAAATATGCCGAGTAATCTTAGATCGTGACGTAGTAGTTCTCGCACCATAGGTCTGAGAACTTTAATAATTACTGGAGTGCCATTTATGTGTTGTCCGTAATAAACCTGCCCAAAACTTCCTGCAGCGAAGGGTTGCGGTTGTATGCTAGTAATCTCTAACAATTTTTCTGGAGATAATTCATGCCGTAAAATTGCTACAACATCAATTGGTTCTGAGTCCAAGTTTTCAAATATTTTTAGACGTTCTGGATTGTGCCATTTTCTGATTGCAGGACTACGCAGCAAAACTCCTTGCAAGAATTTCACATATACGCCGCCAAGACTAACAAATTCATCACATACCAGTGTATACATTTGTTCGTCTTTGCCTCTTTTGTGGAGATAGAATGATCTAGTTATGAGTTTAGCAAGACGAGCTGTTCGATAGCGCTTAATTGCGCTAACAGTTTTCGATCCCATTTATCTCTTACCAAAACCGATTAGAAACAGCAATACGGTCGAAGCCATCACCGCAAGATATAGTTGGAATATCTCCGTGCTACTATTTCTTGTTATTGCAATTAGGATTACCGCCACCCAAATCAAGAGAATAGTAAAGAATATAGAGATATACCGCATACGGTTATTATATCATAAAAATATAAAAATTACTCATATAAAAAGCCCATCTTATGATGATCGCTTTATTAGTAGCCTTAAAATTTAAAACCATGAACCTTACCTTACGAGTTTACTACGTACTTTAAATGAGGCTTAAGATAGGTTAAATTGCGACGCACCTACTGCGCCGCCTTATATTAATACTAAGGCTATTGCCGTACGAAAGGAATTGTAAAGATTTTTCTATCGCTTACTAGTTCTCGAACGAAAGAGTTCCGGCGCGAATACCTCTAACGATGTCGTCGAAGGGGTTCTGTAGACTGTCGGGATTTGCCTTGGCAAATTCATCAGCTTTAAGCTCGTATTCTGAAAGTCGACGCTCTGCAGGATCTTCGTTTTTGCTTGGTGTTAAGTCTAGTTGTTCAGTGCTAAGGGTACGATCTGTCATTTCGTCAATAACTTTTGGTAGTACAAGCCCCTCAACACAAACAGCTCTACCTATAGCCTGTACGGGCGGTAATTCGTTTAGAGATCGACTATCGCCAGTCATATCGGCCCAAATTTCAAACGAAGTATCAACGGCTGCGCGATATACTTCTACATCAATGCCTAACTCACTTGCTGCTCTCACCTCAAAGTCTCTACTCATACTAATATAGTACAACTAAACATCAATATAGTCAATTATTTCCTACGTTACAACACTAAATGACAGTGATAAACGCAGGTCACGAGGTCAAATTTTCAGCGATATAAGACTAGCACAAGCGCAATTTAGATATTCCAAAATTTTTCAATAATTAGTGTCGAACCTACGTGTAGCGGACAATTCTGTATCTGTTATAAAACTAAATCCACCATACAATTTGATGGTGGATTTAAGTAAAATTTCTTCTGGTCGGGGTGAAAGGACTCGAACCTTCGACCTCACGGTCCCAAACCGCGCGCGCTAGCCAACTGCGCCACACCCCGGAATCACCGGTTAATTCGACAAGAGTTATTTTAACACTTATCGTAGCTTTTTATAAGCCCTCATTTATCAAATGCTTACAATATTGACTGGCCCAGACTGAAGTGAGAATATAATTATATAAAATAAGTGGGGAGGTAGTATGTTTGCAACAACATTATTGGGTTATACGATAAATACAATTTGGTCAGTAATAGTTCTGTTAATATGGATCGGTATAGCCTTTTGGCCTGCAAGGGTTGCTAGGCGTAAAGGACATAGTTTCTTGTTATTCTTCATATTTAGTATTTTCTTTTTTCCGTTAGCACTGCTGGTTGCGTATCTGTTGCCAAATCGTAACAACTAGTTTTATTAGCTACGCGCCGAATGTAATCTCAACTTTTGCTTATGTGTTGTATAATAAGCATGTACATTTTGGTGTAAGGTATGAAAATAAAAAAAGCAAACTTGCTTATCTCGCTAATAATAGTGGTTTCGATCTCGGCGCCACTAATAAAATATGGGATTGTATCGGCGGCTACTCTAGAAGTAAATACAACTGGAGACGCATCTGACAATAACCCTGGGGATGGAACTTGCGATGATGGATCTGGTGACTGTAGTCTTCGAGCGGCAATTGAAGAAGCAAATGCAGGTTTGGGCACGGACACGATTAATTTTGCAATTCCGGGGAGTGGTCCTCACACCATAACTCCGTCGTCATCTTATGATATTTACGACACTGTAATTATTGACGGAATTACACAGGCCGGTGCCTCGTGTGGGACTCTAGTGCCGTCTCTTCCTGCAAACTCAAACACTGTACATAATTTAAAAATTAGTATAGATGGAACCAACACAAATGCAATTTTCAATTTTAGTGGTTTTTCTCCAACTAATGACGCATCAGGTTCAGTAGTTAGAGGATTTGATCTAATTAATTCAAACATAACTTATGGAGCTATAGCAATACATCCGGACTCAGGTGCTGTCGCAGATAATGTCCAGATTAACTGTAATTATATCGGCACTGATATTAATGGTGATGTAGCTCAGCCAAATAGTTTTGGTTTATATGTTGTTGGGGTTAATGGTGCAGTGATAACAAATAACCTTATTTCTGGTAACTCTAGTGCTGCAATTAATTCGTACGGTAATAATTATATTCATCATAATTTAGTTGGAACTAATAAGACAGGTCTGACTTCTATCGCCAACGATACCGGAATTTTATTAGGAGTCAATGGTGAATTTAGCTCAAATGTTATATCTGGAAATAATAAGGGAATAAATGCTTATGACGCCTCTAACGTTACATCAAATCTAATTGGCTTGAATTTGAAAGGCACCCCATTAGGTAATTTAGAGTATGGAATTAAAATTAGAGCTTCTTCTGTTAATATTGGCGGCGGTAGTAATAGTGGTAGAAATTATATATCTGCGAATGGAGGACCGGGAGTTTGGATTTATTCCGAAGAAAATAATGGAGACGGATGTTCGGACTTTACTACTTCTGACAATAGTATCGAGGGTAATTATATAGGCACAAATATAAATGGTGAGATAGAGAATGATTACGGCAATGATATAGGTGTGATGATAAATTCAAAAACTACAAACAGTTGTAGCGCGTTTAATTTTAATAATACTATTGGTGGGCCTAATTCTGGAGACGGTAACATAATCGCAGGCAATAAGAAGCAAGGAGTTTTGATTTATGATGATCAATCAGCGATGGCTTTTGCAAAAAACAATGCAGTGATCGGTAATAGTATTTTTGGTAATGGAGACCTAGGAATTGATCTTGCACAAGACAACGATAATGATGGAATAGCAGACACAAATATAGGCCCCAACAGTATTAATAGCTTGCTATTGAGTGATTCTGGTTTTGCCAACCATTTTATTAATTTTCCAAAAGTTAATAGTGTAAGTGCTACAGATAACAAATTAACGGTAAATTATAACTATATTGCTAACCCGCCCGGCGCAGACTCCATAGTAGGTTATAGACTTGATTTTTACCTCAACGAAGAACTAGACAAGAGCGGATACGGGCAGGGTAAAACCCATATCGGATCTTTTATAATTGACGGATCCGCTACTAACGCCAACCACACTTTTATATTAGGTGAAAAAATAACAAAGAGCTATTTTATAAGCACAACAGCGACGGTATTGTATGAAAAATAGCACCTTAAATTTAAAGAATATCCGCATTGTGGCCATCGCGACGATTATGCTTTTTGTTTGCGTAGCTGTGCCTTGTCGAGTTAGCGCGGCAGAAATTTCACCAAGCGAGAGTACATACACTTATGGTTCTACCTCTGAATATTCTGCAGCCGAACCTGTGCAGGTTTTATCGGCTAACCAATTAGTTAATACCGGTAGCAGTATCAGTACATCAAAGCTAATAATTGGTTCATTAAGTATGCTTTTGGTCGTGAGTGTTATTTTAATTTCGATTAAATCTCGACGTTACGCTTATAAGTATCGTTTCGGACGCAAAAATACATAGCTGAACATGAAGCAGTTATACGTTCGCAAAAACAACCGAACACGCAATATTAATCTAATACTTAGCGCAGCTATAATTATTGTGAATCTATATATTTTGGTTTTTCCGTTTGTGCCATTGATTAACAGTTGGCTTGAGGGGCTGTTTGGCCAACAGCCCTCGATTGTTGCTGCATATAATTCTAAAAAAATCGATAGTGTTCAGCAACCTCAGGGAAATTTATTAGTTATACCTAGATTATCCATGCAAGAAAATATAAATGAAGGCAAAACTGCGGCTGCACTTAAATCTGGCGTATGGCACCGTCCACTGACAAGCACGCCGAACAAGAAAAGCAACACCGTGCTTGTAGGTCACAGACTGACATACGAAGGAAAGGCAGTATTTTACAGTCTAGATAAGCTAAAAAAAGGTGATGACATATTTGTTTATTGGGAAGGGAAGAGATATCAATATAAGGTTAATTCCATAGATCAGGTTCCAGCGTCGGCAATAGAAGTAGAGTCAGCCAAAGGCGCTCCAACCCTGACGCTTTACACCTGTACGCCATTATGGACTGCAAAAGATCGATTGGTTGTGACGTCATCGCTGGTAGACGAGGTAAGATGACAGAAAAGAAACGCACAATAGTTCTGGTCGTTCTCCTAATTATTAGCATTGCATTGTTAGCCTGGCTAAGGAACACCTATACAAATAATTTTACAGATTTACTGAATTAGAAACCAAAAGCATATATAGGTATATAATTAGTAACACTAAGGTAACTTAAATAAACATAATGGATTCACTCGGATATAACGACAGTAAACAAATTGAGTCATTTAGTAGTTTTTTGATTCCAAGCATTCAAGAGGCGCTATTATATTTTATTATCTCATTTTCAATTATTTTACTTGCAAATGTTAAAACAATTTGGGGGTTACTTGGTGAGTATTCAGACATTAACGCCGTTACATCTTCGGAGGCATTTACTGCGCAATTAGCAGTATTTGATAAATACTTTGCATCAAATGCTTTGGGCCAAGCAACAGTATTTATAGTATGGGGAATAATCGGTTGTTTGGCTTACATGATTGTATGGGCGGTTCAACATTTCTATGTTCGCTTAAAACACGACGTTGACGACAGCAACAATGAGCATGTTAAGCGTTCAGTTAAAGGGTATTGGCAGTCCAGGTTTGCACAGCACCTATTCTTTGGGGCTAGCATTTTCATATTTTTAGTAGCTATAATTGCTGGTTTTATGGTGTTTCCTCTAATTTCAACTCTCGGAAGAATGAGTATATATAACCTAAGCGTTTTTTCGGATTACAGATTTGCTTTAGCGGGATTAATCCTAGGAGCATTTTATATATATGTCTTGGTAAGATTATGGAAAGTTACTAGATATACAGTTAGCCTGTATTTTGCAAATACTGATTAGTTTGTTTTTCTAGACAATACTGTTATGCTTTTATCAAGCAATAAAAAGGAATTATATGCCTACCCTCACCCCCAAAAAGCCCAAAAATAAAGCTAAGTCTAGAAAGACCAAAACAACAGCAAAACCGAAACCAAAAATAAAAGCTTTACCAAAAGCCAAACATTCACACATAAAGAGAGTACACCATTGGCTAAAGCTTAATAAAAGAGGCTTTGTTAAAAAGAAATTCATTATCTTCATAGCCGTCTTTGCTGTCATTGGTGGTGGCTATATGGCTTATAGAAGTTTCGCCTACACTTCATTGGTGGGTGCTGACGGCGAGTACACCTCGCTAACTCCGGCGAGAATACTAGATACGCGTGATGGTACAGGTGGCTACAAGACACCTATCGCTGCCAACCAATCCGTCGCCGTACAAATTACTGGCCGGGGTGGAATACCTGCCAGCGGTGTCAAGGCGGTTGTTATGAATGTAACCGTTACGAACGGCACGGCAGGTAGTTACCTGACTGTCTATCCAAGTGGGGAATCAAAACCCACGACGTCAAACATTGGCTTCGGTCCAGGACAAACAATATCGAACCAAGTTACAGCCAAGATAGGCGCAGACGGTAAACTAATGGTTTACAACGCTGTCGGTAGTGCACATGTCATATTTGATGTGGCGGGTTATTATGCTAATGCCGAAGGGACGCCAGGTAGTCGCTATAGCTCTTTAGAACAACCGAGCCGAATTTTAGATACGCGAACTTACAATGGGTCTAATGCACAACCGGTAGGTCAGAACCAATCCGTCGCCGTACAAATTACTGGCCGGGGTGGAATACCTGCCAGCGGTGTCAAGGCGGTTGTTATGAATGTAACCGTTACGAACGGCACGGCAGGTAGTTACCTGACTGTCTATCCAAGTGGGGAATCAAAACCCACGACGTCAAACATTGGCTTCGGTCCAGGACAAACAATATCGAACCAAGTTACAGCCAAGATAGGCGCAGACGGTAAACTAATGGTTTACAACGCTGTCGGTAGTGCACATGTCATATTTGATGTGGCGGGTTATTATACGGACGACTATAGTTTACCGGCATTGCGTAATACTCAGCATGGACGATTTGTTGCAGTTTCACCTACTCGAATCTTGGATACTCGCGATAAAACGAAAAATATATACAACTCTTCTACCCCGATAAGTACTGCTACGATAATGGATTACAATGCTACCATAGATAAAGTAGTCTCACCTGACAAAGTGATGGCTCTTGTGACAAATGTAACCGTTACGAATGGCACGGCAGGCAGCTACCTGACTGTTTATCCTGGGGGTAACTCCAAACCAGGAACTTCTAGTATTAATTTTGGTCCAGGAGAAACAATATCGAACCAGGTAACTACTGGCTTAGGTAATAATGGAGCATATGTTTTATCAAATGCAGTAGGGTCAGTACATGCCATCGCTGACTTAGCGGGTTATTTCTTGGAAGATGAAACTGTAAATATCGAAAGCACGGCAACAGCTTCCAATTATCAAATACCAGATAACATCACAAAATATGAGCGTGATATATCAGTCAATTTTCCATATATTAAATACCAGGGTTACCGTCTAGGCATGGGCTATCACTCCTTAAGCTATCAACTTAATGGGGAGAAAAAGTATTTCACTGATTCTCTACAATACATCACTTATGAAAACGACAAATGGATTTACGTTAGCTGTGATATTAGTCAGAAATGTCAGGTGCCTGTTACTGGAGCAACAAAGTCAATATACGGCGACAACCAATATGAGTTATATAAAATTCCCTATACTTTAGAGAACAATAAAAACTATCATGTGACTCATGAATTGGTCGCCAATACGCCTAACTATCCTGGGAATTGGATGCTGGTTAGTATTGTTAACTATTCAGGTCAAAAGACGGTTATATATGGGTTTAATGTAGATAAATACCCACTCCCACAAATAAGCTTACATAAAGGGGGGTCATTAGATTTAAATGTTAGTGGAGGTAAGTGTGATGGTGGACAAAATGTATCGGCTTCACTCAGTAATTTATTGATTAATGGTCAACCCATTAACTATACCGATGTCTGGGCTGGTAATACTGTTTCTGAAGGACCAAATACTTTAAACAATTGTCCTGGGATATCTAAGGGTGTAGTGAGAACAGGAATGTCTAACGGTGTAAATACAAAACTAACTGTAAACGTTAATATTCCGCCCTCACAAAGAGACATAGATGGGCCAACTATAACATTTGGTGCGCCAGCACTAGACCCGAAAGGCTCAGGATTCTATTTGGTAAAGGTTACTTCTACTGACCAAAAAGGTACAGTTAACTATATGTACGCAACCAGCGCCGAGAATTCGAACGGATATTACTATGACTCCAAAGATAATAACGGTACATCTACGCAAACAATGAATTTATATCTATCGCAACATGCAACACATAATGTAGTAATCACTTCGGACGATAATAGCGGAAATAGTACAAGCACGCCTCAAACTATCAACATTCCATAAAATCTATACAATATAGCTTAGAATGATTGAGATAATAATTTCCCTTGCCGCTATCGGCGCAGTCCTTGTAGTTTCTGAGCTGTTGCTACGGAAAAAAATATTACACGGTGAGATAGCTCGTAAGTTTGTTCATATTATTGTTGGCACATTCATTGCGACATGGGCTTTTTATATGTCCATGAGACAAATACAGATATTGAGTGTAATTCTTTTTTTTGGCGTGATTGTTTCGGAGTTGCTAAATATATTTCGATCAGTTCGCGGTGTTTCTAGAAAAACTTGGGGTGAACCACTTTTTGCCGCAAGTGTAGGAATTGTAATTACCTTAGCACCTTTTCCATGGGTCTACGCTGCGGCTATAATGCACATGAGCCTAGCAGATGGTTTTGCCGCAGTTGTTGGCACAAAGTACGGCGCATCTGGCGGATATCGTATTTTTGGACATTACAAGACGATTTTAGGCACTACGACATTTTGGCTAATTTCGTTGTGTATTACATTAGCCTTGCTTGCTTCGCAAAATACAGGGCTTGGAATGGACGCTTGGCCGATACTTATCTTCTTGCCTTTACTGACAACTTTAACCGAAAACGTAACCGTAAGAGGAATTGATAACATAGCCGTTCCTTTCATGGTATTACTATGTTTGCAGTTTGCGATACAAGTATATTCTTAGGCTACTGAAGCTTTCTTTTTCTTCCAAGAGCCATGGGCGCGTAGGGCATAAACAATAACGATAATATCGACTACTTCCTGGATTGCGGCACCTTGCACGGCTTTGAATTTGCCAGTTGCAAATATTAACATCAGAACTATAGATATAGAAATACCGATCAGTATAGCCTGGGTGGCAATAGAAATTGTACGTTTAGCTATGGATACGCTGGTTGCTACGCGAGACACGTCATCGAGCATTATAACCACGTCTGCAGATTCACTAGCAGCCGTTGAGCCACGCGCTCCAAGGGCAATGCCTACATCAGCCGCAGTCAGTACCGGAGCGTCGTTAACGCCATCACCAACGAACGCCACAGGCTTATTTTTTACGCCTTCTATGGCGTGAATTTTGTCAGCTGGCAGACATTCTGCAACGACAGTTTCTATGCCGACTTGCTTAGCAATTTTGTTAGCTGTTGCTTCATTGTCTCCCGTAACCATCAGCGTGTGGGTTATGCCAAGCTTGTTAAGCTTGGATATCATATCCTTGCTTTCAATTCTGACTTTATCAATAAACGTAATATAGCCAACAAGTTCTTTGTTTATAGCGATAAATGTGGCTGTTTGACCAGCACCTTTAGATAATGACTTAGGAATAGCAACTCCATGTTCCTCGAGCATACTTATACGACCTAACAGCACCGTTTTACCCTGAAGTCGGCCAACTATTCCGTAACCGGCTTTTTCTTGAATCTGCTTAGCCTTATTAACTTTGATCTTTTGTGTTGTTGCAGAAGAAACAATTGCCTGTGAAAGAATGTGCGTTGAGTTACTGGCAAGAGCGGCTGCAGTTGAGAGTATGTTGTCGGAATCGTGACTACCCAGAGCTTTTATGTCGCCAACTTCTGGAATACCTTGAGTTAATGTGCCGGTTTTATCGAAAGCAATAGTTTTAACTTCTGCTAAACGTTCTAATGCTCCACCAGTCTTTACGATGATTCCGTGCCGTGCCGCTCGACTCATACCCGAAACGAGAGCAATAGGAGCACCCAACAATAGAGGGCAAGGTGTTGCAACCACTATGACTTCTAAGAATCTAACCGGGTCACCCGACATCACCCAGGCGGTACCAGCTATTAAAAATGCTATGAATGTAAAAGGGATGCTATATTTGTCGGCTAACCTAACAAAAGGCGCCTGACTGGTTGCTGCGGAGTTTACGAGTTTAATTATTTGCTGGTATTGGCTGTCTTCGGCGCTGCTACTTGCCTTGATAACAATTTTGCCATCCATGTTTATAGAACCACTTAGTAATGTATCGCCCGAAGACTTTGCAACCGGCAGACTCTCGCCCGTTAGGCTTGCTTCATCAAAATTAGAAGTTCCATCAATGACCTCGCCGTCAACCGGCACTACTTCTCCAGGTAAAATAACAACCTTATCTCCTACAGATACGGCACTGGCTTTTACGTCAATGACTTTTCCGCCTTTCAGTATGTGAGCTTTAGTCGGTTTACGTTCCAGCAGGCTTGTTAGCTCAACTTTTGCACGACCCTCTGCATAGTCTTCTAGCGCCTCACCACCCGTAAGCATCAATACTATGACCATCCCAGCCCAGTATTCACCGAGCAATACTGAAGTCACTATGGCGGTTAGGGCAAGCACATCTACGCCAAAGGCTCCAGATCGCAAGGTTTGTATCATGCCCCAAGCCAGAGGAATAGCAGCAATAAGTGCGCTACCTCCCAAGATAATATGAGCGAATTTGTCTTTGCCCAGTATGTCGAGAGCTAGCCCAATAATAATGGCGATGATTACCAAGACTAGTTGCGTGTAATTTTTAGCAAATGATTTTAGTCGTTTCAACATGTATTAACCCCAGTATTTTAGATAATTATCAACTAATATAAGTATAGCAACTGTCGCCGGAAAATAATGTTGTGAGTTTTTACCCAGTGCGACAGGAGTACCTTATCTGGTACAATACTGCTTATGGTCGTCTTTTTGTGCTTACGTTGGTGGTATACCCAAGGCTGGATGTGGGTATGGAACCGTCTCTTTGTTGAGCACCTGATTTGGGTTAACGAAGTGTTCTCTACGTCTGATTTGCTGCGAACATTGTTTGCTCCTTTTAGGCAAACATATGCTGGACAAATTCGTGGTTCGCTTGGTACTCAGTTTCGGGCATTTGCGGACAGGACAATATCGAGAGTTATTGGGGCGATTGTCCGGCTGGCTTTGATTGTTTGTGCAATGGTTCTGAGCATCGGTGTAATTCTTATTGCTTCACTAACGTTATTAGTCTGGCCATTTCTGCCAATACTTCCAGTTATCTCTGTTATTTTTATGGTTGCAGGGGTAGGATTATGAACAGCTCGATGTTTAACCCCAATAATCCTAGATTCAAGAAAGCAACATACGCTACGATTATGGACAGTAGCATTTTACGCACATTTATATGGTTGATTATTATTGCCGCTGGCGTTGGATTTGTATATTTAGTGTTTTTCGCACATGTTGCCAGCGGCTATTTATTATTAATTCCACACAGCATATGTGGCGTAATGCTTATGTGGTACTACGGCGAGCTTAGAAACCTCAAGATTATCCAGAACAGTACGGATATATCTGACGTTGCCAATTTATTAGACAGGCATGTTTTGGCTAAAATCAAACCCGCTACAACCCCCCAACAACTTGCAGCGATTGTTTCTAAACAGCAGGGCGGGTTCTTTTTTGCTAGTCGTTTTGATATTTCACCTGAGATTTTACAAGCAATTGTCGGCGATAATACTAAGAGTTTGGATGAGATCTGGAAAAAAGCCACTGATATTATGCATATGGTCGGACAAAAACAGATTGATAGTGCGGTTGTGGTAGCTGCGATAATTTTGAGCGCGCCAAATCCCAACGCATTACTCGCACCGATTCAGCTTGATTCCGAAGATATTCTTACCGGTGCAAAATGGTTTGAACATATCCAAGAAACTATAGCTATCCACCAGGCTAGAAAAAACCACGGCGGAATTGGTCGCGATCTTAGCTTTGGTTGGGCGCCAATGCTCAATAATATAGGCTTTAACATAACATCGAATATAGAGCGGGGAATACTAGTACATCGTATGGTTAAGTCACGTGAAGAAGTGATTGACCAGACTATGCATGTTCTTACTCAGCCTGGCCGACGAAATGCCACATTGGTAGGCGAGTCTG
Source organism: uncultured Candidatus Saccharibacteria bacterium (assembly GCA_964590725.1). Lineage (GTDB taxonomy): Bacteria > Patescibacteriota > Saccharimonadia > Saccharimonadales > JACQNP01 > CAZPWF01. Next base: position 48,125 of record CAZPWF010000004.1, read on the forward strand.
GTGTTGGAAAAACCGCGATTGTTTATTCATTGGCCCAAAAACTTCTCGAGGAAAAGGAAAGTGTACCCAAAGAATTACGATACCATCAGGTAATTTCACTTGATGCATCGCATTTAATATCTCGAGCGCCAGGCAGGGGTCAATTAGAAGAATTACTTATTCATGTACTGAACGAAGCGGTTGCTGCTAAAAACATCATTATTTTCTTAGATGATGCCCAATTATTTTTAAAGGACGGCACGGGTTCAGTTGACCTTTCCAGTATTTTGTTGCCCGTGCTTGAAGGTGGCGCACTCAAGATGATCATATCGATTAATGATCAAGAATGGTTACGACTGGGCCAGGCTAATCCAGGATTGTCTCAGATGCTAAATAGGATTATCGTAAAGCCGCTTGATGAAACTGACACACTACAAGTAATGGAAGATCAAGTATTGCTGCTGGAAGCACAGAACAAAGTGGTATATATGCGACAATCACTTCAAGAATCATATAAGTTAGCAAACAGATTTATTCATGAACAAGCATTCCCAGGTAAGGCGATAAAACTATTAGAAGCGTCGGCTGGATTTCCAGAACAGAAGCACTTCATCACCGCTAAATCTGTACAACAAGCAGTAGAAAAATCATTCGATGTAAAAGTACAAACAGCTGATTCTGTCGAGGAGCGTGACACGCTGCTTAATCTAGAAGAGCGTATCCACCACAGAATGATTAACCAATCCAGAGCTGTTAAGCTAGTAAGTGATGCGCTTCGCCGTGCTAGAACTGGTGTGCGAAACGAAAATAAACCTATCGGAACGTTTTTGTTCTTGGGTCCAACTGGTGTAGGTAAGACAGAGCTATCAAAAGCATTGGCTTCGGTATATTTCGGTGGCGAAGAGCGACTTGTTAGATTAGATCTTAATGAGTTTTCTCACCCCGAAGACACGACACGACTTATTGCTTCTGGCGCTAGTGACCAGTATAGTCTGTGCGCTCAGATATCCAAGCAGCCGTTTAGTGTAGTCCTGCTAGACGAAATCGAAAAAGCACATCCAAACGTACTCAACCTGTTGCTGCAGTTACTCGACGAAGGCACACTACGGGACGCCGAGAATAAACCAATAAGCTTCCGTGATGCAGTTATTATTGCCACAAGTAATGCTGGGGCTGATAAGATCCGGGAACATATTCAAAACGGCGAGCAACTGGAGCAGTTTGAGGAAGCCTTTGTAAATGAACTTATAGATTCACAAATCTTTCGTCCGGAGTTTTTGAACCGTTTTGATGAGATTATATTATTCAGACCATTAACACCGGAAGAGCTTCTGCAGGTGGTTGATCTTCTTATGAATCAACTCAACAAACGTTTAGCGCCACAGAAGGTGACAGTTACTTTATCGCAAAGCGGCAAGGAGTTAATGGCGCAGACGGGTTATGATCCTAGATTAGGTGCCCGTCCACTCAAAAGAGTTATGCAACGTGCAGTAGAGAATGTTGTAGCCCAAAAAGTTCTAGAGGGGTCGGTATCTCCTGGCCAAAGTATAGAACTCGACGCCCCAGAATTACAGAAAGTCCTCAATGACCACTAAAAATACTGATCTACGACTTGTGAAAATGTTCAGGGTGTTCGTCATACTCAGAGCGAATTTTCTCATAATATTCCGCTACACCAGGATGCCCGTGAGCCTTTTTGCGATGAATTGCTAGATTTCTATCAAATATTTCTTTTGTAATTCCCCGTGAACGATAATATTCTCCACCATCGAAAAAGCGAATCATTAGAGAAATATATTTATCAATTGCCCTAACATAAAGCGCCTCGTTAGTGTCTTGTCTTTCGTAACAATCAACAGTATCAATAAGCCAAGGAAAATTTGCAAAACGGAGTTTTAGCTTTTCTAAAGCCTCTGCCTCGTTTTGCTCTTTTGATTCTAATACTTCGTCATCTGCCCAGACAGAAGTATCTGACGCATAGACTTCTACAAGATCGTGAACAATAGAGAACTGACTGACTAGTCCTATATCTAGACTTGCGTCTATGTGGGGCGCTAAACTGCACGCAAGTACAGCAACTGACCAAGAATGTTCCGCGTCGTTTTCGTTTCTTCTATGTCCTTCGGGTTGATTGGGTAAAAGCATGTCACGTTCTATGCCGTAGAAAGGCAGTATAACTTCGCTAATTAGATCTTTGGCTTGTTCGTGTGTGGATTTTTCCATAAGTGTATTATCGATCACAGCCAATACATTCACAAGCATAAGCTACTTGGTCTAGGATTGTTACAGGGAAGATCTATTCTATTAAGCTGTTTAATTTTGCGACTGTATCAAATGGAGAACCTTGAGTATTGTTTATGATAATAGCTTCATTATTCTCCCATGCGGCTAGCTTTTTATAATTTTGAATTATTTTATTATCTTTTAGTTTAGAGCGTGAGTCCCTGTTTTTGTTTCTTGAAATAACTGTGGTTTCGTCTGGCAAAAGAACAACGAGCTTATAGTCTAAATCTCTCAGGTATTCATTCCATTTTTTAAATTCGTCAGGCGATGCATTAAAATCGATCAAACAATTAATTCCATGTTCAATATAGCGTTTAGCAATATCGCAACAAACTGGTATGGAAACTTCCCATTGAGTCACTGTTTCCTTGGGCCAATCTTTCTCATAACCATCTGCCGTTGAATATCCAGTTTTTACTAGTTGCCGTAACTCATCTTGGTTTATATAGGCCCATGTGCCCTTTGCTTGTCTTAGAAATTCCGCTGCAGTCGTCGACTTGCCAGCTCCAGCTGGACCGGTTATAAGAAGTAAGTTAGTCATATCGTTTAGCTTAACAGAAAAGACTTACATGAAGGAGTTTTTGTTTTATGCTTCCCATGTTGGTATATTACCAGCCACTTAGCGTGTGCTCGCTACATGACCCTTTTAGGTGTTTGGTTCGCTATAGGAATTAATTGTTAGCGGCTAGTAACAATATCTTCAAGTAATTCGGCTAACATTCTGGGCGTAAGGGGGTAATCTCGCGCATCCATACCTCCGCCATTAAAAGAGTAAATTGGCGCCGTCTCGGCACTTATAGTTATATGTCTTAGTGGCATTTCTTGAGCTATTCCAGTTTTAGGGTTCGGTTCGAGTCCACATTCTGTGTATTGTGCCCCCGCTATCACAATTCCGCTTAAACCCTTGAAAACTCTTATGAAGTTAGCAGTTCTGTCATTTATAACACGAGGTGACTCCAACGCAGTAGCGTAAACTGCGTATTCTCCCAATTCGTTCACGAATGGTTTGTGATCGTGGGTATCAACAAAACCTTTTATAGCTTCGGTAGCGCGCAACAATTCTGCAGGGTGTATGGATTCATACATATTATTAGTACAATACAAGATAGGTGGAGTATTGTCAATAAATTACATAAGCGTTTTCATTGGCAACCGAACTGCTGCTTCGTAATACCGGTTCAAATCTGTACTCGAATATCGAGTTGAAATAAAAACCACCCCCATTGGAGTGGCTTGTATTTCACCTGGTACCCCGGGACGGATTCGACTCACCCTTGGCGAGCCCGAAATTTCATCTTTGAAAACAAGTTTTCAAGAGAAAGTTTCCTTGCAAAATGTCACCGGCATTTCTCACACCGACCTATAGGTCGACAGTTCTAATCAATCTAGAATAATCACGGAAAAGCCCCGCACATTGGCGAGGCATTTTCGTGGTACCCCGGGACGGATTCGAACCGCCGACCTAATGGTTAGAACCCACTTGCTCTATCCAGCTGAGCTACCGGGGCATATGGTGCGGGTGGGCGGAATCGAACCGCCATCGCAAGTTTGGAAAACTTGTATATTAACCGTTATACGACACCCGCTTGAATTAACAGAGTGTATTATATCAAATATGATCGTAAAAACAGATAGGGAGTATAATTGTATATTATGATGGCTGAAAAACAATCGCATAGCCCAGAAAAAGAAAAAAGCCCAAATGTTCTGAAGTGGTTGGCTATAAGCGCATTAGCGCTATTTGGAATTGATAGGATTTTTCACGATTGATTGACGATATGAAAATGACATTAGTAACCGGTAATAAACATAAATTAGAAGAGTGGCGGCATTTATTGCCGAAAAATATTAGCCTGGAATTTGTAGATATAGCATTAGACGAAATTCAGAGTATGGATCTAGCTGAGATAGTCACTGATAAGGCAAAGCGCGCCTATGCTAAGCTTGGCAAACCAGTCGTAGTAGAGGATATTGCGACTGCTATTGATAGTATGAATGGGCTGCCTGGCCCATTCATTAAGTTTTTTGTTAAGCAGATGGGTAATGACTGTTTAGTTCGTCTGGCTGGAAAGGAAAATTCTCCAGCGACAGTAACATGTACGGTCGCCTACTATGATGGAGTTTCTGTCGTCGTAGCAACGGGTGAAGTAAAAGGAACAGTAGTTACTCCAAGAGGAAAAAACGGTTTTGGCTTCGATTTTGGCTTTATACCTGCAGGCGCTGACAGAACATATGCGGAGATGACACCCGAGGAAAAAGGAAAAGTAAGTCACAGAAGCAAGGCTATCATTGCCCTGATACCGTTACTAGAGCAGCTAAACTTGTAAAAACAGACAATATAACATATAATCACCCCTGTTGTGGCGGGCTTAGCTCAGTTGGTTAGAGCGCCGGGTTGTGGTTCCGGAGGTCGTGGGTTCGATCCCCATAGCTCGCCCCAAATATAAACACTTCGCAAAGAAGTGTTTTTTGTTTTTGCTAGTGCATCTATTGCTTAGCAGTCAAGGCGACTTTATAAAACTCAAGAATTGCTAGTTACGAATAATGCCATAGCAACATTTATTATGCTGAGTGCACAAATTGCTAAATAGGACTTATTCGAAAGTTTTTTTCTACCTAGAATTAATAATAAAATAATTATTAATAAGAACGTAAACTTTACCATAACTATGTTCATACGAAGTGTTTCGTGATTGGCCTGTACTAACCCAACTAAAACTAGACCAGTTGCTAGCTGCGTAAGCGCGCCGTCTCGCATCAGAGCCGTGACAGATCTATCTTTTGATCGTATTTGTGCCAAACTGCCACCAATTAGGCTGGCCATGCCGATTAGGTGGAAGAATAGAGTGATTGTAATACCGATTTCCATGACTGTATTTAATCACATTATCAATCACTCGTACTAAACAATATATTTGTATGGTTATTTGATATGCTTAGTTTATGAAAATGATGCATCAATCTGAATGGGAGGCGACAATAGCTTGGTCAAAGGTAGTAGTTGGCTGTGTAATACAAAATGATAATGGCGAATATTTGCTAGTCCAAGAAATGCAGGAAAAGTGCTATGGACTATGGAATTTACCTGCCGGGTACGTAGACAAGGGAGAGACTATAGAGGCAGCGGCTGTTCGCGAAGTAAAAGAAGAGACAGGCTACGATGCGGAATTATTAGATAAAATTAACATTTATCATGAAGCTATTGATACGCCAGTTCGTCATGCTTTTCGTGCTAAGGTAATCGGTGGTGATGCAAAACCTCAACCAGACGAAATATTGGACGTCAAGTGGTTTAGTTATGACCAAATAGTGCAGATGCATAACGAGGGTAAGTTACGTGTGGAATGGATATTTGATGCGATAACAACCGTGGAGAAATCTTGATGGCTATAAAACCTAAATGTGATAAATGTAGCGAGGAATTAAATGATTTTGGTGCAATCTTACTGAGTCCACCTAACGACAAAAGTGAAGTAAAGAAGTATCACATTTGTAAGTCTTGTTACAAAAAAATCGCCCAAGATCTATAGTTCGTGGATGACAGTTATCTTAGCACCTAGGCTGTTAAGTCGTTCGGCTATATCCTCATAACCGCGATTTATAGTGTAGACATTGCGTAACATGCTAATGCCGTTAGCAGCCAACATGCCAATCAGTAATAAGCTTGCTGGTCTTAGTGCAGGTGGACAGACGACATCTGCTTTACTAAATTTGGTTGGACCTTGAATATAGATCCTGTGCGGGTCGGCTAGTTCTACGTTCATGCCGATTTTTGTCATCTCTGTATAGTAGATAGCGCGGTTTTCAAACATCCAGTCGTGAATCAGCGTCCGGCCGTTGGCGACGCCACAAATTGGTACAAAATACGGGATACAGTCTGGGTTGATGCCCGGCCAGAGATTGGGATGAATCTTATCTTTTGGCGCAACTAGCTTACCCTCATGTTTATCAATTTCAAGGTCTACTAAGTCGGTGACACCGTTATCACAGGGGTATCGTTCAGAAGTATTAAATTTTAGACCCATTTTCTTCAACTTGGTAAGCTCTAAGCCGATCCAATCAATCGGAACTCGATTAATTGTAAGATGAGAATTCGTCGTAATAGCAGCAGATATAAAGAACATAGCTTCGATTGGGTCTTCGGTTGGCGAAAAGGTAATATTCTTTTTTATCTCAGAACAACCTTTAATTTCTAGTATGCTCGATCCAAGCCCTTTGATTTTTACGCCCATTTTTTGCAAGAACATACATAAGTCTTGCACCATGTAATCGGCGCTTGCTCCCTGAATTGTCACAGAACCGTCACATAAGGCAGCGGCCATAAGTATATTATTAGTCACAGTATTCCCTGATTCGTACAAAACGACACGATCAGTGGGTGTAATTTTGTTAACATTCACTTCGTAATGCCCGGTTTTGGCTATAGCATTAACACCAAAATGCTCCAACGCAAAGATGTGTGGAGTAACTGTTCTAGCTCCAAGCTTACATCCGCCAGCGTAAGGGATTTTGAAGTTGCTATATTCATGCATTAGTGGCCCCAGTAGCATTAATACGCTGCGGGTTTTTTTGGCTGATTCGACATTAATACTGCCGAGTTTGAGTTTCTCAGGACGGCGTATCTCTAGATCGTTTCCAGTCCACTTGATTTTGACGCCGATACTTTCTAGCACTTCAATAATTCGGTTCACCTCTTCGATACGTGGAAATGACTTGAACTTTGTTACGCCGCGATTTAATAGACTGGCGCACAACAACGCTACGGCTGCATTTTTGCTACGCTTAAGCGTTACGTTACCGTGAAGCTCATGCCCGCCTTCTATGCGCAGATTGATCCCGCCTTCACCGATACTTATAAGTTGTTTATTTAGTACGTCACTTATTCTGCCAAGTGTCTCTAGGCTTAGGTTCTGTCGCCCGTGTTCCATGCGGTTAACAGCAGATTGACTAGTTCCTAATCGACGAGCAAATTCAGCCTGGGTGAGGCCACGTTCTTGTCGGATTTGATAAATAAGTTGTCCAATTTTCTCGTTGGTTGAAGCCATTGTGATCATAATTATACCGCATGGGGTATTTACCACAAGGATTTTTTCAGCGCTTACAGACCTGGTACACTTGTACTATGATCTGATAAATATTCGTCGTTGAATTTGTTGAAGTAACCAAGAAAGATGAGGGTTTATGAAAGATCAGATTGTTTCAAAGATTATACAAGCCGAAGAAAAACGCCAGCGACAAGGTCTGGAGCTTATTCCAAGTGAAAACTACGTAAGTCGCGATGTGCTGGATGCTCTCGGTAGCGTCCTTACTAATAAATACTCAGAAGGATATCCGGGTAGACGTTATTATGGCGGCCAAGATAATACCGATAAAGTAGAGCAACTTGCTATTGACCGGGCAAAGCAGCTGTTTGATGCTGATCACGCTAACGTGCAACCACATTCTGGGGCGCCAGCCAATATTGCTGTATATCAGTCGTGGCTTGAACCGGGCGATACTGTTATGGCTATGAAACTGGATCATGGAGGACATTTAACACATGGCCACCCAGTTACCAGCAGCGCAAAGCTATACAATTTTGTTCGTTATGGAATCAAGGATTTAGAAACAGGCGAGATTGATTATGATGAAATGTATCAGGTTGCCAAGAAAGAAAAGCCCAAGATTATTTTGGCAGGATTTTCTGGTTACCCGCGCAATCTTGACTATGCAAAGTTTGCCGAAATAGGCAGGGAAGTTAATGCTGTCTTGATGGCTGACATGGCGCATATTGCTGGACTTATAGCTGGAAAGGCATTGCCAAATCCATTTGATTACGGATTTCACATTATAACGACAACGACTCACAAAACTCTACGAGGTCCGCGTGGCGGGATGGTACTAACAAAAGGTAAGGTAAGTAACCCACTCAAAGCTCCAGAAAAAACCATTGATAATTTACCGACACTTATTGACAGGGAAGTCTTCCCTGGTTTTCAGGGTGGACCACACATGCATACAATCGCGGCAAAGGCGATTGCCTTTGGCGAAGCATTAAAACCTGAGTTTAAAACTTACGCATCACAAGTTATTTCAAACGCGTCGCGCTTAGCCGATGAGCTTATGAAACGAGGCTTCAAACTCGTAACCAATGGTACCGATAATCACCTTTTGCAAGTTGATATGATGACAAGCTTTGCAGTTACAGGAAGAGATGCACAAGATATATTGGACGAAATAGGGCTAACTGCCAATTGTAATGCAATACCAAATGATACCCTGCCACCATATCGCCCAAGTGGCTTACGTATTGGGACTCCTGCTATTACGACTAGGGGGCTAAAAGAGGATGACATGGCTAAGGTCGCCGAATGGATGAAGCAATCTATTGTAAAAAGGCACGATAAAAAATTGCTTAACAAGTTAAGCAAAGAAGTCCAAGAGTTTGCGTTACAATTTCCGTTGCCGAGCGATATTTAACTAAATAAGACTGTTTTCATCAAGCATGGTCAATCGATCACGAATGAAATTCTTTGCGGTTCTATTGGCAACAGCTCCTAGGTCTTCGGGACTTTGTATTTGTCCTCTTTCAATAACACTTAATTCGGCTGCAAAATAGTCAAGGGCTTCGCATTCAACAAAGACAGCCGGAGTCGCGTCATTAACCGATATATTCTTTCTAAAAAAGTTTCTGAGCTTTCTTCCTATACGTTCTCTTTTGGTTAGTTCTGGGCAGTGATCCACTAAGTTGGTTATCTCGATACTTTCGGCTCTTGCTGCGTATTGAATTAGCCGCCCAGAGGTTCTAAGTAATGTAACCCTCGCAATCTCTTCTATGTCATCCCCGAATTCTTCACGTGTTATATCTGTAACAACTTCCCCCCAATGCTCGCCTAGTTCTTCGGCATACTGGTTGACTGTGCCATGGATCCCTGGTTGCGAATGAGCCCGTAAACTACTTATCGCCAAGAAACTACTAATTTCTTCTCGAAGCTCTACGACCGGCTCTGGTGCGTCAATAAATACTCGTTCTAATTCAGGAGTGCGCATACATGCCCCTTTGTTTTTAGATTGTTTATCTAAATTTTGCTATAGATCCTCAGCAAATTTATACCTTCTATTATAACAAGTAACGCAAGTTTTTGTGGTTATTCAGGTCCAATGAGTTCTGGTTCTTGCTGAAGATCGATTCCGAATTTTTCTTTAACACCTGTAACGATTATTTGTTTAAAGTTTAATAAATCTTTTGTAGAGGTTGCTTTTTCGTTTACCAGCACTAGTGGTTGCAGGTGCCAGGTGGCCATACCTGTCTTTGTATCATGAAAGTCTTTGTAGCCTGCCTGTTCTATAAGCCATGCTGCTGAGAGCTTAGTTGTGTCATCTTTTAGTGGCCAATGTGGCATGTCAGGGTATTTGTTTGCAAGGTTAAAAGCTTTCTTTGAATCAACTATAGGGTTGTGAAAAAACGATCCAACATTGGCTATTTTTGCTGGGTTGGGCAGCTTTGAGTTACGAATAGCAATAACTGCTTTACGAATTTCCTTTGCGTTATAAGATTTAACATCGTGCTCTAATAGGTAGCTCTCTAGTGCGGAGTAAAACGGAGGGCTGGGTGCGGCTTTCGTGAGATGAAAGGTTACTTTTGTTATCAGATATCTTCCCTTATCGTGTGTTTTAAATCGACTAGTGCGGTACCCGAATTCGCACTCGCTGGCAGGTATGGTAATAAAAGTATTAGTCTGAGTATCAAACGCCTCTACGGTAGTTAGTACATCTGCTGTTTCGCGACCGTAAGCTCCGACATTTTGAACTGGCGTTGCGCCAGCTGTACCTGGAATCAGTGATAGCTGTTCTATACCACTATATCCATTGTCTACAGTGTTATTCACGACATCATCCCATAACTCACCAGCACCAGACGTTACGTAAATATTCTCATCGTCCTCTTCGAAAACTTCTATACCCATAATTTTATTAATGAGAAGCAAGCCATCAAAACCTTTGTCAGACCAAATAATATTGCTACCCTGGCCAATCATAATTACTGGCAGTGATTTTTCTTTAGCCCAGGCTACCGCTTCGGTTACATCCTGGCGATCGCTTACATCAGTAACAAATCTAGCAACACCACCCAAGCGCATTGTCGAATAGATCGAAAGCGGAACATTTTCTATAATAAACATTGTTTATATTATAACCTGCCTATGCTTGCGGCACCATGTATATCAGCGTAACATGTTAATTGTATGAATGAGATGAATAAGCATGAGCCATTTAGGCCACTTGGCGAGCAACTTAAACGATTGCGAACCAAGCGCAAAGAAACATTAGTAGAAGTGTCTGGTGCTGTTGAGATCGAAGCCGACACTTTATCTGAATATGAGCTAGGTCGGGACCGACCTGGAGAGGATATTCTGGTGTTGCTTATTAGTTACTTTGGGGTAAAAGAAGACGAAGCAACTAAGTTATGGAAGTTAGCCGGTTATGACGTATCGGGATCTTCTAGTAATCAAAATATGATTGACGATCAAGGTATTGCTATCCCTCAAGTTATGGTTATGCCAATGGATGCAAGAATTGTATATACAGACATGGTGCACGTTATGGTAAATAACTACGGAGTTGTTGTTAACTTCATGCAAGGATCGGGTCCGAATAATCAGCCCTTAGCAGTTTCTAGAATTGGTATGAGCAAAGAACACGCCCAAAGTCTCTTGGAGGTCTTGAAAAATACCCTTGAGCAAGCTGACAAACCAAAAGAAATAAAAGAATTACCAGAATCATCTAAAAAAACTACAACAGACGATCAGAAGAGTAACTGATAGTATAGCGATGTATTCATAACATTTTGAGTGCCTTGTTATAACTGGAGGTTTTATGGATTTACAAAATAATAATCCCGAAGATGCCGAATCTCCTAGATATTCATTTCGCATGGTGAGGGAGTTAGGTAAAAAATCATTACTAGGGTTAGCTTTCGGTACTGGCATGATGATTCCGGTGATCGCTGGCGGTGTGTGGTATGCCGGGCATGTTAAGAGTGAAGCAGATTCACTAATGGAAGATAAGCTTCAAAAGGCAGGCGACACTGGTCATAATTGGAGCATTACTTTTAGTAAAGAATTCAGCAAAGAAAATACACAAAAGGTCGTTCCGTCTCTTGACGGCGTGCAGTGCGCAATCGCTCAAAGACTACCTAGAGCCCCGCAGACAACACAAAATTCCACTTCAACAACAATCAAAGAGGTTTGCCCGGAAGTCTCAGATATGCCTACTCAGAATGCAGAAGGTGCTACAACTACAGTTCCAGTGTTAGATCAGGAAGTTGTGACTACTTTACCTCCTGATCCAGAAGCTGACGCTGCTCCTTAGTCAAAGGGGTGACTTTGGCGCCTCAATCTGTTACAATTAGCCAGCTTTGCGCCCGTAGCTCAGCTGGATAGAGCGACTGTCTTCGGAACAGTAGGTCGGTGTGAGAACTGTCTGTGGCAGTTTGCAAGTCCGGAAGCGCGGCTCACGAATGTGACCGAGCTGAGGAGGGCCCGAACAATTTTCTGAAAGAAAATATGGGTGGGTCGAATCCGATTCGAACCTTTATAATATAACTGGTAATGCGCGCCCGTAGCTCAGCTGGATAGAGCGACTGTCTTCGGAACAGTAGGTCGGCGGTTCGAATCCGTCCGGGCGTACCATTTCCCAGTTTTTGATAATGCAATGACCGCTTCAAACGGTTCCTTCAGAGTAAATTGCAGTTTTTCACCGTCTAAAGTTGCGTTCGAAAGTATGAAGTCGATTAGGTAGCGTTTTTGCTCTACTTTCGTACTTTCGGCGTCAAATAGTTCAACCGCACGGCTACAAATATCTAGTAAGTAGCTTGCACCAATCACGAACGCCTTATCACCAGCACTGTGGTCTTGTAAATCATCCAGTAATTCTTTCTGACGTTTTTCAATCTTTTTGACCATGCGTTCAAATAAGGCGTGTTGAGACTTGAATTGTTTACGGTCTTTGAATAAGTCCTCTAATTCTTCATCTAACTTGTCGTATTCTGCTTGCAAGCGAGTTTTAGTACCCGTATAACGTTCTTGTTCACTGGTGTGATTCTTCTCTATTTCTGCTACCAAGTCAGGGATTAGTTTCTTTGGTAGTTCAATAGATTTGAGGAGCTTACGAATCTGGTTAATGAGCAGTTCTTCATCAACCCATACTGCACCATGTTTGCCTTTGTATTCGGTGCATTTACCGTAAGTCTTGCCGTTATGTTTGGGACCGTCAAAGGTAATAGAATAACCACAAGTTTGGCACTTGAGGTTCTTGAATAGGAATGGCTTGCTATTATATTTGGTCTTACCGTTGGCACGGCGATTTTTGACCTCTTGGACTTTGTCCCACAGCCATGGCTCAATAATCGTGTCGTATTTGTGGGCGTATTCCTTGCCCTTGTACACCATACGTCCTACATAGAATGGGTTGCTTAATATCTCCTCCCATTGTGCAGCACTGATGACCACCGCTTTTTCAGTACGACTACGCAAGCCCTTTGCTTTCATCTCTTTGGCAACAGCTTTGTAAGATAACCCCGTAGAACGAAGTTCAAAGCCTTTGCGTATATGGTAATCACGCTCTACATCAAGTTTGATACCCTTAAAGATGACCTTGCCATTATCGTCATGCTCTTGGTAATTTACATATCCGATAGGTGCACGACCAATCCAGATACCGTCATCTAACATTTGGTCGAAACGACGACGAACGTTATCACGTATGGCTGCCGAGTAGTAGCCAGCCAGAGCAATGTTAATGTCTAGCTGGAACCATTCAGTAGCGGCAGAATTAGCGTTCATTATAAGGTGGTCGTGCGGGAAATGCAGTTCAATCTTATTCTGCTTACAGAGATTGACGAGTGCTACTTTCTCATCTGACGAACTATCACGGCTAAAACGGTCTACCTTGTCAAAAACAACGATAGACTTGTCTTTTGCTGTCAGTAATGGTTCAAGTACCAATTCCTTAAAACGCTTTCGGTTGTCTTTGAACGCTGTTTCGTCGAATTCGACGTACTTGTAATCAACGTCCTCTACCCAATCTTGCGTCTTAGCATATTGTTCCAGGCGTTTGGTTTGGGCTGGTAGTGCTTTTATCTGGTCTGGGTCTGACACCCTCGCGATTAAATAGTTCATCTTGTTACTCTGGACATACTTCTATTTTAATGGGATTATAGGCTTTTATCAAGCTGTTTTAAGGAGTTACTGTAGTTATGCTTTTCCAGTAATTCCAATAACTTTTCGTGCTCCTCCTTTGTGATTAGTGGCTCATGCAGACCCTCGAATAACTGCCCCTTGTAGCTGATGTAGCCAGCGTAGTACGGGTCAGACAGTAGACGTTTAGTCTTTGCTGTGCTCCATGACTTAAATCCGTTTGAGCTGTAGAAAATCATTGCTATGTTGAAAGTTACAGATTCGATATTCGTTTCACCATTCGCCAGTTTCTTTAGTGTTTCACGCAAAGCCCTGCCATAGCGGTTTACTTTGAAGAATCCCGGCATTTCAGTTTTAGAGTAGGCCAGTGGCGGACGGCTTACGGCATAACCGTTCTTGGCACGGTTTAATAACCCACGCTTTATGGCGTTAGACATTTGTTCGCTGTGGTACTGCAACATTATCTCTTTTATGTGTTTTGTGAATTTTTCTGTTGCTGACAGATTTTCTTGTTTACTCATTTGTAATTCTCCTAAAGTTAGTTATGGGGGCTGCCCGATAACGGTACAGCCCGTTAGTTTATGTAGGTTGTTTTGTTTGGTCTTTTTGGTTTTTAATCCACTCTTGGTGCTGACGATCCATGGCGATGAGCGTTTCTACGAAATTGACTAAGTTGAATTTCATTTCTGCTTCTTCTGCTTCAGTTAGTGGCTTACCGCACAACTCCTCGTACGGACTTGGGTCGTCTCGCGCATTAGGCTTATATATTGCTTTACTCATTGCTTGTAGGCTTAGTTATCTCTTAAACAGAAATCCTATAAATTAACTAGTTATCTATATAGAATTAGTTACCTAATAGTATTAGTAATCACATAGGTACATTTATGTGAGATTTAAGTAGCCTTGCCCTCCCAGTCATTAAAGTCTTCTGAAGTGTCGCCATATTCATCAACTGCTTTTAGAGCTAGTTCTTTGAAGTACAACCAGAGTTCGCAAGAACTTTCGTAGTCGTAATTGGTCTTCCATTCCTCGTTGACGTTGAGTATTGCTGGCTTATAGACAACATACTCGCCCTCTTTATGTTTTGACGGTGTTACACGGATACCGTTTACATAGAAACCAAGTGTCGGGAAGTGAAGTTTAACGAAGTAGGTACCGCTCTTGCTTTTACTAACTTCTGGGAAGTTGTGGCTAAAATCTATTTGCATGATGACACTCCATTTATCTGGTGCCAGAGTTCATGCAGAGGACTAAAGAAGCCATCATTGTCCTGACCGTGACCACAGTACACGCGGTCAAGTTGTGCATCGACTAGCTCAACATTTAAGGTCTTGCGACGACGTTGGTTAATATAGAACTTCTGACGCAGCCAGCCCGGTTTCTTTAGCTCCGCTTGCTTAAATAGCCACGTAGCTGCTAGAAGCTGCTTAGGCGTGATTGTAATTTCGATTTTAGACGAAACTTTACGCTGTAAAGTCGTGTCTGAAATCGGTGTTTGGTGGTCGGGAGCACTATTTGTGTGTTCCGAGTCATTCTGTTTATTTTTAATATGACTTTCTTTCGTGAAGTCTTTCATATTATTTATCCTTTGGTTTATGGAATGCCGACGGGTTTGCTATAAGCCGACACTTCCAATGCAAACCTGCGGTTAGCATAACCTGAATAAAAAGTGATTCTTAGGTGTAAATCGCTGCGCGTAATAGAGCTAAAATCGGGATTTTACTCTGGAAAAATAAAAAAGTCTGGCATTTTATCAAAAGGCATTGCAGTGGCATTTAACGCCCCTGTTTTTAGAGAAATTACCTTACTCGTTACATCACAGCGACTGCGGAGATTGCTGAATGCTTCACTTAATCTATCGGATTCGTCTGGTGCATTTTCGCCTAAGCGCAATGTTCTTGTAAGCCGCTCACGTGGCACTGGGTTTGGAGCGTAAGCAAACAGTAGGTCAAACAGCTCTTTAGCTTTAACCCTACTCCTTGGCTTCGAGGGCTTTAAGTGTACAGGATTGCCATTCACAAAGCCTTTGCCAGTAACGGGGTTGTAATAAACAAGGTTGGGCAGTTGCTCACTTATCTGTTTTTCGGTGGCACCTGTCAGCTTCAAATACAGTTTCTCGAATCTATAACGGTTCACTACTGTAATAACGTAATCCGTGTAATCATCCTGCTTCTCATCAGGATCCCAATAAATAATCTGGTTATCTGCAAGTTGTCTAACACACCCAATGCGCATAAGGTCTTCAGCTACCGAAATATTTGGCCTGTACTGTATGACTAATGGGCTGAAGTCGTTATAGCTACGTAACTTATCGTGAATCTCGGTAACAACATCACGCATAATTTCTGCGTGTGCTTGACCAAAATCCTTATCAGCCATTTCAGGAAAGAATTCACGCACGTCAATCATGCCCTCATTATAGCCAGTTAACAGCCGAATTCTGGCCAAAAAATTTCCGCGGCCTAATTAGTGTTTCTAGCAAGCAAAAGGATGAACGGGATTTCATACCCCTGGAAGACACTAGGATTGCATAGGACTTGCGTTAGGGTGTTAGGATAGAAGTTGTTATGGCACTCCTGATAACTCTGCTCACCATCGTTCTACTAGTCACGTTTATTACGAGACGTAAAAAACACATGTCGTCAAGAACCGAAAAACGAAAGCAAGCTGACGAACTCATAGCGGTAATATTACCGACTATTCGTAACGACAATTAGCAAAGATTCCATAAAGCCCTACCTGAGATAATAGAAGTATGGGCTAATACAAAAAGGAGTATATTATGACTAAAAAAGCCATAGGTAGGCCGCACAAAGTAACCTACCGAACATATATTAAATTAGCTGATGCAATTCAGCATAATGCTACTGTGACTGATGCTTGTTTACATGCTAAAATCAGCCGCCAGACTTTCTATTACTACCTAAATAATGAACCCGTATTCACCGAAAAGATAATCAAGGCGTACGAGAACCAGAACAAAGTAGTGATGTCATTTCTGACTACCTACTAATCTGACAAGTCTGCAAAAACTCGCACGCTTTAATGGGGGTTTGAGTGGTTTTAGTGTCAGATAAGTCAGCAACATATTTACTATATTTCGTAAGGTGGCCTTGCATAATACCCCCAGGGGGTATTATCATAGAGGTATGATAGGTGACATAAAACAACGAGCATTGCACCGAGCCAAAATACTTGAGGGTCAGATGCGAGGCGTTCAAAAGATGATTGAGAATGAAGACTAC
>CAZPWF010000005.1:0-46785 GCA_964590725.1 uncultured Candidatus Saccharibacteria bacterium
GAACTGTGGATAAAATAACACAAAAACACGCCTTTCGTCATTGATCGGCGTGTTTCTGCTTTGTAGGTATTGTATGTTATGAAAGTTCTACAGTTGCGCCAGCCTCTTCAAGGGCTTTCTTTGCGTTTTCTGCATCTTCTTTCTTGGCGCCTTCTAGGACTGGCTTTGGAGCGCCATCAACGATCGCCTTTGCTTCACCAAGACCAAGACCTGTAAGATCCTTAACGGCTTTGATAACGGCAACTTTTTGAGCGCCAGCGTCCTTAAGGATTACGTCGTATTCTGCTTTTTCGTCAGCAGCAGGTGCGTCACCAGCCCCTGGAGCGGCTGCAACTGCAACTGCAGCTGCAGCAGGTTCAATGCCGTATTCATCCTTTAAAATTGTTTTTAGTTCGTTGACTTCTACAACAGTAAGTCCAACAAGTTGTTCTGCAAATTTCTTTAGATCTGCCATATGATTGTCCTTTCTTAATTAATAGCTTTTGCTTCAATAGAATCAAGCAATGCGTGTAGATTACCTGATAACGCACTCATAACATCGTTTACTGGTGATGAGAGTGTCGCCATAACCTCGGCAATAAGCTGAGGCTTACTTGGAAGCGTTGCAAGTACTTCAACTTCGCTTGCCGGCATGAACCTGCCGTCCGGGCTGATTGCACCGACAAATTCAATAGTAGGATTTGTTTTTGCAAATGTAGCCAACACCTGTGCTGGAGCAACTTCATCAGTATTGTTAAACGCATAGAGAAGTTGACCTGTTAGTGTACTTACGTCTATGTCTTTAAGCACTTCACTTTGAGTTACCGCTTTAATGACTAGACGGTTTTTAATAACTTTCACAGATGTTTGTGAATCCTTAGCTTGGCTGCGAAGTGTCTGCATCGCTTTAACTGAAGTACCTTGATACTTAGCCACCACTGTTAGCTTAGAACTACTAAGTAGTTCACCGACTTCGGCGACGATATCGTTCTTTTCTTGTTTAGTTAATGCCACTATATAACCTCATTTGGTTTAATTGTGCGTTCAATCGACCGTTATATTCGAACGCATGCCAGATAAAAACACCTTTGTTTCCAAAGGTGTTTAGCGTACTAAAATATCAAAATTGAATAATAGTACCTCGGTGACATTTTCAAACCGATTGCTCGGGCGTCACTGTCTTTGGCAACTACTTAATAATAAATGAATATTAAAGTGCTGTCAACAGCGGTGACCAAGTGGTTATTTAGGCAACTTAACAATTATGCTGGTAGATCTCTTATCTCAATAGGTGCTTCATGAACTTGAATTATAATTATTTCTGGACAGCCAGCATAAACGATTCCGCGTACTACTTTCGTGTCATCAATAATCCGTACGTTATCTTGTCTGTAAAACTCACCTTCAGTAGTTTTTACAACCCCATTAATAGGGTCTATATCAATCACTTCACTTCTAAATATACTCGTTGCATCCATAGGTGTCTCCAAATTAAAAAATAGGCTTCGTATCGAAGCCTATTTTTACTGGGCTGTACTAAAATCTTTCGATCTAGGCTTCAACCATTCTGAAACACAGAACAAAATATTTTAATGATCACAATTTAATATAGTACTCCCCGGATACTCACAGTCATGAGTTGAGTAGCTTGCGGTTACTTTTCGTTTATTTTGTTTAATTTATATTGGGTTGCTCTTTCAGCGGCAAGTCTGGAAAGCTCTGGGTCTTCTGCTTGATTAACGAACTTCATAGCTTGAGCCAGCATAGGGTGTATTTCGGACAGCCTATCATGCATTTGAAGCACTAGCTTGCGATAGCCGGGGTGCCCTTGAGGACTTGTACGTAACTCGTGAAAGTGAAACGCTTCTCGGGCGTTATATGTTATAGTCCAGCGCATTTTGTGACCTAGTAAGGTCGCATACTGCGCTTCATACTCATAGCCCCCTGCTTGAAGTTTGCTATACAGAGCCGCCGAGATATCAAAGCATTGCTCAAATGACTCACTCAAGCCCGCTTCTTCAACCAGTGTTGGTATCTCGAAACCAAAACGCGGTGTAAGTGGTTGCCACTCTAGGTCATCTACCATACGATGACGCTGCAGATCTCTAAATATGCCGTAATCACATATAAGTTCCCAAGTATAACGTGCTTGTTCAATCGCTCGGCCTGGTTTGTGACGACGATTTAGTCTTTCCCCAATATATGCGTTAAATGCTTCTAGTTTCTCCGCATAATTCCAGGTGTCTAATTCTGTTTCAATTTCTTTTAGCGACAAATTACTGTGCTCAAATAGCATGTGGGGCAATAGATCCAGTTCGTTTCGAGGCCAAACATGCTTAAGATTGACTGCATCTAGATCTGCACTGTATGTTTCTGGTAGTTTTTTGGCAAATTTATCAACATCAGAAAATGTATTTGCGTAGTATGCGGTTGTGGCTCCGCCACGATCTAATTTATCAGCTCGCTCCAAAAATGTCGGTATTACTTTTCGTGCTTCTTCAAGTATTTTATCGCCAACTTGACGTGCTTCTCTACTCTGGCTAGCACGAAGACGCATAATCATCATTTCAATCGCTTGACCGGATGCAAATATTCCAACTGTTGACTTGGTGGCTACGGGCAGAACTGGTCTGATTGCATCGCAAGCCTGGGCGCGTATGGCGGCTTTCCAGGCTCCATCCTGTTCTTCTTTAGGTACTTTACTGGAGTGTTTAAGATAGTCAGAGAGCTTGTGCACCATATTGGAATATATCTGGAAGATACTGGTCATTGCATCATCGTATTCGGCCGTTAGGTCTTTGGGCAGATGTTCTGGCGTGTAATATTTGTACTTACCCGTTTCATCCTGCTCGTCAAAGTAAATGTAGCGTGTTGATTGTTCTAGGTACGATGCTAGTCGGCCCCACTCAAGTTGTTTTGTTAAAAGATTACTGGCACCTTCAACGACAAAGTGCTGCCCGACAAGTTGCTGTACTGAGTCATCACCGTAAGCGGTTATAACACGCTGTAAAAGGGTCTCGTCTTTGCCCATATGGCTGGCAAATTCATCAAGAATAGTCACGCGCATGTCGTCACCACGACGGCTTAGTCTGGCCATTGCTGCTGCGATCGTTAGGGCACTGAGTTTGTCAGTAAATGCGTACACATTAGACGTCGTGTTAGTAACAGCCTCATCAAGGAACTGTTTACCTTTGGCTGTTATTTCCCAACCATTATTTGTTCGTTGCACATAAGGATTAATCTTTGCTGAAATAGTTTCTTTTGTGACAACGGCGCTGGCTTGAGATTTTTGTACTGATGGAAGTAGGGGTTCAAGTGTATTCCACAAGTGATCATGAACCTCGTCTATTGTCATCATGCTACCGCTGCGTACGCAATCGATCCGCAAAAAGTCTTTAGGAAATAACTGACACAGATCATCATAAACTTCAACTGATTTTTGTAGATGCTCAAGGTCGGCTTCGTGCAGATCGCGCTTCTTTTCTGTGTAGTTTCTTTCTTCCTTTTGGTCAACTAGCTTCTGCGCGATATCGGCTGGCACGCGTAAAACTATACTTTTATCAGGTCGCGGGATATCTAGCATCTGGAACTCGAGATTATCGAGCCAAATGAAATAGCCACGTCTTTCTTCGGCTGTCTTAAATTTTGTTCCTTGGTGGGCCATATTAGAGCCGGTAAAGCGATTAGCTATGACAACTTTGTTGTCCGCGAGAGCTTTTCTGATAGACTTGGCAGCCTGATAACGATCTAAGGCATAAAACAGTGAACCCGTGTAAGGTCCGACTTCTTCAGACGTACCATATTCTCCGTTTAGGTATTGCTTTACAAAAAAGCTTGACGGTTCGTCATATTGAGGAAAGTCGAACAATGCAACGTCGTGACCCTCTTGCTTTAAACGTTCAACAAGCAAACCGACCTGCGTACCTTTGCCAGAGCCATCGGTACCTTCAACTACAAAAAAGCTACCACTCCTATCAAGGGGCATTGAATTTTTCATACTTTTAAACCTTCAATTTCCGGCGGGAGACTGCGTTTATCGTTGTAAGCGCGAGGTAACATCTGTTCTGGAGACCAGTCAGCAATAAGGCTATCCAGATTATCACTTACACCAGGCTGGTATTTTCCGCTTAGTTTTTTATACTCCAAATCCACCGGCCCAGTTTCATAAAATACAAGCTGAGCAATTCGTTCTCCAACAGGTAATACTACACTTTCGTGTTGGTTCATATTGTATATTTCCATCGTCCAGCGATTAATATAACCAGGATCACCCCAGCCAGCATCTAGGCAAACCGCAACGCCGTTTCTGCCCCAAGTACTACGCGCCTGCATAGTTGAAGTACCTGGTGCCTTTATACCTATAAACTCATGCGTATGAGCAAGTATGCGTTCGCCAGGCCGCAAAACAATAATGGGTTGTCCGGCAGGTATGTTTGCAAACAGGGTTCGGCCGTGTTTTTCCGCCCACTTTTCATGAATTTCTGCTTTGTGGGGTCCATCAAAATATTGATCAACCGCCGTTTTATCAAAGGGATTATAGAACCCGCCCTGGCTTGGTCGTTCTGTCCTATAGAACCATTTACCGAGCGTTACATC
This sequence comes from uncultured Candidatus Saccharibacteria bacterium, assembly GCA_964590725.1. Lineage (GTDB taxonomy): Bacteria > Patescibacteriota > Saccharimonadia > Saccharimonadales > JACQNP01 > CAZPWF01. The sequence continues at coordinate 4,576 of CAZPWF010000005.1, forward strand.
AACACTACTCCCCGCTATATGTTCTTCTACATATGGATGAAAAACAATATGACCATCTTTGATAGCCTGCTTTATCTGCCTGTTACTATAAACACCCATTACACCTCCAAATTTATACATATTGTACGGTGTGTCAAATAGATGATGCAAGCATAAGCGACAATATTACAACTTATTTTTTTGTTTGGTAGAGGTGCTCTAATCTATTGTTTCGAATATCGTCAAGAAATTTTTGAGCAAATATCTGTACGTCTTCTACACTACCGTTACTCATAACCGTGCAGTCAACCTTAATGTTCTCTCGCTCACGTTCTGTTGGGTCAAGCATGTCGTTTTGCAGATAGCCTGGTCTATAGACTTTGACTATAATAGCGCCAGCATCCCGAAGTAATGTAGCGTCCGCTGGAAAACGAAGACCGCCAACTATACAAAGATCTGTGCCCGCCGATTCAGCTCTTCTTAGTCGACGTACTATTTCTTTGTACCACAAACCTGAGTCGACACGTTGAACAAGATAGCCACCAAGCCATTGTAGTAAGGGTCGGTAGTTTTCTTTGTTTTCGCGCGTTATTTTGTGATGAGCCATTTCAGGGTTTCGTACCAAGTTTTCGACATGAAGAATGAGTTTTTGGTACTCAATCGGGTGTTGTTCGATACGTTTCTGGTGCAACTTTATGTCGTCAAAGTTTGTCTTCGTCTGAAGCTTCTCATCAAGTATTCTTGGTAAAACTGCCAGCCATGAATTCAGGGAGTCAATGTTATAGGGGTCCGGTATTGATTGAAGATTGGCGTGTAGATCGTTTGCGATTTCAGCAATGATTAGACTGGACTCGAAATGTATGGTTGACGGCATCAAGCTTGATAGAGCGTCAGCAAACGTAGTCTTACCGTGTCCAATCGGACCGGTCATCCCAAGAATAATCATTAGATCATTGTAGCAGCTTGTGCTTAATTTAGCTCAGTGTTTTCGACTAAAATTGACGGCCCCATACTGGTTGTGACATAAATAGTCTTAACGTAAGATCCCTTGATGCTTGATGGTTTAGCGTTTTTAACACTTGCAATGATTGCTTTGGCGTTTTCGTTAAGTTTATCTTTACCAAAACTAACTTTACCGATACCAACATGAACAATTCCAGTGCTGTCGACGCGATACTCGACGCGGCCTGCGCGCGCATCTTTAATGGCGTTCTCTACATTAGATGTAACTGTACCACTCTTGGGGTTTGGCATAAGACCTTTTGGTCCAAGGACTCGAGCATACTTACCTAGTTTAGCCATCATCATTGGTGTAGAAATCAAAACGTCAAAATCGATTACACCTTTGTCTAGTTGTTGTAGAAATTCATCGCTACCAGCTATGTCAGCGCCAGCCTTCTTAGCCTTTGCAACGTCATCTATGTCTGCAAAAACAGCAACTCGCACAGTTTTACCAGTTCCAGCTGGAAGAGAAACTATGTCGCGAATGTTTTGATCTGCGTGCCTTGGGTCTACGCCTAGTCGTATATGAAGCTCGACAGTCGCGTCAAACTTAGCTGGATTGGTCTTTGTTGCTAGGTCGAGTGCGCCAGCTAGGCTGTAAGCCTTATCTTTTTCAATCTGTTCGTTTACTTTACGGAAAGATTTACTTTTTCGCTCTAGCTTGGTTCGCGCAGGCTTGGCAACAACTTTTGGTTTAGCAACTTCCTCAGATGATTTTTTTGCCTTAAGAGCTTCTTTTGCTTCTTTTTCTTCAACTTCTGTTATAGCTTTGGCACTTCGTTTACCAGATTTAGCTACTTTTGCAGCCTCTTTAGGTTGTTCGTCTGTAATCTCTTGTGCTTCAATTTCAACTACCGCTCCATCAACTTCCTTGATAGCTTCTAATATTGCTACTTCTTCTTTCGCAGTCTTCTTCTTTGTGACTTTTTTGGCTTCTGCCATTACTTTCTCCTCTCGTGGTGCTTGCGGCACTAAGGCCTCCCACAATTTATTAATTATTTCTCAATCTTGTTACTTATGATCGCCTTCTTGTATTGGCATAAGCTGCAGTGCTTCTGCCATAACTATGTGTTCCGCGTGAGTCGTTGGCAATGATTCGCCGGCAGCAACACTACCTACGAACGTTACTACGGTTGTGTATGCATCTTCAGGGACTAACTCACCGTTACTAACTCGCTCTTGCCATATGCTGATTGCTTGTGTAAGTTCTTCGCCAGTGTGATGCGGTATCATCATCTTGTCTCTAGCCATCGACTTCAACACCCATACTTCGAGCTGTTCCAGCGACCATTTTCTTTACCGCCTCGACATCATCTGCATTCATATCTTTTGCTTTTTCTTCGGCAATTTCGGTTAACATTGCGTCGGTTAATTTTTTGGCAATTTTTTCACTGTTAGGCTTGCCCGAACCTTTTTGAATACTAAGTTTTTGACGGATTAGGTCGTCAGTAGGTTGGCCAACAACACGAAATGACATTGTTTTGTCTACATATATAGTGATGTGCGCAGTAACCACGCCTTTCATTTCTCGTGTTAGGTCGTTAAATGGGTTAATAAAATCCATCATGTTAACACCGTACTGACCGAGAGTGCTACCTACTGGAGGCGCAGCACTAGCTTTACCAGCTGGTATCTTCATTTTAAGATTAGCTTTTACTTCTTTTCCTGCCATAGATTATTTCGAATCCGATTCTTTGCTCGGACTCTCCTTCCCTTTCTTTATTAGATAGAAGTGCGTAACTTGTAGATTGTACTACAAATCACCCCTGTTGTCTAGACTCTGTTCATATGTAAATTTGCTTAAGGCGTGCGATGGTTGGATTAAAGTAAACGAACCTGCGTAAAACGCAACTATTTTAGTTATAGCTCCGCTAGCCATAGTCTCAATACTAGTTACATCATAGTTTGCTTCGTAAGCAGCAAAAGCGATTAACGCGCCAGCACCTCTTTGTGTCCACTTTCGAGCAGAAAAACTTATTCTATCTGAAGGTAAGATGTGATCAATCCATAATCTAGGCTCGGTGATTTTCTTTTGTACTTCACCTTCTTCGCTAACACTTTCCACTTTTATACTCTTTTTACCTGTAGACTATCTAATTCAACAGGTGTTTCGCGACCGAACATATTGACTAGGACTTTGAGCTTACCTTTAGCAAGATCAATATCGTTAATTGCGCCATCAAAGCCTTTGAATGGTCCATCGGTAATATTAACAACCTCGCCAATCTTGTAGTCGATTTTATGCTTAGGTTCTTCGCGGCCCATGCGCTTCATTATCTTTTCCATTTCCTCTGGCTCTATAGGTGTCGGCTCTGATCCACTACCTACAAACCCTGTAACGGATGGAGTGTTTCGTACGATATACCAAGCATCTTCGCTCATCTTCATCTGGACCATTACATAGCCTTGGAAAATTCGCTTTTCAACAACTTTGCGTTTACCGTTCTTTACTTCTATCATTTTCTCTTTCGGAACGACTACCTGAAAAATCTTATCTTTCATGTCTAGACTATCTGCGCGTTGTCTGATGCTCTCGGCTACCTTTTCTTCGTATCCACTGTAGGTATGAATTGCATACCATTGTTTGCTCATGTCGTATCGTTTGCTCATTTTAGTAATAAACTCCTAAATATTTTATCTAATCCATAATCAACCACAGCTACTACAACACCGAAGCTAATCGCAAATATAACAACTGCTAGTGTTAGTTTCGTTGTTTCTTTGCGGTTTGGCCAAGTAACAAGCCTTAATTCTTTCCAGGCTTCTACGAAGTACTTTGGTGTAATTCGTCGACGCTTATTGAGAAATTTACCAGTCTTGTTGTCGGGCAAAGGAAGGTAGTATTCCTTTTTACCTACCTTTGCTGCTGCTTTAAATGGCTTGGATGCATGTTTTGCTCCAGCCCTAATTCGTCTCTGTTTTGGCTTGTCATCTTGCTTCTTTTGAGCTTGTTCTCTGAGTGTAGCCGGTTTCTTCGTAACCGGTTTTTTACTCTTTTGCTTGTCTTGATCAGGTTTCGCCACTTATTACTCCCAAATTAAAAAGCCTACTTATAACGGTAGACTTGCACATGTCAAATATATCACACATATACGGATAATAACAATAGGTAATATACGAGATGCTTTCTATGGTTTATAGTTGGGCTTATGTTTGTTGGAATTTTCGCTGTCTCGGCATGTATCGAATTACTAATATACACTAGATTGCTTTGGAAAATACGGTATACTTTGGCAATTCTTGATCTTGTGGCTTTGTCTTTGTGCTTAATCGCTAGCGTTGCAAACAGTTATAGTCTAGTTTTCGTTGCACTTTTTGTTGCATTAGCAATATTTCGTATCATTAATATCTTTCGTATTTTAAAACAACGTATGCACGAACAGTATCTTCGTTCGGTAACTCTACGTAGTAGTTTATGGATTATTGGTTTACAGGTGTTGCTCGCAGGGTATTACATTCTCTTGCAGCCTCAATTCAATCAACAGTCATTATCACTTTTTGCGTTTTTTACGGCATTGTGTGCGCTAGGATTATTTATATCGACGGCGTTAAATATTAGGCGGAGCCGTTCCTACGGAATTAGCACTAAATATTCTCACAAAGATTTGCCTACTGTCACCGTTGCCATACCAGCCCGCAATGAAACAGATGATTTACAAGATTGTCTTGATTCCCTAATTGCTAACACCTATCCAAAACTTGAGATACTGGTGTTGGATGATTGTTCACATGATGGTACGGCAGATATCATCAAACAATACGCTCATGATGGTGTTAGGTTTATATCCGGATCTGAACCTGATAATAAATGGCTTCCAAAAAATCTTGCTTATCAAAGACTTACATCAGAAGCGAGTGGACGGTTAATACTTTTTTGCGGAGTGGATACACGCTTTGGAGTTAGAAGTATTGAGAGCATGGTTTCTGTTTTGCTCAACCAACGAGTAGACATGTTGAGCGTACTGCCGTTAAGGTTAAAAAATAGCCTCGGCGCTGCATTTATCCAGCCTATGCGTTACTGGTGGGAGTTAGCTATACCAAGGTGGGGCTTACGTCGTCCGCCAGTTCTAAGTACTTGCTGGCTTATCAAACGTAACTCGATAGCGACACATGGTGGTTTTGAGGCTGTATCTCGAAGCGTTCTTCCGGAGCGTTATTTTGCCCGGGAACTTGCGAGAGAATCAAAGTACGTATTTGTTAGCACAAAAGATGAACTTGATGTTCAGACACTTAAGTCTGCGGCGGACCAGCGACAGACGGCTTTACGTGTACGCTATCCACAGACACACAAACGCCTAGAGTTGGTCATGTTGCTTGTAATATTTGAAATTGTGGTTTTCATGTTGCCGTTCGTAGTGCTGATTTGTGGCCTACTGATCGGATTAGCTGATTATGTAGTTCTGCTCTCGGCCATAAGTGTATTAATACTTATAATGACCCATGTAATGATAGTAATATTTACGAATCCAGCTAATGTCCCGATAGCCCTGGTGAACTTCCCGCTAGTTATCTTTACAGAATTGATTATCGGGCTTGAATCAATGCTTAGCTATGAATTTGGAACTGTTGACTGGAAAGAGCGAAATATATGTATACCTGTTATGCACGTGTATCCTCATCTACCGAACCAGGAGCAGCTTCGAGATTAGGAATATAGATATAAAACGTGGATCCGTGATTGATTTTACTTTCTAAATCAAGCTCTGCATGAATAATTCTTGATAGCTTTAATGTCACATATAGACCCAGTCCGGTGCCGTTATTTTGTCTAGTTCGAAAGTCTTCTGATCTGAAGAACTTGTCAAATACCTTTTCTTGATCCGACTTGCTTATTCCAATCCCGGTGTCTCGCACATGGAACTCTATACCCTGTTCTTTACTCTTGGCGCCAACAATTACTGAACCTTTTTCGGTATATTTAATAGCATTTGTTACAAAGTTTTGAAGAATCTCGCGTACATACAAGCGTGATGAACTTAGCATCTCCAGGTTGTCATTTGGCTCAACTGTAAGCGTAAGACCTTTTGCATCAGCATCACGACTATATGTCTGAACAAGTTCATTAAGTAGATCGTGTACATTAATAGGCTCTACGTCTACAGCTAGTTTTCCTCTCTCGGCGCGTGATAATGTTGCAAGATCATTCATCATGCCCGCCAAGAAGACTACTTGATCATGCGCTTGCTTGAGGGCGTCCTGAATACCGGGATTTTTTATGCCTGATTTGTCAAAAATAAATTGGGCGTTACTGATATTTCCTTCGGCAATCGCAATTGGCGTTCTTAGTTCATGACTAACAACACTAATAAATTCGTCACGTTCCTCTTCTAATGATTTTTCTCGGGTAATATCCCTTAGTAGAATTACGTAACCGTGCATCCCCCGTTTAGCAAAGCCCAAACGCACAGGAGCAATACTTACATACAAACTAACCGTACCTCCGTCTGAATACTGTAACTTCCAATCACGACTGCTGATCGAAGTTTTGGCTTCTAAAATCTTTGATTGTATATCGACTGACTGTCCGTTTTTATCTACAAGTGATACGACTGTATTTATGAGTTTATCAGTCATTGAACTATTAACGTCGAGAATATTTAGAGCGGCACCGTTATATAAAACGACCTTGGCGTGCTCGTCCACAGCTATGACACCGTCTGCCATGCTATTGATTAGACTAGTTAGTCGTTCACGTTCTAATTTTGCGCTTTTGGGTGTTGTTTTAATGCTCATGGCTACATTATGCCACAAAGTATTTTATGTGGTCTCAAAAACGACTGGCTTACGCTTTGAAATTACGGCCTTTGTTGTGCGATAGTCTGGCATTGTCGCGCCAACGCTGCTCCAAAAATCGCTATTATGAGACATGTGCTTGGTGTGAGCGAGTTCATGAAGTATGACGTAGTCAATCTCACTCCACGATACCTGCATCAGTAGACAGTTAAGCGTTATTTCTTTGTTGCTAGTACAACTTCCCCATCTGGATTTTAAATGCTTAACTTTTACTGAAGTATAGGTGTAATCAAAACGTTCAGCGAGAGTAGCCAGCCGTTGAGGCAAAAGACTTTCTGCTTCTTTTTTTAATGCTCTTATGCACGCTTGACGCACTTTTTCCTGCACTGGTTCACTCATTATCTCGAATTTATTAGGTATTTTTATTGAAATCGTTCTGTCGCTTACTCGGGTTGAAATATTCGAGACTTCTGACTTAGTGATAATCAACCTGTGGAATTTTCCAATTTTTGTATCGTCTTCGAGTGTTGCAACCGGTTGACGACGTTGTTGAATCCATTCAGTTTTCTGAGTAGCAAATGTTAATCCATGGCGATACGGGACCCATAACGGCTGGGACACTCTAACTTTGTTATGCGCGTCAATACTGATACGCATATGCTTTGAAGACTTACGTTTTGAAATCGTAATTTCGCCAATATCTGGAATAAAAAACTGGCGAGAAGCCATTAGCGAATGGAGATATTTCGCCTAGCACTATCAACACGACCAAAGTTGGGCACAAGATTAACAAGTCCGGGCTTTACTAAACCAGTCTGAGCATCGTCAACTGACAATAATCCTACATCATAAAGTCGTTTCGTGACGGCATTTTGCTGCGTCTGAAAGTTGTGCTTCCCGCTAATAACAACATATTCCTCGGTCTGTGTAGGATTTTGCATCTTGTTAATCTGTTCTTCGAATGTAGAACGGTCCATAGGGTGTGCATATTTATCATCAGTTTTTCTTCTGTCACGTTTAACGACGCGGGTAAACGCACTTTCAATATCAATCTGAAGCCATGCCAATAAAGAATAAGCTTTTGCACTCAAAGCGACTTCGCGAACTTCACGTCGTTGTGTGGATTTAGTTACATCTGCGTCATAAAGAACGCTCAAGCCGGCTTTTAGAAATTCTTCTGCCATGTATTGCATTAAATGCGATACGATCTCGTTCTCTTGTTTGTCATAGCGTGGCTGTTCAAAAAGTTCAAATCGCACTTTGTCGCTCTGAAGATGAACCGCGCCTAAGGTTTCTGCTAGCTGTCGAGCAAAGTAGGTCTTACCTGATCCAGGGAAGCCATAGAGCATTATCATTGCGGGTCTGTTTAGCACGTACTTATTCATTACATCATGTATAACAGATTTGGCGTAAATTATAAAGTGTTATGTGGTGACAAATGGGGTTCTGTGCTCTATTATGTAGCAGATGCCACTATAGGGGAGTAGCTCAGCTGGTAGAGCACCGGTCTCCAAAACCGGGTGTCGCAGGTTCAAGTCCTGTCTCCCCTGCCAATTCAAAAGACTCAGTTTTTATCTGGGTCTTTTAAATTTATGGCAGATCTGATTTGAATCTGGGTGTCGCAGAGGTGAATTGTTATGGAAATTTTGCAAGAAAACATTGATCCGGCAACTGAGTTGTTGTGGTAGAAGTTCTGGGCCTACATGCCTACATAATGTGGCCTTAATTCGGTTTATTTTTTGTTTTGACGTTTGCGCTTATTATGATCTAGTTCGCGTTTTCTCAGTCGGAGATTCTTGGGTGTTACTTCTAGCAATTCATCATCTTCTAAAAAATCTAAACACTGTTCAAGACTAAAGATGACAGGAGGTGTAAGCTGAACTACGCCGTCACTACTACTGCTACGCATATTTGTTAGGTGTTTTTCTTTAACTACGTTTATCTCCATGTCTTCACTGCGCGTATTAAGTCCAACAATCTGTCCAGCATAAACCTGCGTACCGGCACCGACAAAACACGTACCTCTCTCTTCAGCAGTCTGAAGTGAGTAAGCTGTTGTGTTGCCGCTTTCCCAGGCTACTAGAACGCCGCTTCTTTGTTGAGACAATGCTGTCCCAAGCTCTTGATAGCCGATTGTCAGGCTATTCATTATGATCGTGCCCTTAGTATTGGTGATCAGAATGTTTCGGAGCCCCAGAAGAGTTCTAGTGGGCATTTCATAGAGTAATTTAGTAACACCTTTGGTAGAAGTAAACTGATCTTTTAGTTCTGCTCGACGCTTACCAAACTCTGATTGTACAGCACCTACGTGCTCAGGCGGTACTTCTACAGTAACTTCTTCAATAGGCTCTTCTACTATTCCGTCTTTTTCAATAGTAACGACTTGCGGCCTTCCAACTTCAAACTCATAACCTTCGCGACGCATTGTTTCAATCAGCACCCCAAGATGGAGTTCACCTCGTCCAGAAACCAAGAAACCGATACCGTCAGGTTCGACAAGTAGCCCAACATTTGTCTCTAGCTCTTTATCCAATCTTTCACCTATCTGCCTGCTGGTGCTAAACTCGGCCTCTTTACCCTTAAGGGGAGAAGTATTTGGGCCAAGGTATATTTTAAGAGTTGGCAACTCTACTTCTAGTACCGGCAGCGCGTCAGGATGGTCGACGTGCGTAACTGTTTCGCCAATTTGAGCATCTGAGATACCGGTGATACTGACGATGTCTCCAGCGCTTGCAGAAGGTATTTCTGACTTACCAAGCCCTTGGTGGGTATATATTTTATCAACACGAGCCTTAGTAACTGTGCCATCCTTTTTACATACAGCGATAGATTGCCCAGATTTAATTTCACCTCTTGTTATGCGTCCAATGGCGTACTTACCTTGAAACGTGTCCCAGCTTAGAGCTGTAACTAACATTTGAAAAGGTTCATCTACATTTACGTTTGGCGCTGGCACATGTTCAATAATTCCTGAAAACAAAACGGATAAATCACCTTCAGCCTCAAAATCTGTTGGTATAGTGTCCCAAGCCTTTCCGGCCCTTCCGACAGCATAATATATTGGGTAATGCAGCTGATCCTCATGTATTGCAAGCTCTAGGAATAGGTCAGCTAATTCGTCTTCGACTTCTGCAATTCTGCTGCCGTATTTGTCGATTTTATTTATAACTACAATTGGTTTAAGCCCGCTCATCAGAGCTTTAGTTAACACAAACTTGGTTTGAGGCATCGGGCCTTCTTGTGCGTCTACGATCAACAAACAGCCGTCTGCCATATTTAGAGTTCGTTCTACTTCGCCGCCAAAGTCAGCGTGACCTGGCGTATCGATAATGTTTATTCGATATCCGTCATGTTGAACTGAAGTTATTTTGGCAGTAATAGTAATGCCGCGTTCTTTTTCTTGATCACCACTATCCATAATTAGATCTTGGCTCATCTCGGCTTGATTGTCTCTAAAAGTATTTGACTGTTTTAAAAGTCCGTCAACAAGCGTTGTTTTCCCATGATCAACATGGGCAATTACAGCAATATTACGTATGTGGTCTGACTTGATCAAAATTAAATTCCTAAATATTTTTATGCTTGATTATCGTGATAATACCATAAGAGTAGTAGGTTGTCTACCACCTCTGTAAAATACTTGTGCTTTTTCTCGCAACTATTTATAATGCTTATGTAAAGGAACGGGAAGAAAAACAATAACTATGAAAGTGTTGATGCTAGGTTGGGAGCTGCCGCCACACCATACGGGTGGTATGGGTGTTGTTTGCTATCAACTTTGTAAACAAATGGCAAAGTCAGATGTGGACATCGAGTTTATTCTCCCCTTCACAGCCGATTTCCCTGACATCAACTTTATGAAAATTAATCCTGCCCTACCACTAGGAGTAGAACAAGTTATACATGAAGAAGCTGGCAGTACATACGATAGCCAATACTTCACATATGTATCCAAGGACGGTTCTAAACGTGGCGTGCGAATGGACGAGCATCAGTTACAGTACACTAACTATGTCGCAAAGCTCGTTGCATATAATGATTATGATATTATTCATGCCCATGACTGGTTGACTTTTCGGGCGGCACTAGCAGCAAAACAAGTATGTAATAAGCCGCTGATCGTACACGTTCACGCTACCGAGTTTGATCGAGCCGGGGGCAAACCCGGAAACCCATTGGTGCACGAGATTGAATATCTGGGCCTTCATTTAGCAGACAAAATTATTGCCGTAAGCGAAGCCACAAGACAAACTATAATACAGCAATACTCTATCGATCCATCTAAGGTGAGCGTAGTTCATAATGCAATCGAGTTCGAGCAGGATCAGCTTTACGAAGTTGGAAATTCATACCCATATATAGAAAAAATGAAAGCCGATGGCTACAAAGTATTGTTGAGTGCAGGACGCTTAACAATACAAAAGGGCCTAACAAACATGCTGTATGCGATGAAAGAGGTGGTTGCTAGATATCCAAAAACTCTCTTACTTATTTCTGGTGGCGGTGAGCAATATCGTGAGTTAATCGAGTTAAGTGCCGAGCTAGGTATTGGCAAGAACGTTATTGTTATTGGTTATCTTAACGGTACGGGCAAAGCTTGGCGAGATTGTTTTAGGGTGGCGGATCTGTTCTTGATGCCTAGTATATCTGAACCTTTTGGGTTAACTCCGTTCGAAGCGCTCACATTTGGCACGCCTGTATTAATGAGTAAGCAATCGGGTGCTTCTGAAGTATTGCGTAATTGCTTGAAGGTTGATTTTTGGGACATAGATGAAATGGCCAACATGATGTGTTCAGTTGTTGGTGGCGAAGGGCTAGCTAAGACCTTGTACAACAACGGTTCAGAAGAACTTTCCAGATTGAGTTGGGAGCCGTCCGTAAAGAAGCTACTCGACATCTATGAACGACCAGTAGGTGCAATCGCATGAGCAAAGCAATAGTACTTTATCTGCACGTACATCAACCCTACCGGGTTAGACATTACACAATATTTGATGCAGGCACCAGGCACAATTACTTTGAAGCGCCTGAAGGAGATCGAACAAACAACAAAGACATACTACAAAAGGTTGCGCAAAAATCTTATATTCCAACCAATGCAAAACTTATTGAGTTGTTACACAAGCATCCCGAGCTCAAATTGAGTTTATCTATTACTGGCACAGTATTGGAACAGCTCGAAAAATGGTCGCCAGAAGCGTTGCAAAGTTTTCAAGAGCTCGTAGCAAGCGGTCGTGTTGAAATAGTCGCAGAAACATATCATCATAGTTTGGCTTTCTTCTATTCTCTCGCGGAGTTTGAAGTACAGGTAGAGATGCATAAAACAAAAATCCAACAACTTTTCGGGCAAACCCCACAGGTATTTCGAAATACTGAGTTAAGCTACAACAACGATCTTGCCTATTGGGCTGATAAAGCAGGTTATAAAGGGATTCTAACCGAAGGTTGGGATCCGATATTAGGCTGGCGCAGTCCAAACTACGTATATAGACCAACCTACACCAACAACATTCGTCTTCTGCTGAAAAATTATAAACTCAGCGATGATATTGCTTTTAGGTTTGGCGATCGTAATTGGAGTGAGTGGCCACTAACCGCAGACAAGTTTTCCCATTGGCTTAGCGAAACTGGTGACGCAACTAACTTCAATCTATTTATGGATTATGAAACTTTCGGCGAGCATCAATGGCAAGACTCTGGGATATTTGAGTTCTTACATCACTTACCTAATCAATGGCTAAAAACAGAAGGCAATACCTTTATGACGGTTAGCGAGGTTATAGATAATTTTGATCCTGTCGATCAAATTAGCGTGCCAGATACTATAACATGGGCAGACACAGAAAGAGATTTAAGCGCATGGGTCGGCAATCCTATGCAACAGGAGGCTTTGTCGGCGATCTATAGTATCCAAGAGAATGTAATTAAATCTAATGACTTAGAGTTAATTGAAGATTGGCGAAGATTACAAACTTCAGATCATTTTTATTACATGTGTACAAAATATTTTAATGACGGTGACATACATGCCTACTTTAGTCCTTACGAAAACCCCTACGAGGCATATATTAACTTTATGAATAGTTGGCATGATGTTAAGTTCAGACTTGCAGAAAAAGGGTTGGTAAGCTAGCTGTGGGTAGGCCTGTTATTCTTGGAAACGGAAGTTTAACGGTAGGCCTAAACGAGCTCGGATTAGTCCATGATTTCTACTATCCATATGTAGGACTTGACAACCTAACAACTGCTAGAAGCGTTCATCATAAGATAGGGGTTTGGGTAGATGGGGTTTTTAGCTGGATAGAGGATGGGGGCTGGGATATTAGCGTTAATTTTAGCAGTGACGCACTAGTCAGTTCAGTTCGTATGCAGAATGACGACTTGCGCATTGAGCTTCTGTTTCAAGATTTTGTTGATAGCAGTCAAAATGTTTTTTGTCGACGAATTAGCGTAACCAATCAATCGACTGATTTTGCTGACATTCGCATATTTATGCATCAGGTATTTCAGATCTCACAAAGTGGACGTGCAGATACCGCCCTGTTCGAACCCGAAGAGCATTACGTTCTTGACTACAAAGGCCGCTGTTGCCTGCTTGTCTATGGGCAAGATCAGTCAGGTAACCCATTTGATCAATATGCCGTAGGAAATTACGGTATCGAAGGTAAAGAAGGAACATTTAGAGACGCAGAGGACGGTGAACTGTCTGGAAGTGCTGTCGAACACGGCGGCGTAGATTCTGTTATCCGGTTCAGTACTCCGCTAAAATCAAATGAGAGTTCAGACATAGATTATTGGATTGTTGCAGCTGACTCACAGTTCAAAGCCGAAGAAATTCATTTACAAATAAAAAAAGAAGGCCTGTCGCATCGACTAGCTAATACGGAACATTACTGGAACACCTGGCTATCGATTGCCGCAAACAAACTTCACAATGTCGACAGTAAGTATCAAGAGATGACTAAAAAATCTCTAATGATAATAAAAGCCCACACCGACAAGCGTGGCGGCATCATCGCATCATGCGATTCCTCTATCTACAATTACGGACGCGACTACTATAGCTACGTTTGGCCTAGAGATGGCGCTTACGCTATGTGGCCACTCATACGCCTAGGTTATACTGATGAGCCAAAAAAGTTTTTTGAGTTTTGTCGTGACATCTTAACGCCTGAGGGTTATTTGATGCACAAGTATCAACCCGACAGAGCAATTGGCAGTACATGGCATCCCTTAATTCACGATCGTCACAAAGAATTAGCTATCCAGGAAGATGAAACAGCAATAATTATTTATATGCTGGGTGAATTTTATGAACAAAACAAAGACCAAGATTATATTCAAAATCTCTACCCTACCTTTATACAACCAGCCGCAAACTACCTGGCACGATACATAGATCAGCAAACTGGGTTGCCACATGCTAGCTATGACTTATGGGAAGAGAAGTTTCAAACGAGCACATACACTACCGCCGTAGTCTACCAAGCGCTTTTGGTTGCAGCAGAGTTTGCTACAATGTTCGATTATCCAGATGATGCTGTTTTATGGGAAGAGACGGCAGAATCTATACTTAAAAATTCTAGTGTGTTTTTTGAACCATCTATAGGCGCGTTTAGAAAAGGCTTTTTACTTCAAAAAGATGGTTCACTAACTTTCGACAATACTCTAGATGTGTCTAGCGTATACGGAATAATGATGTTTGGTATGCACAATAGTCAGCCTTTAGAAATTCAACAATCGCTACAAAAGATTGAAAATACGTTATTAGACAAATCACCTTCAGGCGGAACACCACGATATGAAAATGACAATTACTTTGCATCTGAGCCAAAATATTTAGGAAATCCATGGATAGTTACGACACTGTGGGTAGCGCAATATTACACTCGCATAAATGTGCCAGGAAAAGCATCAGAACTCATAGATTGGGCGATATCAATGGCTCTACCGAGCGGCGTACTTCCGGAACAAGTAAACCCTCAGACTGGTCAGCCCGTTTCGGTCACTCCTCTTGTATGGAGTCACGCCGAGTTTATCAATACGGTATTGGATGTGTCTAAATAAAAAACGCCTCTTCAAGAGACGTTAGTGTCGTATTCGATGCGAAAGTTTTATTTGCGACCCTTAACAACGTTTCGACCAAGATTTTTCTTAGTTTCAACATATAAAACATGCTTACGAAGCACTGGGTCGTACTTTCTTAGACTCAATTTATCAGGAGTATTCATCGTATTCTTTACTGTGTAGTAATGACGATGTCCACTTTCCTCAGACACTAGTCCAATTGTTTTGCGTTTGTCACCTTTTTTTGCCATAACTTGAATATATTAACAGATAGAACTTCGTTTTACAACACCTTTACAAATTTTGGAGCCGTTGTGGGGACTTGAACCCCAGACCCCCTCCTTACCATGGAGGTGCTCTACCACTGAGCTACAACGGCACAGATGATATTCTAGCATCTTTTTTGATTGGACTCATCTGAATTAATCCAGATATAAAAGATACGCGCTCGTCCCGACTTAAAAATGCAATTTCACCAATATAAGCTAGTAAATTTGGTTCACTATCTTTAGTAGATGTATTGATATTTTCTATTTTATTTAGACTATATGGATTTTTTGTTCTATATTCGACCAAAAGAGGAACAAAACTTTCTTCATCATTTTCATCGCCACCAGTTCGTCGCCAAATTATTTCTTTTTTAAATGCCTCTTCTATTGGGTATTCAGTAGAGAGGGGCAAACCTCGAACCTCATCTGACGGTTCTGGCTTATTATATATTTCTGCAACCGTCGAACGTTGCTCATTAACACTTTTTATATAATGCAAAACTCTATTGCCTGCATCATCTGCAGAGAAGCCCCTGACATCGTATGTGCCTTGACCACAAATAACACTATACCAAGAAGGCACTTCTGTTTCTTGATTGGTTATTTCACAATTTATAAAGCTCACTCAATTCCGTTCGTTATATTAAGATTATCAAATTTAACAAAACAAATCTACGCATTAAGTAGAGAAACATTCAAATGCTCTGATTTGATCATACTTAACTTCGATTATTAATAACATTGAGTCAATAAATTACTGTATCGTCAGAAATAGAGAAATCAGAACTATTTTGAAGTAGTTTGTTTAGATTCTTCAGTTATCGGCATCTCTATATTTACCCAAATATCATCGTCTTTACATTCGTAGGTTGATTTACCATATTCTTTAAATTCTTTGCCAGTGTAAGAGTTGTTAGTAATTTCCCAACGAACTTTACGCATTGGCTTGCTGCATTTAGGGCAATTCATGATGCTATTGTAACAAAATGAACGTCATTTCGGACGTTCTTAATGCTTTACAGCTTGGTGCATCGTACTGGCTGAGGTCAGAACTTTGTTAGTTATTTAATATGCCGCGTCCACGGGCTGTAGAGTTACGCCATCTTGGTGAAGTTCTCCAACTAGTCTTTCGTTGGTATCTAGGGTTCTTGCTACAAAGGTTACTATTGGGAACTCGGTCCCGAGTATTATAGATTCTGGGTCTGTTGGGGCCTCAGTATCTATAACTACACCCGTTACTCTTGCCAGCAAGTTATTGACTGGAGTTACTCTGCCTGCCCACTCGAGTTCACGGTTAGTCAACGTGCCGCTAACTTGTACTTCTCTTCCTTCAAGTAGATTTGCTACAATAGCAAGCAGTCCGAGTGATTCGTTGCTATGCGTCTGCCTCACTGCTTCTTGAGTCTCACCTATACGTACTAGTATTTCTGATAATTCAATATCTTGGTCTACAACATTTGCCATTTGATCCTCCTATTCATAGTTATTATGACTTTGTACAATATCTGAAGCAAGCATAAGCGAATTGGTGCAGTGTTATTAGTCAGGTTAGAACTAGATTTCTTGACTCACACAGCTTTCAATCTGCATGAACTCAACATCGAACTTGCCTAAGACCTCAGCTAACCTTGCATATATTCCGATTCGTGCGTCTTCGTTCCAATGCCAGTCGTGAAGTGGCACGACGATTTTTGGCTTATCAGCCATTGACTCAATCATTTTAGAGAAACCAACCACAGCACCCCAGGGTCCTCCATTGATCGCACCTGCGAGTATTCGTGCTCCGTAAGCGCTAGTTAGTGTTTGACAATCACCGCTAATGAGTATATCGCTAAAGATAACATAGCTTGTGTGCTCTGGTTGCTTATCAAACCACGGGGACAAGTCTGCATGTTCTGACTTAATGAATTGGACGTCTTCATCTTTACTGCTTAATAAGCCTGTAATACCCCATTCCTTAAGGGTGTCCACTATTTCTTGAGTGCCGTACCACTTTGCATTTGGCGAAGCTTGCATCACTGTACGAGCAAATTCTTTACTGAAATGATCAGAATGGTTATGGGTAACAATGACCGTAGATATATTTGAGAAATCCGTTTTCTTTACTTTTTCATCTTGCCAGCTGTACACGCCAGGATCGACAAGTATTTTCTTATCACCTTTTTCAACGAGTAAGCAAGAATGTACTAATTTAGTAATCTTCATACATATATCATAGCAAACAAAAAGACTCTCCGTAGAAAGTCTTTGGCATAAGCGGTATGGTGCAGGGTGTAGACTGCGCACATCTGCACCCGTTCTCGGAACAAGCTCCTGCGAGCGGGCTGGATGACCGAACCTACGAAGGTGTCCGCTCCACGGACTAGCCTTCGTAGCACGAAACCACGTCACTAAACCAAAATAAAACACCCACTATTGTGGGCGTCATATTTTGGTGCAGGGTGTAGGATTCGAACCTACGAAGGCATAAGCCAACAGATTTACAGTCTGTCGTGTTTGACCGCTTCACTAACCCTGCTCGTCGACCCGTAATACTAAGTTTGCCTAGATGGCTGCAAAATGAATTTCTAACCATCAACAGCAATCTTAGTAAGTGGTATCCTCTTCAAATTCATGAATCCACTCACGAATTTGGCAAAAACACATAATTATGGAGCCACCTGTCGGATTCGAACCGACGACCCCCTGTTTACAAAACAGGTGCTCTAACCAACTGAGCTAAGGTGGCTCGTCAGAATCGACGGTCATTTTTCACAAAAGAAATTTCTTCTTTTGTTTCACTTTCTAGTCGCTTCTTCCTTTTAGTTTTCCAAACAGTCGAATCGGCATAGCCGCTCCTTGGTTTGAAAAACTAGTTCAGGGAAACGAAGTACCCGGAAAGTGTATCAGAACAGGGGTTAAATAACAACACGTTTTGGTCGAACAACCTTTTTAGGCCGACCTGTCGGAGTTACCATCTTTTTTAGTTTGTCAGCCAACAGATCTGCCTCTGCTTGTTTTCCAGCAGCTTCATAGGCTTTTATGAGTAGTGAGTAGCTCTCATTGTTTGGCTCTAGCTCAACCGCCCTCTCTAGTTCTTGCAGCATAAGTTTAGTATTGCCTAGTTTTTCTTGTACCTTGGCGTAGGCGATGTGTCTTGCAGCCAGTTCTTCCTCAATCTTGAGGGCTTGTTCAAATGCGGTCGAAGCTTTTGGATAATTCTCGGTTTCATAATATATAAGGCCTAGATTATGTAAACTCGAGGCGGTCGGTTCTATGCTAGAGGCTATTTCGAAACAATCAATTGCATCTTTATATTCTTTTTGTTTTGCGTACAGTATTCCAAGACGATTATAAGCAGCTGCATTTTTTTGATCGATCTTAAGTATAGTTAATAAAGCTTTTTCGGCCCGTAAAAAACGGTTTTCACGCATTCCTTGATGCGCAATATCCCAAAGACTGCCCATGCGGTCACTAATTTTTCGCGGAATATCACCCAACTCTTCATCGCTAGCGTTGATGCTACGAAACATTATGACTGCAAAAATAAATAAAACTACTAATCCAAGCATGTTCAGAACTTCATTATACTACAATTCAAGCGCAAGACGGGTCATTAGCAGCTTGCTGTTAGGCGTAACCCCTGAAATAGTGTCTTCACACTCTTGGATTAATTTGTATGAACGAACCAGCTTGCTAGCATTTGCCTCTGATGTTTTGCTACGCAATGATATCTGTATTATGCGTTTCAGAGCAAACAATAATTGGGATATATCCTGTAGATCAACTATGCTCTGCGCCATGAGTAACCTTTCGTACTTTTTGGACTGTAAAAAAGTCTTAGCAACCTGATAGTTTTCACTTTCAGAGTCATCATCAGTATTTGACAAGTTCGAGCTAATAAGTCCGACTCTACCTCCACTCATAGCATATGCACGCTCTATATCTGACAAGCTTAGGCCTTCTGCAGTATATGCGTCTATAATAGTTTGCTTCGAAGGTTGCGCAATATTCATAACCCTACAGCGTGACACAACTGTCTCGAGCAACATATTTGTAGTAGTAACCGACAGCATAATAACCGTACCTTCTGGCGGCTCTTCAAGAAGCTTTAGTAAAGCATTTTGAGCTTCTAATGTCATTTGTTCGGCAGAGTTAATTATAATAACCCTTGATGTTTTTCCATGAGAAGTCGGGCGTAGTTTAACAAAATTTCGTGCATCCCTAATTCTTTCAATAGAGATAGCTTTATCTTCTTTTATTATATATACATTCGGATTTTGATTAATATGATCCATATCAATATTTAGTATTATAGAAGTGATGTGTTGAAGCGTAGTTTGTTTGCCTGTTCCGCTTCTACCGACCAAAAGAAGTGCATGGCTGGGATTGTCCACGAACTCATCTAGCTGTTTTTTCATTCCTTGCTCAAGAATAATTTCCATGTGTTATCTCATTTGCTCAAATACTTTTGGTACTGGGACAGAAAAAACCTTACGCTGCCTATTTGGTAATGTTATTTCTAGTACGTGGGCATGTAAAAACAACCTATCTGCTGGCTCACCATCATAAAGAGTGTCCCCTATAATCGGGTGCTTGAGTTGCTTTAAATGCACTCTAAGTTGATGTGTGCGTCCAGTCTCAGGCTTAAGTTCAACTAATGATAGACCGTCATGAACATCAAGTGTTTTGTAATGCGTTTTTGATGGCTTACCATTGATACCTACCCGAAACGTTTGTGGTTTTTGCGGGTTTCTTTCAATTGGCATATCAATAATTGCTTCAGGCGGGTTAAGCTCTCCTCTTATGAGAGCGATGTAAGTTTTCTTAACTTTGCGCTGCGAAAACTGCTTTTGCAGCCAAGATAACGCTTCGGGAGTTTTGGCACAGATCATCACACCTGACGTTGCTCGATCTAAACGATGCACTATGCCGCTCCGTTCACCGTCTACCATTTCACTATGTTGCTGTACGAATGTAGCTACAGTAGCCTCTGGGTTAAATGCTCCCTTGCTGTGAGTCAATACGCCTTCAGGTTTGTTTATAACTAGACAGTCGTCATCTTCATATAATATTTCAAGCTGAATATCTGGTATGATTGCCGTTTCTAACACTTCATCGTCGATAACTATTTTGTCACCATATTTTAGTGTGTATCCAGATTTTTGAGATTCACCATTAACTGTAATTTTGCCGTCTTTTAGAAGTTTCTGAACACTAGCCCTACTTATTTCTGGAAGCTGTTGCACCAAAAACGCATCTAACCTGTGTCGAATGTTATCTGTTGCCGCAAAACTCAATACAGACATTACGCTCGTAAACCAACAGCTCGTTGAACTCGCAAAAGTGTTTCATTGGCAACTTTGTTCATCGTAATTTCAGACTGCTCGAGCTTATTTTGTATTATATTATCGTCAACACTTGCTAGTTTAGACTGAAAATCAGTAAGAAACGTTGCAGTTGTTGACGCTACGGCATTTTTTAATGGTCCGTATTGCGTATGGCCACTATACTCTTTGATTACATCATTTATTGACCTGCCGCTCAACATGGCAAGTATATCTAACAAATTACTGACACCTGGCTGATTATCATAATCATACTCAATCCTACCTAAGCTGTCTGTTGTAGCGCTCATAATTTTCTTAGTTGCAACTTCTGGAGAATCGCCTAAGAAAATAACACCCTTACCAGACTCATCGGATTTGCTCATCTTTTTTTCGGGGTGTAACAAGTCACGTATGCGCAATCTTTTAGACGTGCTAGCAAAAGCTATTTGTTCTTTTTCGGCCTTTGGCAAGATGAACAGCTCAGTATCAAATTTGTTGTTTAACCTTATCGCAATATCGCGCGCTAACTCTACATGTTGTGTTTGATCAGCCCCAACCGGCACATATGTAGCGCCGTATAGTAGAATGTCGGCAGCCATTAGCACCGGATAATCAAAAAGCCCTGCGCTGACATTCTTCTGGCCATCACCTTTTTCTTTGAACTGAGTCATACGATTTAGCTCACCCATATAAGTAAAGCAATTTAATATAACGGCAAGCTCGCTGTGTGCAGGTATATAACTCTGTCGGTATATATAAGTGCTTTCGTCGCGCAAATCAAGGCCTGTAGCCACAAACAATTTTACATTGTGCATCGTTTGTCCATAAAGCAGGCTGTGATCAATTGGGGTAGTAAAACTATGCAAGTCAGGAACAAATAAGTTAATTTGATACTTTTCGGCGTATTTATTCTGCATTTCTACAATAGGAAGTAAAGCGCCCAAATAGTTTCCTAGGTGCAGATCGTTATTTGCCCTCAATCCTGTTAAAATTACTGGTTTACTCATATTCACTCCTTATTATAACTGATTTCCGGTTTTCATGCCCTGTTCAAACACCGGATTAATATTCAGGTTAACAAAAATTTCTAGAGCATTGATAAGGCCTCCGGGTTTCTGATTATTTATGATCACCCTGAGCTTTGTAAATCCTGTTAATATTCATTGTTCTGACCCGTCTTGACTTGGTAGCTGCAATTCTGGGGTTTTCAGTATCTCTTCTCGCAACCTATTTAAGTGTCCAGCAAGACCAGTAGTTGCTGTACGGTCGGGCATGTATGTGTCCGCATTCTCATTTTGATGACCAGCTTGAGGCTGCATGTCCGCATCTAGGCTCTCAGTAGATTGATTTTTCATTATTATTCTCCTTTTACATTTAAAAAACCGCCCTTTGTGTGGCGGAAAAATGTTCGATTGTATTTATAATTTATTGACAATGAAAAATCGTCCGCCACGCGTTGTGGGGTGTAAACCAGAAGGCATAGAACTGATTTATCACAGATTTCATAGCTATTAGACGATACTACCTTACGTTCGCACTGTCAAGTTACTATAAAGACTGGATAATTTCTTCGATTGCATCAATGGCGGCATCGAGGTCCGCTTCTGTAACAACTTCAGCTTCAGCTTCGCATTCAGCCTGCCAAAACTCTTCGAACGATACGACATTAGGATCGAGCATATCCGCTTCCACTGCGTCGAGCTCAGCAGCGTCTGTTTTTACCAATTCTTTTGATGCAAGCATAATAAGCCAAGTGGCTCTTTCGTCACCGATCTCTGCAGATCCATAAATTGTATCGATGTCGTACTCAATAGCAATAGGATGCTGGTCTGCAACAGAGGAATCTGACTCGAGCGCACCTTCTATAGTTAAACCACCTAAAGCGTACGCCATATCATTACATGTTATAGGCTCAATAATTAAACTTAAACTGTTAGCAAAATCCTGCCGTACTTCTTGCATTTGGTCGCTCATGTATCCTCCTACTAATTTAGCAGTAGTATACCATATTCCCAAATAGTAAACCCCACCTTTGCGATGGAGTTTTGAAAGTCGAATGGTCAATTTTAGTTATATTTTTGACATAAATAATCGTTTGTCACGCATAGTGAGGCATAAACCAGAAAGTATAGAACTGATTTATGATAGACTTCATACCCAAGTTCTACGTTTGATTATCAAATTTACTAACATAGCTATTGTATTATTGTCGTAGTTATGATATTGTAATTTAATTATTGGAGATAATATGGACCGCCCAGATCAACATTTATGGGACTTATTCGATAAAGCACAAACTGGAGAACTACAGTCCGCCGAAGCACGTAAATTGGGCATGCAAGTTAACCCATACTACCTATCTGACAAAATTGCAGACACTAGAGAGATCGCAACCGCTATGGAGCTTCTCCCGTGGTTGCAAAATGTACATCAGAATCTTGGAAGTGGGAAAATTATGGCAGATACCTTTCAAGAACAATACGAAGAAGGAGTCGATGCTGAACGTATAATCTTCCTTAAAGGCGTGTGGGTCCTAAAACGTACTGGGCTGGTGTCGATTACAGAAGTTAGTGATAGTACTGGAGGCCAACTCCCAAACAAAACTTACAGTATAAGCCGAAGGGCCATAACTGCAAACTATCGTGAGGTCCTACCTCCGTACCAACCTAGCTGTTCAGGCTGTTTAGGTCGTGTAGCGCTTGCTGGGGGCGTAGGTATTGGTGTTACTGTCGCGGAATCAGCTGCTTTCAATGAAATAATTACAGGTGACGTTTACAGATGGGCTCAGGGCATGATTTTTGTTGGTGCCACCATGATGGGTATAGGGCTAGCCGAGAAATCAATCGCTACCATTCAGGCTGCCAAAGTTTATAGAAGTTACCATAGTAGCGAAGAATAATTTACGTAACCAAAAAACCCCTTGGCAGTAAGCTTCGGGGTTTTTACATTGCCAGCATAAGTAATTCTAGCGCTTAGTGAACTGGCGTTGCTTACGTGCACCCTTGAGGCCGAACTTCTTGCGTTCTTTCTCTCTTGGGTCTCGTCCAAGCAGATCGGCACGCTTAAGCGTACTTTTGAGATCTTCGTTCATGACAGCTAGTGCTTTAGCGATACCAAGTTTGATTGCATCTACCTGGCCAGCATGACCTCCGCCGGAAACAACAACAGATACATCATATTTGTTTTCAATTTCCAGAACCTTAAAGGGTAGAGATAGCTCATTAAGCAGATTCTTGCTATCAGCTAAGTACTCTGCTGCTGGCTTATCGTTAATAACGATATTACCCTTGCCGTTCATTAGTCGAACGCGAGCAGTTGCGCTTTTTCTTCTACCTAAAGCATAAAAGTAATTTTTTTCAGCCATTATTTCGCCTCTTTCAAGTTGAGTATTTCTGGCTTTTGAGCAGCATGGTTATGCGTTTCGCCAGCGTATACCTTAAGTCTTTGTAGTCGATCAGCACGTAGTTTATTAACAGGGAGCATACCTCTGATAGAATGAATGATAACTTGAGTGGAATCTTTTGCCATCTTCTCTTTCAGTGTCGCCTCTTTTAATCCACCCGGGTAGTGGCTATGGTGGTAATACATCTTCTTTTCGATCTTGTCGCCGGTAACTACCAATTGGTCAGCATTGATCACGATAACGAAATCACCACAATCGATATGCTTCGTAAACATCGGCTTACCTTTGCCAGTTAGTAAGTTTGCACACACAGTTGAAACGCGACCAAGTGGTAGCTCTGATGCGTCTATGACATACCATTTTCTAACTACATCTGTAGGTTTTGCGCTATAAGTCTTCATTATGCTTTCACCTCAGCTTTCTTGGTTGTTTTCTTAACTACTGGAGACGCTTTCTCAGACTTAACAGTAGCGGGTTTCTTTGTAACTGGAGCTGCAGCAGGCGCAGCTGAAAGATCATCAACAAAACTAACGGATGCCATTTGTGCGTTATCACCACGACGAAGCGAAGTACGCTCGATCCTTAAATGACCACTAGTGCGTCCAGAAAGCTTAGGGGCAATTTCATCAACTAACTTATGAGCGCTACTGACAGTATCGAGTGAAGCTATTATTTGACGTCTGTTATGTAGATCGCCCTTCTTAGCCTTCGTAATTAGCTTCTCAACATAAGGAACTATTTCTTTGGCTTTTGGTAAAGTCGTCTCGATCTTCTCATAAATTATAAGTGATTCAGCTAGACCTTTTATAAGGGCTTCTCTCTGATCTCGTTCTCTATGGAATTTTCTTCCTTTATATCCGTGACGATGCATGCTAGAGCTCCATCTCCGACATTTTTTCTTTTACCTCATCAAGTGCTTTGCTACCAAAACCTTTAAGTTCACGGAGTTCACTGTCGCTAAGGCTAAATAGATCTCGCAGTGTATGGATATCGTTGTTTATGAGTGCGTTAGTTGTGCGAGCTGAAAGATTAAGATCCTCAATAGGCGTCATTAGCTCAGCAGACTCATCTGTCTCATCAAGCGTGTCGTTATCTTGCACACTCAGGGGAGCGCTTACTTCTACGCGCGTCTGTCCAGCAAGAGCAGTGTATTGATTAACAAGGATGGCAGCAGACTCTTCGAAAGCGTCACGTGGGGTGATAGATCCGTCGGTATCAATAGTAATTAATAACTTATCTAGATCTGTTATTTGACCTACACGAGTGTTTTCTACTTTATATCGGACTCGGAGTACCGGGCTAAAGATTGCATCAAGAGCAATCATGTCACTCTGCTTCTTAGCAGCAACTTCTTCAATAGTACGATAACCTCGGCCTGTTTCAACAACTAGATCCATAACAAAGCCTGATTTATCATCATCAATAGTACAAATGTAATGATCTGGGTTTACGATTTCAACGTCTGCGTTGACCTGGATGTCTTTTGCAGTAACCTTGCCCTTGCCTTTTTTGACAATACGAATTGTCTGAGCATCGTTACCAAATACACGAAAGCGGACACCCTTTAGGTTAAGCATGATGTCAACTATATCTTCTTTTACACCCTTAACGGTTGTAAATTCGTGAGTTGCTCCTTCGATCTTGAACGAAGTAACGGCGGCACCTGCAATACTTGAAAGCAATACGCGTCGTAATGAGTTACCAAGTGTCATGCCATAGCCTGTGTGCAAAGGTTCTACAGCGAAAGTTGCGCTTGTAGTACTATGCTCATCAACATGTACGATACCTGGTGTGTGGATTGTTTTTGACATTATTATTGCCTCCCTTTAGCGTGAGTAATACTCGACTATTAATTGTTCGTTTATATCAGATTCTGCTTCTTCTCTAGTAGGTAAGCCAGTAATGGTAATCTCAAACTTCTTTCGATCTACTTTGAGCCAGCCTGGGACTAGGCTTGGTGCTGGACTAACATCATCAATTCTCTTAAAGTAGTCGGACTGCAGACTTTTAGCTCGAAGAACTAACTTATCGCCAGACTTAAGTCTAATTGATGGGATATCGACACGTCGGTCGTTTAGCATGAAGTGACCGTGAGTTACTAGCTGTCTAGCGGCTCGTCGGCTAGGCGCTAAACCTGCTCGATATACTGCGTTATCAGCGCGTTGTTCTAGAAACTGTAGTAATAATTCACCCGACTGACCTTGTTTCTTAGTCGCTTCCTTCATTAAGTTACTGAACTGCTTCTCAAGAAGACCGTATAGTCTCTTAACTTTTTGCTTTTCACGCAACTGTAGCGAATATTGACTTGGTTTATTGCGACGTTGGTTGTTGCCTTGTTGTCCGCCCGGAGGAGTAGAGCGCTTAAGTAGCGCTTTGTGAGCCTTGGGGTGGAGAGCATAGCCCTCGCGTCGGCTCATTTTTACAATTGATTGAGTATCTCTAGCCATATTAGTCCTTAAATCCTTCGCGCCTTGCGTGGACGACAACCACCGTGCGGTACACCTGTTACGTCCTTAATACTCTCAACTTGAATATCAAATGCTTGTAATGATCGCACTGCTGCATCGCGACCTAGCCCGATGCCTTTTATGTGTACATTTACTTTTGATGTGCCATGGAGCTGTTTGACTGCCTGAGCAGCCTTTTCGACTGCAACTTGTGCAGCATATGCGGTTCCTTTTTTTGAACCACGGAAACCACAACCGCCAGCACTCGCGGTAGTTAATGCGCCGCCATTTTGATCAGTAAAGGTAATAATCGTATTATTAAAAGTTGCCAAAACGTGCATCTGTCCAAAAGGTACAGAGCGCTTAGCTTTCTTCTTCTTAACTGCTGTTGATAATTCTGCCACTTATTATTCCGTCCTTATGTCTTAGATGCTGACTTAGGTTGTGCGCCACCGACAGCGACACGCCTACCTCTACGGGTTCGACCGTTGGTGCGTGTGCGCTGGCCTCGACTTGGAAGACTATTCTTATGTCGAAGACCGCGATAACTGTTAATATCTTTCAATCGTTTGATGTTGCCGACTACTACTCTTTGAAGTTCACCTTCAACAAGATAGTCGTCGTTGATCGCGTCTTGAATTCTTGAAATTTCGCTATCAGTAAGATCTTTAGCTCGTACGGTTGGTTCAACCTTAGCGACCGCTAAAATATCTGCACTTGTTTTAGGGCCTATACCGTAGACATAGGTGAGCGCAACATGAATTTGTTTACTATCTGGAATCGTAACACCTGAAATTCTTGGCATATCCTACCCCTGCCTCTGCTTATGCTTTGGCTTGAATTTATTAATCACATACAATCGGCCCTTACGGCGAACAATCTTGTCGTCAGGGCTAATCTTTTTAACACTTGCACGCACTTTCATGCGGATCACTGCCTCCTCTCTTTTGTTGCAATGACACTCTGCTTAAATAGTAGTTATGACTTACGGTAGGTTATACGACCTTTTGTGAGATCGTAAGGTGTGAGTTCTACCGTAACTCCGTCACCTGGCACAAGGCGAATGTAGTGTTTTCGCATTCTACCGGCGACATGCGCTATAATTTTGTGGCCATTTTCGAGCTCTACACGGAACTGAGTCCCTGGAAGGGCTTCAGTAACTACTCCTGCTAACTCGATAACTTCCTTGTTTTTAGCCATAAAAATATAACGTCATCAAATTGTAGCAGATTTTATATCTGTTTGTAAAGTATTTTCTACGATTTGTTTGCCTTTCTGTCTTTTTTGTTCCTAGACTTGGAGACAAACGGGAGGCGTGAGCGAAGCCTTGTAGCGCCTAAACCGGCCAATGGTTCGTCGGCGTCATAGAAGAAGTCTGGTTGCTCGTACTGGTCGTAAGTAACCATCAAAGCCCGTGACTCTATTGCGCGAAGTGTTTCAAGTGCAACAGATACGAGTATCAGAATACTGGTGCCACCCAGAGCAACATTACTGGTCAAGAATATCTGGCCAATTATCGGTACCATAGCGATAAATCCTAAACTTAATGCCCCAAATAATGTTAGTCGATTAATAACCTTGCTCAAATATTTTTCTGTCTGTACGCCCGAACGAACGTTTTCAACAAATCCACCCTGTTTTTGCAAGTTCTCGGCAATTTCTTTGGCATTAAAGGTAATGCTTGTGTAAAAGAAGGTAAAGATAAATACTAATGCAAAATATACTCCTGGGTAGATATAAGGAGCATAGCCGGGTTGGGCAAAAGTTTGCGCACTTGGGTTCTGAAACCAAGTTACAAGATTATTACCTATATCTTGAAGTCTTTGACTGCCAGCGCTCGTCAATAATTGACCAAGAAAACTTGGAACGCTCAAAAATGCAGTTGCAAATATAATTGGAACAACTCCAGCAGTAATAAGCTTAACTGGCAGTATAGTGGTAACACCGCCGTATGCACGATTACCTTGTACACGTTTGGCATAATGGATTGTGATCTTTCGCGACGCTTCGTTAAGCTTGACAATAAATATTGTCAATATAAGCGTGGCTAAGGCAATTAGAAACGCATAAAACAGTTGCGTTTTGTTAATTGGAATTTGCTTTCCAAATACTGTTGTTGTTGCGGCTTTGTCATAAACAGAACCAGCTATACTAGAGATTGTTTTAGGTAATTGACTGACAATACCTACTGTAATGATAAGAGAAATACCATTACCAATGCTCTGCTCAGTAATAAGCTCTCCCAGCCACATCAACAGCATTGCGCCACCTGTGAGAGCTGAAATCATTAAAACCCACTGTATTGGTGACGTATTGGCAGTAATATCACCTATACCGCCTATACGTGAAGCAGATTGACGTACAAGATAGATTGCGCCAACGGATTGCACTATTGCAAGTGGTAATGTCAAAATTCTAGTGTACTGGTTGATCTTTTTGCGACCATATTCACCTTCATTATTCAAAGCCTCAAGTTGAGGTATCGCTTTAGTTAAAAGTTGAAAAATAATGGAGGCGTTAATGTATGGACCGAGCCCAATTAGCATAATTGAAAAGTTAGCTAAGGCACCTCCAGACAAAACGTCTATGAAGCTAAGAAGCTGAGATTTACTAGTCGAGTTAAAGAGGTTATCGAGTACTTGTCTTAGAGTTTCAGGGTTACTTAGCGGGATTGGGATATGAGCCAATATGCGGAATACTAGTAACATACCAAGAACAGCCAATACGCGTTTGCGCATATCAGCATTCTTTAGAGACTGCCAAATAACTTTCCAGCTCATAAATTCCTTTTAACCCTCACTTATTGATTACAATTGTTAATAGTATACAAGACTTGCTGTATATGTAATAGCTTTGCTGTAAAACTTACTTTTCTTCAGACTTCGGTAGTCGTTTTACTTGTGGCATTGACTCGAAAGTCCCGCCGGCCTTTTCAATAGCAGCGACTGCCGTCACACTAGCAAGCTGTAGCTTTACTGTGTGTTTCTTAGTAACGTCACCTTTGGTTATTAACTTAACACGAACATAAGGATTAGAAACGAGTCCGGCATCCGCGAGAACAAAATTATCAATGACCGTACCTTTAATATTGTCTAGCTGCCCAGTATATACGTTTTCAGCTTTGACGCGTATTGAACGAAAACCCGACAATTTAGGAAGTCGTTGCATTAGTGGATTTTGACCACCTTCAAAACCTGGACGACGACCGTTTCCTTCACGAGCCTTTTGACCTTTGGTGCCTCGACCTGCCGTTTTACCTCGTCCTGCGGCAATACCTCGTCCAACGCGTCGAGATTGACGGTGTGATGTAATCTTCAAATCATTAAATTTCATATATTAACCTTTCACCGTAGCTGGTTTTTTTGCAGCAGCATTTTTAGTAGTGTGCCATTCGCTTTGCGGTTTGATACTAGAGAGCGCTTCTAGAGTTGCATATGCGCAATTTATCTTGTTTGCTGAACCCAGTGACTTAGAAAGAATGTTGCTTATACCAGCCACCTCTAGTACCGTACGTACAACTCCGCCAGCGATCAGACCAGTACCCACACTAGCAGGTAGGAGTAGTATTCGTGCGCCACTTACTTTTGCTTCTGCTTCGTGAGGAACCGTACCCTTATAGATAGCTACAGTTACCATACTCTTCTTAGCTACTTCCACAGCCTTAGTAACAGCTGTTGTTACATCAGCGCCTTTTGCAATCCCTATGCCGACTTTACCTTTGTGATCACCGATTACGACAAGAGCTCGAAACCTAAATCTTCGACCACCTTTGACGACACGTGCAACACGATCGATACTAACAACTCTTTCATCAAACTGCTTTTCTTCAGCCTGATCAAATCGTTTCATTGTTCGTTGTTGATCCATAATTAAAACACCAGTCCTTCTGCGCGTGCGGCATCAGCCAACGCCTTAATACGTCCATGATACAGTTTGCCGTTGCGGTCAAATACAATCTTAGTTATTTTGGCTTTCTTAGCTTTCTTGGCAATATCAGTACCAACAATGATTGCGCGCTCCGTCATTGTGCCGGAAGCTTTCTGGCCAACAGTAGTCGCTGAGACAAGTGTCGTGTGCGTTACGTCATCAATAATCTGAGCAGACACATGTTTATTGCTTATAGTAACAGTAAGTCTTGGACGTTCAGCTGTTCCAGTAACCTGCGAACGAACACGATTCTTGCGACGCATAGTGCTTTTAATCTTCTGGGC
This sequence comes from uncultured Candidatus Saccharibacteria bacterium, assembly GCA_964590725.1. Lineage (GTDB taxonomy): Bacteria > Patescibacteriota > Saccharimonadia > Saccharimonadales > JACQNP01 > CAZPWF01. Next base: position 34,996 of record CAZPWF010000005.1, read on the forward strand.
TATTCTGTTCATAATTTATTTATCCTTACCTGACTTGCCAGATTTACGAATAATTCGCTCACCGACATACTTTATACCTTTACCTTTGTATGGCTCAGGCTTTTTAAGTGCGCGAATTTCGGCTGCAACCTGGCCAACCTGTTGCTTATTGATGCCGCTGACAGTTATGACATTTTGTTCAACAGTTCCGGTTATACCTTCGGGAAGCGCAAAATTAACATCGTGCGACAAACCAATATTGAGTTTCAAGCCATTTCCTGAAGGTGCAACTCTGTACCCGACGCCGTTGAGTTCAAGTTTCTTACTAAAACCCTCCGTCACTCCAGTAACCATATTCTGGATTAACGAACGCATTAGACCGTGTTTTGCACGGTTCTTGGGTTCATCGTTGATCCTTGTTACTATTGCTTCATTTTCTTGCAACTTAACATCTACACCTGGCATAGTAAATTGCGATAACGTGCCTTTTGGACCTGAAACATTAATATGCTCAGAATCGACAGTAATTGTCACACCGTTTGGGATTGTAATCGGTAGTTTTCCTATTCGACTCATTATTATTCCTTCTTACTTCTTAATAGACTTTACAAATTAATTCGCCGCCAACGCCTTGTTTCTTAGCATCAGCTCCAACCATAACACCCTTGCTAGTCGAGACTATAACGATTCCACGACCTCGTTTAACGACGGGTATGGCATCAGCGCTCACATACATACGACGACCTGGTTTGCTAATTCGAGATATTTCGGTAATTTTAGCGTTAGTGCCGGGATGATTGATAGTAATCTTTAGGGTTTTTCCAACATTAGCAGCTTCTGCGCTAACGTTTTCAACAAAACCACTCTGCTTTAAGAGTTTAGCCACTGATTCTTTTACTTTAGAATGAGGCATTGTTACTTCACTCTTACTAACTGCGATCGCGTTTCGGATCCTTGAAAGCATGTCTGCTATTGGGTCTGTAGATACTGTAGACATATATTCTCCTTACCAGCTTGATTTCGTTACGCCCGGAATTTCGCCCTTGCTAGCGTGTTCACGGAAACTTATTCTTGAAAGCCCAAACTGTCTCATATAGGCGTGAGGTCGACCTGTTTCACTGCAACGATTTTTCCAGCGAGTAGGTGAAGAATTTCTAGGTAGTTTGTGCAAACCTTCTCGGTCGCCTAAGGCCTTGAGTTCATTGCGCTTTGCTTCATATTTCTTGATCATCTTTTGACGCTTAGCGTCACGAGCAACGATTGATTTCTTAGCCATCTATTTGGTCTCCTTCTCAAAGGGCATGCCAAGCTTAGTTAATAATGCACGGCTGTGTGTAGGATCTTCGTTCTTAATAACCATGACAGCTTGTAGGCCGTGCACAGTCGTAGTTTCTTCGAAGGTAAGCTCTGGGAATACTGACTGATCTGAGATACCGACGCTATAATTACCAGTACTGTCAAATGATTTCGGGCTAACGCCATGGAAATCACGAAGTCGAGGCATAACAATATTGACAAAACGATCAAGGAATTCATACATCCTGTCGCCTCGCAAAGTAACCTTGATACCTATTTTATTACCTTCGCGAAGCTTGAATCCAGCAATTGAATTTTTTGCAATCGTATCAATCGGTTGCTGACCGGTAATTTTTCGTATCGTATTACCTGCAACTTCTATAACTTTTTTGTCATCCTTGGCTTTTCCTAAGCCCACATTTATTACAATCTTCTCAAGTTTTGGAACTTGATTTCGATTCTGAAGCTTCAACTCAGTCTGTAACTCTTGAGCGTACTGATCTTCATAAAGCTGCTTTAAACGAGGACGAGATTTTGTTGACTTGATAGTCGATTTAGTAGCAGTCATTATTTTATCTCCTTCCCTGTTTTCTTATATACACGCTTTTTAGTTCCATCTTTACTTACTTCGTAGCCGATGCGGCTTGGCTTCTTGGAGGTTGGTTCGATTAACGAAACCTTACTGACCCATATTGGCCGAGTTATCTCAATGATTCCACCTTGCGGGTACTGCTTATTGGGCTTTACATGCTTTTTAGCAATGTTTATGCCCTCAACTGTAACTTTGTTATCAGCAGGGTGTACGGCTGTAATAGTACCGGTTTTGCCCTTGTACTTTCCTGACAATACGACGACTGTTTCGCCTTTTTTTAGTCTGATTTTATATGGTTGGCTCATTAGAGTACCTCCGGTGCGAGTGAAATAATCTTTGCATAACCCATGTCGCGAAGCTCACGTGGTACTGGACCAAAAATACGAGTTGCTCGTGGAGCCTTGTCCTCGCCAATAATGACCGCTGCATTATCATCAAACGATATGGTCGACCCATCTTTACGACGAATTGTGTTTTTTGTTCTTACAACAACCGCTCGTACGACGGACTTTTTCTTTACATTACCTGTTGGGTTAGCGTCTTTGACAGTAGCTACAATCACATCGCCAACCCTTGCGTATCGTCGTCCCGTGCCACCGAGCACACGAATACACAAAATTTCTTTGGCACCAGAGTTGTCGCAAACGATTAGTCTAGATTCTTGTTGAATCATTACTTTGCTTCTCCTTCTGTATGCCTTATAGCCGCACGCTCTGTAATAGACTGCAGGATAAATCTCTTTCGTGCGCTAAGCGGTCGCGTTTCTTCAATAATAACGGTGTCACCAACTTTGGCTTCGTTTTTTTCATCATGTGCCATGAATTTTTTACTAGAAATATATCGTTTCTTATAAATTGGGTGCGTCTTGTGAGTAGTGACGGTCACTACAATAGTTTTATCGCCCTTATCGGATGAAACAACACCTGTTACTGTTTTAGCCATTATATGCTCTCCTTTGAAAGTTGTTCGCCCAGGACTGTTAACATTCTTGCTAAATCTTTTCTCTTATTTCTGAGAGCTCGTACATTTTGGGTCTCACCCATATGAAGACTTCGTCGTAATTCAGCTATCTCTTCACGTAGCTTAGTCGACTCAGTTGCAAGCTCACCAGTAGGTAGTTTACGGATATCAGTCATTTTCATTTATGCATCCTCCTTTACCAAAAACTTAGTTTTGACGGGTAGCTTATGAGCAGCCAGACGCATTGCTTCGCGTGCAACTTCTTCTGACACACCCTGCATTTCAAACATAATTGTTCCGGGACGTACTTTAGCGACGAAGAATTCCGGATTACCTTTTCCGCTACCCATCTTAGTGCCAAGTGCTTTTCTACTAACTGGAGTGTGTGGAAAAATTCGAATCCAAATTTTACCACCACGCTTTATATATCGGGTCATCGCTTGACGAGCAGATTCAATCTGTCGTGAAGTAATCCTATCCATACCCTGTGATTGCAACGCATAAGTGCCAAAGGCGATATAGTTACCGCTAGTAGCGACGCCACGTATCTTTCCTTTTCTAACCTTGCGGTGTTTGGTTTTATTTGGCATTAACATCTTAGCTTACCTCGCCCTTGTAAATCCACACCTTAACACCAATGATGCCAGCACCAGGATACATAGCTCGAGCACCGTGATAATCAATATCTGCTCGGATGGTATGAAGCGGAACACTACCTTCTACAGTTTTTTCACGACGGCTCATTTCTGCGCCATTAAGACGTCCAGATACTTCGATTCGAATGCCCTTTGCACCAGAACGTATAGCCGCACCAGCAGCAGATTTCATTGCACGTCGGAAAGCAATTCTACGTTCAATCTGATGAGCAATATTCTCAGCAACAAGCTTTGCGTACAGTTCTGGCTTCTTAACTTCTTCGATGTTGACTCTGGCTGGTATGCCAAAAATCTTTTCAATCGTAGCTTTAAGCTCTTGCGCGCCCGATCCACCTTTACCAATTACTACACCAGCTTTAGCAGTAGTTATAGTAACTGATACAAGGTTTGGTGATCGTTCGATATCGACTTTATTAATCGCTGCTCGACTTCCGAGCTTATCATTAATCATTTTTCGAACTTTCAAGTCTTGTGTTAGCAACGTCGCATAGTCGCGCTTATTTGCAAACCACTTACTGCGCCAATCCTTATTGACCTGGAGGCGCATACTAATCGGATTAACCTTCTGTCCCATTATTTTGTCTCCTTCTTCTTGGCCGATTTGGTTTCTTTAACTTCAGTTGTAGGCTTCTTAGTAGCACGCTGTTCGCCATCTACAACTACATATATATGACTACTGCGACGCTGGAAAGGTAACGCCCGACCATGAGCAGCTGGACGATAACGCTTAAGGCTAGGTCCTGGGCTGACGTGTATTGAAACTATCTGAAGAGTATCGGGCTTAAAATTATGATTATGCTCAGCATTGGCTCGAGCGCTCTCAATTGTTTTTCGCACAGGAATTGCAGCTTTACGAGGTGTGTGCTGCAAAATAGTGAGTGCGTCTGCAACGCTACGCCCACGAACTAAGCCTGCAACAACTGCAACTTTTCGGGGACTAATGCGAACGCCTTTAGCGGCAGCTTTTACACTCATTATTTCTTACCTTTCGCTAGCTTACCGCCATGTGAGCGGAATTTGCGTGTAGGCGAAAATTCACCTAGTTTATGACCAACCATGTTTTCTGTCACATAGACAGGTACATGCACCCGGCCATTGTGTACTGCGAACGTCTTACCGACAAAATCGGGAGAAATCGTTGACGCGCGAGCCCAGGTTTTAATAATTGTGCGATCCTCTGCACCCATAGCTGCAACTTTCTTTGCAAGCTTGGGATCAATAAACGGACCTTTTTTAAGTGATCGGCTCATCGATTATCTCCTCTTTCCTTCATGTCTTGAACGAACAATAAACTTATTACTACTCTTGCGTCGACGAGTTTTAAAACCAAGAGTCTTTTGGCCCCATGGGGTTCTTGGATCCTTACCAACACCATGACGTCCACCGTCACCACCACCATGAGGATGATCGGCTGCGTTCATAACAACACCACGCACTGTAGGGCGAATACCCTTGTGTCGACTTCGGCCAGCTTTTCCAACTTTGATGTTTTGGTGCTGCTCGTTTCCTACTACGCCAATACTAGCAGTACAGGCAACATGAACCATTCGAACTTCACCACTTGGCAATTTAACCTGTGCATACTCATCATCTTTTGCCATAAGCTGAGCACTTGTGCCGGCAGATCGAACGATCTGAGCACCCTTACCTAGCTTAAGTTCAATAGCATGGATAACACTACCTACTGGAATACTCTTAAGCGGGAGACGATTGCCGTTTTCTATAGGCGCTTCGATATCAGATGCAATGGTTTGACCAACCTTCATTTTACTTGCAGCAATAATGTAATGGTAAGTTCCAGTCTGATCCTTAATACGGGCTATACGGGCACTACGGTTAGGGTCATATTCGATCGCTTCAATCGTTGCGGTCGTGCCAGCTGGCAGATTAAAGTTCATGATTCGGTAATAAGATCGCGTTCCACCACCACGATGACGAGTTGTGATACGACCCTGATTATTACGACCACTGTTCTTCTTTTTAATAACAAGAAGTGACTTGAGTGGCTTTTTGGTTGTAATCTCACTCATATCCTGAGTGGTCATACCGCGACGACCAGGAGTTGTTGGCTTATATTGTTTAATTGCCATTACTTCTTCTCCTTCTTGGTCTTCTTAGTGTCAGCGGCGTCTTCGCTAGCAAAGATAGCAATACTATCTCCTTCTTTGAGCGTAACGTATGCCTTTTTAAAATCAGGACGCTTGCCAAAGTTTGACTTGCCACCTCTTCGTACGGTTCGTTTTACTTTGCCTTTGACGTTTAAAATATTCACAACTTGTACCGTTACATTAAACTGTGCACTTACTGCTTGGCTCACCATAAGTTTATTTGCATCAGATGGAACTTGAAATACATAAGTGTTTGTAGCTTCAGCCGTGCCGTATGCTTTTTCGCTAATTCGAGGTTTGAGTGTCATTTGCTTACTCATTACTTGTCACCTCCCTTTGTTGTGTCACTTTTCTTAGAAGGTGCAGCCAACCAATTATCAACAATCTCTAGAGACTTAGAGCTAATAACGATAGTGTCGGCGTTCATGACGTCATATACATTTAAGAAATTCGCCTGAACAAGTGTCACATTAGGTAGGTTATCTGTTGCTCGACGTGCCAGCGCATCCTTATCACTTACAACAATCATAATCTTACCCTTAGCCCCAATCTTATCAAGCAACTGAATTGTTGACTTAACTCGACCGTCCTTACACTCAAAAGCCTCAATAACTTTAATCTTGTCATTCGTAGCTAATGTAAGAGCTTGTCGCAAAGCGGCTCTTTTACTTGATGTGGTAACCTTGTGCGAATAGTTCTCTTCGCCAGTTGGGCCAAATACAATACCACCACCTCGCCATATAGGGTTACGACTGGAACCAAAACGTGCACGACCTGTACCTTTTTGCTTCCATGGCTTTTTACCACCACCGCTTACTAGCCCACGAGTCTTAGTAACCGCATCACTGCCACGACCATTTGCTAGATATGCAACGTAAACTTGCTTCAGTAAGTCATGATTTTCTACCGCTACTGCAAAAACAGCCTTGTTTAACTTAGCCTGAGTAGTTGCCTTAGTTCCGGTTTTTGTATAGGTAACAACAGCCATTATTTTGCCTCCCTAACTAAAACGATGCCCTTGCGCGGTCCAGGTACTGCGCCTGTAACGCCAATGACACCAAGTTCCATATCTACGAAAGCGACCTTGAGGTTTCGAACTGTTACTTGTTCTGCGCCCATCTGTCCAGCCATCTTCTTGCCCTTAAAAATCTTCTGGGGATACATTGATCCAATTGAACCAACCTTACGCGTATTACCTTTACCACCGTGAGTTTTGCGCTGACGATGAAAGTTATGACGCTTAATTGTACCTGCCCAACCCTTACCTTTACTAGTACCGGTTACCTGTATTTCGTCACCAGGACTAAAAATGTCGGCTGAAAAACTTTCGCCGACTTTCATATTTTCATCTATTTGTTCTACGCGGAATTCGCGTACTACTTTTGGTTGCACATTGGCTTGTTTGTTATGTCCAGCCTGAGCCTTACCAAGTTTTGCCTCTTCAGTTCCGAGTTGAATAGCAACATAGCCATCGGTCTCGTCTGTCTTAACTTGTGTAATGACGCAGGGACTAGCGGAAAGTAGGGTGACTGCACGAACAATACCATCGTCTGCGATAGTACTCGTCATGCCAACCTTTCGTGTAATTAATGCTTTCATAGTTCTCCTGTTGTATGAGGTACAGACATTAAAATGCTTGGTGACGAACGGTTTCTACCCCTGTAGACCTGCTTGTTCACCAAGTTTTTACTGTACTCAAATCTTGATATACCATTACAGATTAGCACACCGAGTTTACTTCTGTCAATATGTTGTTTATTCTACTATGTCGGGAGTATTGTTATGTATACGCCTGTTTGAATCCAAAAGCCCACCAGCATTCCGACTGCTAACATGGCATATTCTATTTTACGATCAATTTGAAAGTGATCATGCGATGCGAATATAAGACCTATAATAAAACCAACGGGAATAGGAAATTGTTTTGCAAAAGTTGGATCTACAATTCTTATCCATTGAGAACCAATTATCAAATACATGACTATCTTAAATAGATATGCTCCGTCCGATTCTTTTGTTTGTACTTTTTTCTTTTTAGCCATAAGCAGAGTATAGCAGATTAATTCCTTATTATTACACCTCAGGTACTACGGGTATTTTTTGGAGAGCATTCGATCAGCCCAGTCTAGTGATTCTTGTAATTGCTCAGCTGTTGGGGGTGGTGGTAATGGGCGCAAACTAACCATAACCTGTCTCTCAGTACTACCGCCTGCGTAGGTAATATCCATAAGATGCAACAAACCCTCTCTCTGGGCTCCTGGATATAGATTACTACGCTCAGCTTCATCGAAAGCAGAATATGGCACTGTCACAACATGGTCTGCAAATAGACGTGTAGCTCCATTCGCTTTTTGTTCTTTAGCCTCTTCTATGCTGGCATAACGGACATCTACGCAATCATCCAGTACGTGCCATATGTAACATGGACCCTGGACAATTGTTTGAATATACTCCGGGCATCCCTTCTCGATCATGTAAAAATAATATAACTATAGTTATATATTCACAATGTTTAATAAAAGAAGAACCGCTCTTTCGAGCGGCTCATGCATCAATTAATGTAATGAATTACATCTTAATTTCAGCGTCACAACCAGCTGGGAGCGATAGATTCATTAGTGAATCAATTGTCTTAGGTGTGGGTTCAAAAACATCAATTAATCTTTTATGAACACGCATTTCAAACTGTTCACGACCCTTCTTGTATACATGTGGGCTTTTTACAACCGTATAAAGAGTTTTCTTGGTTGGCAGCGGGATAGGTCCAGCAATTGTTGCGCCAGTTCTAAGAGCCGTGTCGACAATCTGCTTCGCAGACTGGTCAATTACTTTGTGATCGTAAGCCTTCAAACGAATACGAATTCGTTGCTTAGTTGGTGCTGGTGTCTTAGCAGGTGCAGCTGGTCTTTTTTCTGATTTTGGCGCTTCTGCCATAGAATAAATCTCCTTATTCTTGTGTGATGTAACATCTTTGCAATCTTACTAAGGAAGACCTGCAACGACTTTTGGTCACCACGATTAATTTACAATTATGATTTTACAACAAAGATTTCAAGTTGTCTACAGCCAACGGTGAATGTAATGCATCCAACATTTGTTTCATCCCGTTCTTGTATGCAACAATACCGCGTTTTAGATTAAAAGGTGAGACCCGGGGTAAGTCTGGCATATGAACACTTACCATTTCGGTTCTATTAACCTGTTGTGATCTTTTTCGGTCTAAATTTATGTGCAGTATACGATCTCTAGAATCTGTGCCAGCTATCCCAGAGTGATCCTTAATTCCCCCGTCAATTTTGCGACGACCATCAATCGTGACTGGGTGAAACAAGCCAGGGAATGCACAAGATGCGCGAACTGCTAAAACCATGTCCCCAGTATCAATAACTTCTGTTTGATGACTGCGGATATCATAAACAGAAATACGTGCCTGTTTATCAGCTTCTTCAAATGTTGTAACGGGCATAATTTCACGTAGCCTCATATCAAAAAGCTCACCTTTTAGCAGCCCTTTTCCTACGCCTGGATCCCAAAAATTCTGTCGCTCAATGTCAACTAAATTACGGTAAATCTCACTTGGCTCTAAACCTGATGCAGCTAGGCCGACCACAAAAGCACCGGCGCTGGAACCAGTAAATCTCGAAGGTTCCAGGCTATTATCAATGAGCGCTTCATACGCACCTGCCTCAGCATAAAATCCAAAAAAGCCAGATGACATCGCTAAAGTATACTCTCCTTCCATCAGCCACTCAGCTAAAGTAGGAATACCATTTTTATCAGAATTCATTGTTAGGATATTTTACTACTATTCTTAAACAAGTAAATAGCCTCACGTAACAAAGAACTCAAGAGATTGGCAATTATCCCTTGACGCCATAATACTTCTTTAGTATACTGGTAACAGATATGAAATTCACGATGCAAGAGTTCAATCAAAAGTTTCCTAGCAGTGATAGCTGTCTTGAATACTTATGGAAAATGCACTTCGCAGATAAGCCTTGTACTACCTGTGGTTTACTAGAAGGCTTCCACAAACTTCCTAATCGTCCAGCCTACCAATGCGAGTGTGGTAGCCAACTTTACCCATTAGCCGGTACGCCCTTCCATAAAACAACCACTGATCTACGCACCTGGTTCCTGGCAATCTTCTTTATGACCAATACGCGTTCGGGTATGTCAGCTCTCCAGTTCCAGCGTATAAGTGGAGTAACTTATAAGACTGCCTGGCGTATCTTCAAACAAGTTCGCCTGATGATGGCAGATGACGAAACATTGCTCAATGACAGTGTTGAAGTAGACGAAGCGTATATGCACCCCAACCCCCAAAGACGAAGTACAGCTAAACCTCACAACAGCCAAGTTATCTTTGGCATGGTGGAACGTGGTGGCCGTGCCAGAATAAAGCACGTTAAAAGTTCTGGTACTCGTGTGCTAATTCCTGAAATTCAGAAGAACATTGAACCGACCGCCACCATCTATAGCGACGAGCATGGTTCGTACCGAATACTCAAACGACGTGGTTACCAACACGAAACGGTGAATCACGGACGCCAGCAATACGTCGTTGGCCGAGTACACACCCAAAACGTTGAAAACTTCTGGAGCCAGTTTAAGCGAGGTATCTATGGTGTCTACCGACACTGTGACCCAAGCTACCTACAACAATATGCAAACGAGTATGCTTTTCGTTACTCAAATCGCAAGAACGATACACCTATGTTTGAGCTGGTATTGGGCAAACTTCTCAACTCAGCTAGCTCTTAAATCAAGTATATAGCTAATTTTGCATTGCCCCCATGGGCGAGGGCAATATCCTCATGGTTTAACAGATATGGTGTGTAATAATTCGTAGTACCTACCTTTACAAGTAACGGTGTAGGTGGGGTTGGCAGAAATAATATACCGCCATCAGGCTAAAACACGGAGAACAAAAACTAAAAATACTCCAACAAAACTTCACTATTCAAAACCATATATCTAAAATCTAAAGCTCACTAATCACTCATACATACTCAACAATGAAACTACCTACAATAACCAAGAAGCAGCAAGAAATACTCAAACTGCTCTACACCTATAGATTCTTAACCAGTATCCAAATTCAAACCTTAATGAACCATAAAGACCGTAAGACTATTAATATGTGGCTGAAAGATCTTCGAGAAAAACAGTACGTCACTTGGATATACTCCACACATTTCTTAGAGAAAACCAAACCGGCTATCTACTACCTTGGTATTAGTGGCGTCCGGTTCCTGAAGACAACCGAGAACTACCCGCTTGAGGAAGTCCGCAAACGCTACCGTGAGTCCTCGCGAAGCCAAACCTTTATTGACCACAGCCTCCTCATTGCAGACTGCTGCATTACCCTGGAACAGAAACGCACTAAGGATATTACCTACTTCTATGAAACGGAAGCAGAGTACCGGGGTGATAGTTACTACCATTTTATCCTTGAGAGTGAATTAGTTTGTCCCGATCTCTGCTTCTCCAAGAGTCAGTACGACGAAACTCGACATGAAGACGTAACACTCAATAGCTATCTGCTAGAGATCTTTGACGCTACCCTGCCACGCTACCGCCTGAAGCATCGCCTTAAGTGCTACATTGAGTATTTAGAAAGTGGCGACTGGCAAGAAGAGACCGAGGAAGACAAACCACCAATTGTGCTTCTGGCCTGTCCAACCTTAACTGACATGATCTACGCCAAACGCCGCACTAAGCGACTACTAGAAGATATCCAAGATGGGGACACTGAAGCAGACCAACGGCTACATATCAGATTTGCGACATTAGAGAAGCTTAAGGAACACGGTGTTACCGGAAAGATTTGGGAAGAAGCCTGAGAATGCGAGTGTTTTGAAACTGCAGCCTCGAAAGAGTGAGCTCTTTCGAGGTTCCTTACTTTTATAGAGAGAAAAGTAAGTTTGAAGCTGGCTCTCATGAGTTTCTCATAATCCTCATGTATACTAACGTTTCATGACCCTAATACAAAAACTGGCAATATTTGGTGCCAAATATGTCATCTTCTTTCTTCTGACTCTTGCTGCAGTCTGGTTTCTTTTGCAAGTACCAAAGGCAAAACGCAAAGAAGTTGTCATCTTTGCTGTCCCGAGCGTTCTCCTAACGTTTTTGCTGTCGCTTATAGCTGCCAAACTTTATATGAACCCTCGACCCTTTGTGGTTGGTCATTTCACGC
>CAZPWF010000006.1:0-45614 GCA_964590725.1 uncultured Candidatus Saccharibacteria bacterium
TGCGAGGCGTTCAAAAGATGATTGAGAATGAAGACTACTGTATGGACATACTCACACAGAGCCTAGCCATTCAAAAGTCTATCGGTTCGCTCAACAAGCTAATTCTTGAAAACCATGTACGGACACACATCAAAGAAAATCTTAGTTCCAATTCAGAAGATGAACAAGAAAAAGCTGTTGCCGAGCTGCTTGCTCTATATGAGCTGACTAACGTTAGGAGTAAGTAAACGTGAAGTTGCTGACAGCCATTAAGCACTCACTCGTCTTTTTGGCTGTTGTTTTGCTCAATTCTATCAGCTTTGCTGCACATACCTCTGCAATGAGCGCAATGTCGCACGAGATGAACGGTATGAGCCACAGCTCAAGCGATGCAACTTCTTGTGCTACCCTTTGCCGTACAGCGGTTATCAACAAGGAAGATAACGTCATCAACGATGATGAAAGCGAAGACGATACTGAACCAGCGATACCATTTTATGCACAGGACCAACTGCTACTCACAGATGAAAAATCGGTTTCTCAACGCCTTTATGCGGCAGAAATAAAACCGCCGCCAAAGATACCAATTTACATACTCTACGGTGTTTTCAGAGCTTAGGATTTGTTTGTTAGTTCAAACAATACATTAAGCGTAACTTTGGAGAACCTATGAAGAAGAAGAATATAATCATCGTGGCTATCGTCGCAACCGTGGCAGTTGCAGGTGTCAGTATTTACGCCATAAGCAAAAACAACGACAACGGAATGATGGACGACAATATGATGAGCAACAACTCATCACAGCAATCATCAGCTGGTACGGTAGACAAAAACTCAGCTGAATATAAGATGTACAGCGAGCTGAAAGGCGAAGACTACGACAGAATGTTTCTAGCTAATATGATTGCTCATCATCAAGGTGCAGTTGATATGGCAAACCTGGCACTAACCAACGCCAAGCATCAAGAGATTAAAGATATGGCAAATAACATCATATCTGCACAGACTAAAGAAATTAGTGATATGCAAAGCTGGCAAACGGCTTGGGGATACCCTGCTAGTAGTGGCTCAATGATGGAAGACCACTCAGCAATGGGAATGATGAATGATATGGCTGGTATGACCGACAAGCTCAAGGGTCTAACTGGCGATGCGTTTGATAAAGCATTCTTGTCGTCAATGATTGAGCACCATCAGTCGGCTATCAACATGGCTTATCCTGGTCAAACAAACGCACAACACAATGAAGTAAAAGCACTAACAATAGCTATTGTTGACGCACAAAGTAAGGAAATTGCTCAAATGAAGCAGTGGCAAAAGGATTGGGGTTACTAAAAAACGATGGAACACTCGCATCAAGCACACCAACACAGTGAACACCAAGAACACGATAAACACGCTGGTCACTCGGTAAAGATGTTTAAGGATAAGTTCTGGCTTAGCTTTGTACTGACTATACCCGTACTTGTATATTCGGAAATGATACAGCACTGGCTGAACTTTACGCCGCCTGCTTTTCCTGGCTCACAATATGTGCCATTTGTGTTGAGTACGTTCATCTTCTTTTACGGCGGTATGGTGTTCATAAAGGGTGCTTGGAGCGAACTAAAAGCCAAATTGCCAGGTATGATGACGCTCATCAGCCTGGCAATTATCACAGCTTACGTGTATAGCGTTGCAACACAGTTTTGGTTATCTGGCGATGGTTTCTTTTGGGAACTGGCAACTCTTATAACCATCATGTTGCTAGGTCACTGGCTAGAAATGGCATCTATTGCTAAAGCTGAAAATGCACTTGATGCAATATCGCAGCTGTTACCAGACAAAGCCGAGAAGTTAATCAGTGGTAAGCCTAAAAAAGTGCTCGTCAGTGAATTAAAAGTTGGCGACCTTGTTCTGATACGTCCCGGCTCAAGCATTCCAGTAGATGGTGAAATTACTGACGGTAAATCATCTGTGAATGAAGCAGCTATTACAGGCGAAAGCAAGCCAGCTAGTAAAGCAGTAGGCGATGAAGTAGTAGCTGGAACTGTTAATCAAGATGGTTCTTTGACAGTTAAAGTTACAAAGCTAGGCCAAGATACAGCACTTGCGGGAATAATGCGTTTGGTTGCTGAGGCACAAAGTTCAAAATCTAATGTGCAGGTACTTGCCGACAAAGCGGCGTTTGCTCTAACCATCATTGCGATTGTGACGAGCTTACTAACCTTTATTTATTGGTTGGTAGTTAAAGATGCAGCATTTGCGCTCGAACGTTCAGTAACTGTTTTAATTATCGCTTGCCCCCATGCACTTGGACTGGCAGTGCCATTAGTAGTCTCAATATCTACAGCAATATCTGCTCGTAATGGTTTGTTGATTCGTAAGCGACTGGCTCTTGAGTCAGCCCGTAAGCTAGACTGGGTGTTGTTTGACAAGACAGGCACACTCACTAAAGGCGAACACGGTGTTACAGATATTTGGGCAACAAAAGATTATACCGAGGAAGACATCTTGCATCTAACGGCAAGCCTCGAACAAAATAGCGAGCACATTGTAGGTAAAGGCATCGTTAATGAAGCACAGAAGCGGCATGTTCATTTAGATAAAGTTGAAGATTTTACTGCTCTGCCAGGACTCGGTGTAAAAGGTAAGTTGCATGGCAAAGATAATTTCATAGCAGCCAGTTACCGATACATTAAAGAAAATAATCTCAAGGTTCCAGCACATGTCGAGCAGTATTCAAAACAAGCTGCTAAAGATGGCAAAACAGAGGTTTATCTAATAAAGGACGGTAAAGTGGTAGTTGGGGCTATCGCTCTGGCAGACGTTATTAGGGAACAATCTAAGCAAACCATTGCTGCTCTCAAAGCAGAAGGGGTAAGGACTGCTATGGTAACTGGCGACAGCCAAGATGTAGCAGAGTATGTGGCAAAGCAGCTTGGCTTAGACCAGTATTTCGCGGAAGTGCGACCAGAAGACAAAGCTACTAAAGTCGAAGACTTACAGAAAAGTGGCAATAAGGTTGCATTTGTGGGTGATGGCATAAATGATGCACCAGCACTTACAAAAGCTGACATTGGGTTGGCGATTGGAGCTGGAACAGATGTTGCAATTAAATCTGCTGACATTATTCTGGTCAAAAGCGATCCAAGAGACGTTTTGCGAGTTATACACCTGTCCAAAGCGACTTATCGCAAGATGATTCAAAATTTAGTATGGGCTACAGGCTATAACGTCGTTGCTATCCCACTTGCTGCTGGCGTTCTGTACTCGTCTGGCATATTACTATCTCCCGCTGTCGGCGCTGTCTTGATGTCATTGTCTACGGTAATCGTTGCTCTGAACGCACAGCTATTAAGGCGCGCTCATTACCATCCAGCACATAGTCACTAGATACAGTGAAATTAGAAAAAAGAATTAGGAGATAGTTTTAGGGTTAGCCAAATGGTTTTAATACTTGTAATTCTTGCGGCTTTATTGCTAATTTAGCTGTTCGCTACATTACTATTCGTAAAGCAACTAAGCCCGACAACTGATAGAATTACATTATGTCTCACTCTCACAATGAAGAAACAAAAGACGGTGGTATAAAGTTTGGCCTTATCTTAAATAGTCTGTACACAGTTATTGAGTTTGGTTTTGGTATATTTACAGGGTCACTGGCTTTAATAGCTGATGCAACACACAACCTTACTGATACTTTTACTCTTACCGTTTCATTCATAGCTAACCGTCTAGCAAAACGTGAAGCAGACGAACGTAAGACGTTTGGTTATGGTAGGGCAACGATATTGGCTGCGTTATTGAACGCAACTGTGATGTTAGCAGTAGCTGGGTTTATTATTTTTGAAGCTATCCAGCGCCTACGACACCCAGTACCCATTGAGGGTGGCATTGTAGCTGTCGTGGCTGCTTTCGGTATTATTGTTAATGGTTCTATAGCTTATATACTTTCTAAAAACCGTAAAGATTTGAATATGCGGAGTGCCTTTGTAGACATGGCATTTGACGCATTGTCTTCGTTGGCTGCTGTGGTTTCTGGTTTGGTTATTTTCTTTACGGGCGCAAAGTACATAGATAGTATCGTTGGTCTTATTATTGCCGTGCTGCTAATCTACAACACCGTAAAAATCCTGAGAGAAGCTGTTCAGATTTTATTGGAGGGTACCCCTGCTGATTTGGATTTTACCGCTATTACAGAAGCTATTGCCAGTACAGACAAGGTAATGAAAGTAGATGACATGCACGTTTGGGCTATTCGTTCTGGCTACAATGCTTTGAGCTGTCATATCGTCATTGACGAAAAGCTACTTCCACATAGCCGCGAAATTGTAGAAGCTGTTAAGTCACAACTACGAAATGACCATAATATACAACACGCTACCATTGAGGTTGAGCTAGAAGATTGTACAACGCACGAAGAACACGAGAAGCATTAAGCTTATAGCCTAGCGATTTAACAAAATCCGCAGTCGTTCAAAAACTTCATCATAAGTTAAGACGACCGTACCACTAAGGTTGCGTCTGTAAAGTTCATACGAACGTTTTTCAATAGATGACTTTAATGTAAAACAGTCACCGGCAACAACGTAAGTCGCAACATTGACTGCCTCAAACGGCTCTAAGCCACCCTGTAATGTAGTAAGATGCTTGAGTAAATTGTACTTATAATTCTGAACTTGTGTAACTGAACCTGAAAGTTGGGTTGAAGGCGGGTGGATTGAACGGTACACACTGGCAAGCAATGGAGTAACTGGTGTTTTAATCTCAAGTAACGCGGTGTTGGTGGTTTGCTTGTTAATTAGGCCAAAATCAACGGTCTTACCACCACTGCCAGAAGCATTTGTCCCGCCAGTGTACATTTTCGTTTGGTAAATAATTATAGGCTCGGCGCAGATGAGCGATAGTATCCATGGACGACCATTGAAAAACTTCTGCCAGTTTTCCTCATTGGCATCTGTTTTGTGTTCATCCCAATAAGTAAGAGCCGAGCGTATTCGTGCATTGAGAACTAGGTCATTAAAGCGAAGGGCGTTGTCCTTGCTTAGTTTGAAAAGCTCATCCAATAGGGCGTTGTCGTCTAAGCTATTTAGCAACTGTTCAAGTATTGGAGCTAATTCACGGGCACTTGGAACAAAGGTGGTGTTCGTTCGCCCCTTTTTAACAGCGTCTGCAATCTCGTTGATGTCCATAAGCCCCGAAACCAGTTTCGTTACAGAATCAGTGGATAGGTCTAAGCGATAGCCTTCGCCAGCTTTCAGCTTGCTTAGGGACTCTGTGCTATTGGTTACTCTCTCCCACTCGTCGGCTTTCCGTTTACGCTGGTATACAAAGCTGCCTTTGACCGAACCGTTTTTGGTAGCGTTATCGTGAATGATAGGTAAAAAGACCAAACGACGGGTGTCGTCCTCTGATTTCATGAGTTCAATAGGGTCACACTCGGAGACGCCGATGAATACAGATGACACGTTAATGGGGTTGGCCATGAGGTCATTATACTAGCGAAACAACTTATGCACTAACCCTATTAAAGTGTCAAAATCCTTATGCTTGCAATAACCCTAAAGACTAGAGGCTAGACCTAACTCTGGCAAGCCGTTACCAAGAAATTCTTTAGCCAGGCGCAATTCTCTAGAAATTTGTATAATAGCCTGGTAGCACTCTGTACGTAATACGTCAGGTAGGTGGTACCAAACAAAGTCCCCACCGTGTGTGGGGTTTTTGTTTGGTAGATTCGTGCAGTGAATCAAGCGCCGAAGGCGGGGCGGTGGAGCGATGACAAGTGCAGATGCTAGTATCGAGCATGCCGCAGTGGAAAAGGACGAAGTCCGCTATCCGTCCGGGGGTGCCATTGCTTTGCTACAATAGACCAAATGATACAAGTTATTCATTATCAAAATGAAACGATAGAAAAACCTCTAGAAGAAGATATATCTAATTACTACGATGAGGTTCGTAAGATACTGCCCGCGCTGTCTGAAACTGTTCAAATTTATTTTAGTGATTATGGGATTATCCCGGAAAGTGGAATTGGAGGATATGCTTATTCCAAAAGCATAATTACTATTTCGCTTGACCCTGACTTTAAAGACAAAGAAAAACAATTAAATGAGATAAGACCAACCATTTTTCATGAGTCTTTTCATCAGTTCCAAAACTTTACTGGTGAAGGTCAACTTTACTCGGCTATAGAAAATTCTATATACGAAGGTATGGCAACTGTTTTTGAACGTGAATATACGGGCGTCTTTCAACCATATGGTGACTATCAACAAACATCGGAGACAAAATTAGAACAATGGATCGATGAACTAAAAAACATAAACGCCGAACATTTTACTGATGAAAAGGTCTATCGTGATTGGAAATTTTACCACCAAGAATACAAAGAACGTTGGATATCCTACAAAGTTGGCACATGGATTGCCGACCAGGTGCTGGCAAAATACAAATTACACATAATTGATTTGAGTACAAAAACGGCTGCAGAGGTATTTAAGTTATTCATAAAATAGCGATATGTTTAGTAGCTTAAGTTGTTGATTGGTTGCTAAGTAGATCAATACTTATAGCATTCATAGATCGCAAAGAGTTATAATGAATATATATGTCAGATCAAAGAAATAAAACCGTTTCGGTATTTCGATTACGTATTGGAATTGTTTTGTTAATGCTTTGGATGCTGCCTTTTTGGTGGTTCGGGCCAGGCATAGCAGAATTTCTGGGTATTAATACGCCAAAAGGCGTTTCTACGGTAACTTTTATAATTGTGGCTATTCAGACGGTAATTGGTATTATTGGTGCAGTAATAGCCGGAAAAGAAGTCACCGGAATAGTAAAAGGCACTAAAGTGAGAAAAATGCCAAAAAAAGTGTGGAGGATTTTGCGCAGCGGGAGCACTGATATTGAAAACTCCTAAAATTTCTGTAGTAATTCCTGCATATAATGAATCTAGATTTTTGCCTGACTGCCTAGAATCTTTGAATGTTCAAAAAACAAAACATCCTTTTGAAATTATTGTTGCCAACAACGGTAGCACCGATTCCACGGTAAAGATTGCTCGTACATTTGGCGCAAGGGTTGTTACTGAGAAAACCAAGGGAGTTTGTTGGGCTCGTCAAGCAGGGCTCAAGGCTGCTAAGGGCGAGATTATAGTAACTACAGATGCAGACACGATTTTTAAATCAGACTGGTTAGCGAATATTGAAAAGAGTTTTGAAAGAAAAAAGCGAAGTGAAGTCGTTGCAGTTGCGGGTCCTGTCAGGTATATTGGTGGACCATTATGGGGTAGATCATGGGCGTATATATTGTTTGGATTCGTATATTTATGGTCTAAGATTTTTGGTAGACCGCCGTATGTTTCTGCTTGTAATCTTGCATATAAGAAGTCCGCTTTCAGTGGATATAATACTGATTTGACTCAAGGCGGTGACGAGCTTGATGTCTTAAGAAGAATCAAAAAAAAGGGGAAAGTAGTTTTTTTACCAAACAATTACACCACTACTTCAAGCCGTCGCTTCGTTAGAGGTCTCTTGTATAATTTATTCGTATCGTTATTAATATATTATGTATTGGATTATGCTGTAGGCCGTTTTACAAGAAGATCGCCATTTGGCAGCTGGCATGACTATAGAAACGAGATCGAACCAAGAACTCTTGCATTCGTTCAATTTATTGTTGTTACTGTTCTAGTTTTTAGTTTTTTGGTATTCACGGCTCCCGGACGATATGTTTACAGACACGTTTATCATTATGTACGGACCGCACCGATCGAACTGAGAGAAAAATTTTGATAATTATTTGGTTTGTTGGTTTTTTAGCTGTATTTGCGTTACTTTATTGGCTTTTTATGTCATCTTGGTCTCAATTGTTTGGTAAATTTCCATATAGGATAAAAACATCTCAAAAAACTATTGCACTAACTTTTGATGATGGTCCAAACGAACCATTTACTACGCAAATAGCAGAGTACTTGAATAGTCAGGATGTCCAGGCGACCTTTTTCCAGGTAGCGGAATGTGTTAATCGATTTCCGGCAGTAAGCAAGCAAGTAATCGAGCTGGGCCATATTATAGGCAATCACTCATATCATCACCAATTTCACAAACATTTGATTAGTCCTAGTTACCGAAAAGAGATTGATGACTCCCAGACAATAATAACTAAAGCAATCGGTAGAAAGCCGGCGTTGTTTAGACCGCCTTGGCTTTGGCGTACGCCTTTTTTGTTTAGAAGCTTAAAAACACGCGGTCTAACTGCGGTTTCAGGTGAATTTTGTCACAGTCTTGAAATATTTCAACCTAGCGCTAATCACATCGCCAAAGCTGTTATTAAAAAAGCCCGGCCTGGATTGATCGTAATTTTTCATGATGGCATAGAGGGCCGTACGGGGGATAGGTCTAAAACATTCGAGTCTTTGAAAATCATTGTTCCGGAATTAAAAAAACAAGGATACAAGTTTTTAACAGTTGATAAACTGCTTGGAATAAAACCTTACCAGTAAATGCGGCGATAGTTTGTGTCTAATAGGGCGTTATCAGCAATTTCTTAGTTTCGTCATGTATTTTGAAAGTACTATCAAATAACAGAAAGGAAATGAATGGTTAAAAAATCCCTACTACTCGCAGGAGTATTCGCCACTCTTGGGGTAGTATCTTTGGCTGGTATCGGTGCGGTCTCTGCCCAATCCGACAGATCCAACGGATCAACACTAGCCGAAAAAATTGCTCAGAAATTTAACCTAAACAAGGACGAAGTCCAACAGGTTCTGAAAGCTGATCGGGAGGAGAAGCAATCAGAACACAAGGCTAAGCAAGAAGAGCGACTCAATAATGCTGTTACGAATGGCAAGCTGACTGAAGAACAGAAGACGAAGATATTAGATAGAATGAAAGAGATGCAGCAAGCACGTGAACAGAATAAGGATAATATGAAATCCATGTCCGATGAGGAAAGACATGCTTTCATGAAAGATAAACGAGAAGCTCTCGATGCGTGGGCTAAGGAGAATAATATTCCTAAGGAATATATGAGTATGGCTGGACCACACGGACCAGGCCATCACGGACCTCGCTCCGAGGATTAGTGATAAGTTTTTGGGCACCACTGTAGAAACCGCTCAGTTTTTGAGCGGTTTCTTATTTTTCAGGGAAATCTCAGCCCTATAATAGTAGAATGTATATATGAGAATACTAGTTGTTGAAGACGAACAAAAAATCGCAAATGCAATAAAGAAAGGTTTGGAACTAGAATCTTTCGCAGTTGATGCAGTTTATGACGCTGACGCGGGTCTAGCGTTTGCTACAACCGAAGAATACGATTTGATTATCATGGATAGAATGCTTCCCGGAGATATGGAAGGTCTAGAAATTGTAAAAGAGATTCGCAAAGAACAAATCGACACCCCGGTCCTGATGCTTACTGCAAAAGACAAGCTTAATGATCGTATTGAAGGCCTAAATGGAGGGGCGGATGATTATTTGATAAAACCGTTTGCATTTGATGAATTACTAGCAAGGGTTCGCGCACTTCTTCGTCGCCCAAAACAGCAGCTTAACACCGTACTTAAATACGATGACCTAACATTAAGCCCCACTGACTTTGTTGTGAATAGGGGTGGTAAGGAAATACATCTGAGTAACAAAGAATTCGCCTTACTAGAATATCTAATGCGTAACAGCGGACGTACCGTTACCAAGGACAATATAATGCAACATGTTTGGGATTTTGATGCTGATATTTTACCTAATACAGTTGAAGTTTATATTGGATATTTACGTAACAAAGTAGATAAGCCATTTAAAAAACCACTAATTAATACTAAGCGAGGCTTTGGTTATGTATTTGGGGCGTAGACTTGAACTTTAAAACTCCGACAAAAAAACTAACGATATTTTATCTATTTATTATTATGGTCATTAGTTTGTTTTTTAGCGCTAATTTATATCGTGTTTCAGTACAAGAAATTAATAGAAGCTTTATTAGACAGACACAGATATTGCAAAAAACACCTAGATTTCAGCAGTTTATTAATGACCCAGAATTTATACAGCAGCGCGTTGATCAACTCCGTGAGGCTAAAGCTAAAATTATTTATCAATTACTGATGACAAATATAGTAATACTTGCAGCTGGAGGCCTTTTAAGCTATTGGTTTGCGCGTAGAACTCTGAAACCAATTCAAGATTCTCATGAAGCCCAGAGCCGCTTTACAGCTGATGCATCTCACGAGCTGCGAACGCCAATAACTGCAATGACGACAGAAATAGAAGTTGCCTTACGCGACCCAAATATCTCACTTAAGGAAAGTAAAGAACTGTTATCCAGCAATCTTGAAGAGCTTGGAAAGCTCAATAACTTAGTGGAATCATTATTACGGCTCGCCAGGCTGGAAGAAGAAGCAATTGAATTTCAAGCCAATAATTTAGATGATATTTTTTCAAGTGCTATAGACAGAGTTGACCCTCTTGCTAAGCACAAAGGGGTCATATTAGATATCGAAAAGATACAAATACAAGCTCAATGCGATAGAGACACGATTACAGAAGTTTTAATAATACTTCTTGATAATGCCATCAAGTACACGCCAAAAGGCAAGTCCATAAAAATGTCTGCAGTTGAGTATGAAAAAACAATTGCTATTTCTGTGGTCGACCAAGGACCTGGAGTAGACATTACAGATCAAGATAAGATATTCGATAGATTTTATAGAGCAGATACTTCTCGCAACAAAGACACGGTTGGTGGTTATGGGTTGGGATTATCGATTGCTTCACAAATTGCTCATTTACATGGAGGTTCGCTAGGTGTAGAAAATGAGCCAGATTCGGGGGCGAAATTTACTTTGTCGCTACCAAGAGTGTAGATATTTACATTTAGGCATTACAATATAGTCATTGTGCAGTTACATAGTTTTTCAGAAATCGAGACCTTTTTAAGTAATTTTACTCCCTCCAAGCCTGGTAAGTATAAGCTTGATCGGATGAATCAGCTCATGGGATTACTTGACTCACCTCAAGAGAAGCTGTCAATTATTCATATTGCTGGTACTTCTGGAAAGACTTCTACGGCGTATTACGTGGCATCATTCTTAAGCAAGGCTGGAGCAAAAGTAGGTTTGACAGTGTCACCTCATGTTTTTGAGATTAGTGAGCGAGTTCAGGTTAACGGCTCTTCGTTATCGGAAAAAGAGTTTAGTTTATTATTCAACAAATTTATTAATATTGACGGCGTACTAGGTCTAGCCCCCACATATTTTGAGATCATGGTGGCATTTGCCTATTGGTGTTTTGTCGAGTTAAGTTGTAGTCACGCTGTGGTTGAAGTCGGCTTAGGTGGCTTACTCGACGGCACTAATGTAATCGAAAATCCCAACAAAGTCGCTGTAGTAACCGACATAGGGTTAGACCATACGACAGTACTCGGAGAATCATTAAGAGAAATTGCTATTCAAAAAGCTGGCATCATAAAACATCATAATCACGTATTTTCGTATTTTCAGAACAAAGAAGTTCAAGACGAAATTTTAGAAGCATGTACTCAAAATAATGCCGTACTGCACGGTATTGAACAAGAAGAATTAAGCACCAGACACGAAATATCGCTTGATTTACCGCTTTATCAGCGTCGTAATTGGTTACTAGCATGTGAGGTTGCTGATTTTGTTATTAATCGAGACGATAATCTGTGCACCTTATCTTCAAGCGATCTAGCTAGCAGTCAAAAGGTGCGCATCCCTGCTAGAATGGAAACAGTACAAATTGCCGGCCAGCCTGTCATAATTGACGGAGCTCATAATCCTCAAAAACTTCGAGCATTATGTAAGAGCATAAAAAATTCTTATCCGAATAAAAGTGTTGCGGTGCTCACTGCATTTGCTGGGTCAAAAGTATCCACTGTCAGAGAGAGCTTGGATGTTTTACATTCAATTACTGATGATATTGTGGTAACCGAGTTTTCGGTTAGAGAAGATTACGCACATACTTCTATGAAAAGTAGCGAAGTTCTAGATATTGCCAGGGATATTGGATTCGAAAGTGCTATTTCGCAGCCATCAATATGGTTGGCGCTTAAAGAGTTCAGAAATATTAGGCGTGATATAAAGCTTGTAACAGGTTCATTCTATCTGATTGCTTCATTAAAAGATTATATTGAAAGGGAACAATGATACGATCAATAGTCGCAGTTGATCAAAAAGGCGGCATAGCTGACGATTCAGGCATACCGTGGTTGGGTAAAATCCCATCTGACGCTGCATATTATAGAGACAAAATTCGCAGCGCTGATGTGATTATGGGATATGGCATGTATAAAGAAATGAAACACCCATATCCTGACACTGTTAATTACGTCGCCACAACCCGCGATGAAAAATTACGCAAAGGCTTCGTTGCCGTCAAAGACGCCTACTCATTCATCAAAAATTTTCGTGGAGACCTATGGATTATGGGAGGAGCAGGATTATATAAGAGCACCTTCGATCTTAATGACGAACTATATATAACTCAGTTAGATAAAGATTTCAATTGTACAAAATTTTTTCCAGAATATAAAAATGAGTTTTTAATCACCAGTGAATCAAAACCAATAATCGAAAATGACGTTAAGTTTAATTTTCAAGTATGGACAAGAAAGTATAATAATACAACATCATAGTTACAGGGGTGTATGTTGTAGTAATGTTGATTATACTTGCTGTCAAACAAGTGTTTTGTGATAATGCCAGCTAATATATGCCTGAAACTCAAGAGACAATTCATAATTTGTTAGGCGCTCAGTCGAAAGAGATTGCAACTGAAGTTGTGCAAAAATTTTCCTTGCTTGCACAAGCTGTCGAGCTACAAACTGGCGCACGTGCTTTGGACTCAGAATTAAATGGCAATCAGCCTTCAAAAAATGCAGAATTAGAAATTGAAGATACAGCAAAGTCCATTGTTGGTTTGTTAAAGCTTGGCCTGGGAGTGTTGAGCCATATAAATGATAATACAGAAATTGATGTAAAGAGTCTGATCGATGGGGTTGTCGCATTACCATCAAGCAATGCTGTTATTGAACTTGAAACTCCAGCCAACGACATGTCACTAGGGGTTGGTTCAAAAAAAGTAGTCACCTCAGAAACCAAATCAGGAACAAACAGCTCTAGCCGAGAAATAGCAGTGTATAGTCCAGATAGACTTCATCAAGATTTTATTGATTCGAATGATATTGTAAATCTTGTCAGTGACGATGACCCGTCTTTAGTGAAGCTCAGCCTCCAAGACAATAGATTTATTGAAGCTGACAATACGCTACTTTCACTGAAAGACAATGAATTGTTTTTACTTAACATATTATTTTTAAATCGCAATAAGCTAATAACACGCAAGTTCTTGCTCGATCATGGTTATTCCCCATCGTCGTCATCAGATGCTGCTAGGGGACAGTCATTAAGGCATAATAGAATTAAGTTTAAATCACATTTCCCTAACATTGATCTTATAGAAACAGTAGGGGAGGGAGCTCACAGTAAGTACCGGTTATCCCCGAATATTTTTATAATAGATGAACGGACAAGGGATGCTGAAATGGCCCCAGAAAAACTAAAAAAAAACTAGAGCGCACTTCGGATAATGAAGTTCTAGGGCGCGAATATGACATATTGGTTGACGAATACAAAAAACATCCTTTGAACGAGCTTTCGACCAGGTATATTAGGGACTTTTCTGGTTTTAAGGGTGATTTGCCCAAAAGACTTGTGATTGATGGCGTTGGATCGGCTATGAATAACGAAACCGAGTTGTTCATAGCAAATATGCGTAGATTCCCTTTGTTAGATGGGCTGAAGCATGAAGCTTACTTACGAGATAAGTTAGAGCTAGGACTAAAGGCACATCTTCAATTGCAATCTGATAAGTTATCTACTGATGAACGCCTTGATTTAGAGCGCACGGCAGTGGAGGGTGCCGGGGCATTTATGACCATCTATGAATGCAATTTGCGTCTAGTTAAGAGTATCGCAATGCATTACAACGCAACAACGAGCAGTGGTATTGTGGATATAATCCAAGATGGATGTATTGGACTTAGAAGAGCTATACAGAAATTTGATCCTAAAAAGGGTTTCAAATTCTCCACTTATGCCACTTGGTGGATTAAGCAATCGATTACACGACATCAGAGTGAAATCGCCTATGAAGTTAAGTTCCCAAGCGTTGCGATTAAGCATATCTCTGAAATAAAAAAATTGATTTCAGATCATGCAAAACAATACAACACCGACATAACTAATAAAGAACTCATAGAAAAGGGATACAAAGATTATGAGATATATGCAGCCCGAAACTTAGCCGGAATTAGGAGATTATCTTTAGATGAGCAACTAGGTAGTGACGGAGACGATATGAACTTTTACTCATTATTACCAGGGGAAGAAGTTGATTTTGAAAAAAATGTTGTAAACGCAGAATATGATGATTTATTAGGTTCCTTAATTGAAAGAGCCCGTTTGTCTGTGCGTGATAAAACTATAATTTCTATAAGGAGCGGAGTTGCTGTTGCTGGCGCTAACTATTCTATCCCTGTTTCAATCGACGGTTTTGAAGCAAAGACAACAGGGGAGTTGTTGATGCATATATTATGTGGAGGAAAAGCCCCGTCTTTAGAAAATATTGGCGACATTGTTGGTCTAACGCGTGAGCGAACAAGGCAAATTATTGAAGAAGCAAACATAGCAATTTTAAGGAGTTCAGCGATATCAGACCTTGAAGATCGTCTTAATCTTAGCTCCTATGAAGTTGATTTGTTTCATAAATATTTCGCTTTTACTAAAAAAATTACAAGCAAATCCAGTGCAGAGACTCTTGAAAAGGAACAGCAGACCGCAAGACGGGTATTGGACTTGGTTAGTCTATTGGATAGTGATATTGAAAAATCTATTACAGATACTATTGATTATTTGCGGGCAGAGCATTCTCTCCCCGAAGATTTAATTAATAGAGTAAACCACTGGTTAAAACTACGTTTTGGTCTCGATAAGGATTATGATTATTTACCAATTAGCGTTAAGAGCGGTAGAGCATTGTGTAGACTCGAACCTATTCAAATTAAATTAGCTGAAGCAACTATGTTAACTACGTTGATCGATCAACAAGGCAAATTACCAAAAAGTCTTCAATAAATTTACTAAATATAATATCTTAAAGCTTTACAAAGTTTAAGCAATTGGTTAAACTATAAAGTATGGATTCTAAACAATTAGATTATGAGACTAAATCCAGAATGTTCTCTGCATTAGCAGACCCAACAAGATTAGAGATACTTAACTTGTTAATTAATACCCCAAATACCTGTGTAAGTGCACTTGCTGATATTTTAAATCTGACTGTATCTGCAGTATCGCAGCAATGTAAGCTACTTGAATTGAGTGGTTTTTTACGACGCACTAGACAGGGCCAAAGAATATGTTATCAGGTTCGAACAGACAATAGAGATGTGCAACGAGCACTCAAGTTAATTAAATAAGGAGAAAAAAATGAAGAATGTAACCATATACACGACGCCAACTTGTGGATTTTGCCATATGGCGAAAGCTTATTTTAAGCAAAACAATATTGAATATAAAGAATTAGATGTCAGCAAAGACGTAAAAGCTGCACAAGAAATGGTTAATATGACTGGTCAGATGGGTGTTCCTGTAATTGATATAGACGGTGACATAACAATTGGTTTCGACCGGCCAAAGCTGCAACATATCCTAGGCATATAGTAGCTATGTTTAGTTGGAGGTATTATTGATCTATGGTTTATGTTGCGCTGTTGCGTGGGATTAACGTCGGTGGTAGAACAATGATCAAGATGTCGGTTCTGAAAGATTGTTTTGTAATGAACGGTTTTGACAATGTCGTCACCTACATCAACAGCGGTAACGTAATATTCGTGACCAACAAACGACAATCGCTAGAGTTAGAGCGAATAATCGAGGAACTGATTAGTGAGCACTTCAATGTGAACATAAAAGTTATTGTTCGAAGCCTCGTCGAGTATGAGGGAGTTATTAATAATATCCCAGTGGCGTGGAATGTATCTAAAGACTTAAAATGCAACGTTATATTTTTGAAACACGATATAGATAGCGATAAAATCTTGGATAATTTACCTATAAAGCCCGAGTTTGAATCGCTGTCATATTATAACGGTGTGCTATTTTGGTCGGCTAAAACGAGTGATCTAACCAAATCAGAGATGATTAAATTGTCAAAGAACGATCTCTATCAAAAAATGACAGTTCGAAATATTAATTCAGTCAATAAAATTTTTGATATTATGCGATCGCTTGAGCGGTAGACTAGCTTAGAAGCTTTGATTGTAATGCGAAAAATTTATTTTGCCATTCAGAATTCTTAACATCATCGGGTAGCTCAGTAAGGGCTTTTATTGCTAGTTTTGCAATGTGTCTTTGCTTGTTATTAACGGGCTTCGGAGCATCTTCGATATTCAATTCATTAGACATAATCATTGAGGTAATAATTCGATAGTTGGGAGTTCTGCTATTTTTGCTCGATTCTCTGACTAAAGGAACCCCATGTTCGTCATTTAGCTCGTCATGTGTAGACCTTTCAAAAAGTATTTTTGCTGCTTCTGCTGCCGCTTCCTTAGATGGTGCTATGCTGCCGCTTGGTCTTCCCATTCTGGTTTTAGGTTTATTTGGCTCTTGCGGAGTAGGGTTTTGAGCGCCTTCTTCACTATTGGGTCTTTTTATGTATGGTGTGTATTCGGGATTAGGCGGCTCGATACCGTTCTCTTTTGCTTGCTCTATTGCGCTTAGGTTGATCATGGCAGCCGATAGATCTGCCCCAGTAACTCCTTCACTGACAAGTTTTGCAAACTCCATTACAGCTTCTTTATATTCGGCCTGTGAGCTATTTGTTTGTTCCATGTTTGATTCATTCACAACGAAAGTATCTTACGAGATTACGACAAATGCAACCATAAGCGAAGATAATCACAGAACTTTCTGACTAATCTCCACCACTTTCAACTTTTTGAACAAGCTGACCATTGATCATGGTTAACTGTAATTGCGTCTCTCCGCCAGGACACTTGAATGTTATCTCGACTTGTTGTCCGCTTCTACCGCCTTCGTATGTGCAGCCGGCCGCCGGAGCGATAGAGGTAACATATATCGTTGAATTGTCGTATTGAACTGTAACTACCCCTCCTGTCGTAGGTATTGACGCAGACTTCTTAGAAGTGTATGGTTCCACAATTGGGTTCGGACTAGGATTTTGAACGGAATTAGGTACGCTGTCGGTTTGAGCATTATGCTCTGATTTATTCGAGGAGCTTGATGGGTTGGCAGTAGAAGATTCTTGCGGTTGTGGCTTAGCAATGATTTCAAATTCTTGATAGGGCAGTTCGTTATAGTATTCCACGAATGCAACCACTCTGTATTTTCCTGGCTTGCTGAATAAATTGCGCCAGGGGGCAAAGCTGCTGTTAACCGTACCATTGGCGGGTATGCTTATTTGGCGGTTTTGGTTAGGGCATTCTTCGATTGACGCTGTATCGTGCTGACGAATCCACTGATCGTTATCTAAACGGTATACAGCTAAAGGTTCACTCGGACAATTGTTTGATAAATATATTGGGCTGTTATAATCATTTTTTAATTGAAAACTTATTGTTTCTCCGACTAGGTATTTTGAATAAGGAATAGTTAACTCTACCTGGCCGTTTGGTATTGTATGGGTTCTAATTCGACTTGTAACTAGGTAGATGCCAAATATAGATATTAATAGCAGAACTACATAAAAGGATGTCCAAAAAATACGTATTTTTGATTTACTATGAGAATAGAGTAGCTCGCCTTTCATATTGTTTTTGCCCTCCAGAGTCTATGAAGTACGGTAAATAACAATAGAACGCCAGACAGCACCCAAAGCCATCTAAGAACGCCGTGCATTAAGTCGGTTCCAAGATAAAGTGCATGTACAAAAACAAATAAAATAACAAGGTAGGATATTAGGTGAATCAGTTTCCAGATATAAGGCTTTTTCTCCACCCAAACAAGCGATGTGATTACTACAAGTATTGCACCATAGAATGCTAACACCCCAAGTGCTACATATAATGAACCAAAGTGTATACCAAAAAGTGTCACGGGTTTATAGTCGGAAAGCCAAGGTATTAGTAACTGCCATAGATTAAATGGCGCAAAGTGATCAAACAGTAAGCTGAATATATGAAGAAATACGGCTACAGCAAACGTTATGCCTAATGCGCGATGCGAAGCCCAGGCAGTAAGAGGTTCTAAAAAACGAAAAGTGTAACCAGTTACTAGTCCAATTCCGGATATCATTAAGATAATCAAAGAAAATGCCGCAATCATACCCGAGCCACGTGTCACGTACCATGGCCAGGACGCTTTTGTTCGGTCAGTCAGCTTTTGTGCCACCGTTGGGCCGGGTATTGTTTGTACAACTATATCGCCTGGATTCTGGCTTGATTGAGCAATGATAGGTTTATAAAACAAAACCGGTGCAAAAATAATTACAAAAACGGATATAAGTAATAACAAGTATTTCTTACGCATTTTGCGCCACCTGTCCGATACTTAATGGCTGATTCTTTAGTATATGATGCCCAAATCGTTTTTCGAACCTATTCCCGTCTTTGTCTACACATTGCAAAAGTGCATCTGTCGCGCCATGGCGTCGTAGAAATGGTAGCGCTAGTTTAGACCCGATGATTAATGCGCTCGATGCTAAAACATCTGCTTCTAATACCGTTTTTGCGCACACCGTTGCTAGCAGTATGTCTGTGTTAGCAGGTTGTAGTGATCGAGGGTCGATGATGTGATGCCAATTATTTGTGTCGTCTTGTCCTCTGCGTTTAAAAGTACCGGATGTAGCTACTGCAAAATAGCTTTCTGGGGAATGAATGATCCAGTCGGACACCATATTTGGATCGCCAGCATTTTGCACATTTAACGTTATTTTATTATCGCTTTCATCTAAACCGAATGTCGCTATGTCGCCACTGATTGATAGCCAGTAACCCCGAACTTTGGCAATATTAATCGTTTTTGATAGCTGGTCGGCTAAATAACCTTTGCCGCATCCACCAAGGTCGAGTGCGGTTCCGTATGGTATGCATGCCCAGTTATCGCCAATATTAAGAGATTTAACCGGAGCAACTTGTCGTCGTGAGTAGTCTTCTTGTACGTCGTTCTCATAACCAATAAGTGCAGATTTACGATAGCCTGCACGTTGGAGGGCTGGCAGTATAAAAGGGTTGTATAGATTATCAGTTTGTTCACCTAGTTTTTTTGCCGCAATAAGTAAATCTCTAAATTCAGGAGATATGAATGACTTTATTCCCGCAGAGCGATTAAATATAGACAGTTCGCTCATTGGTAAGAATCGGCTAAATCTCTTCTCGAAAATGTAAACCTGTCGCCATAGATTATCAAATAATTTATTTGTATCCTTATCTGAGCTTTCAGTAACAACGGATAGCGTAACATCTCCCCCTAGCGCCTGCTGTGTTTGGGTAATTTCGTTTACAGGCATGTAGTTACTCCGCTTTGTGATGTAGTGCACTTCGGTGTGGGTGGCGCAGGCTTTGGGGCTGGTGTAGTGGTTGTTGGCGCGGGTTTCGCAACTGTCGGTGTTTTTGACGGGGTAGTTGTGTTTGTTTTAGCGGGTTGTGTTGCTGGTGTTGTGTTAATGTCTGCCTGTGACATTGCCTTACTAGCGGCATCTGTTGCAGGGTTAGTATTTGCTAGATCAGGAAGATCATTCACAAGCTTATCTAGATCTGTTTGTCTCGAATTGGTAGGACTTGTTAGTTTATTCTTATTTGCTGATCCCAAAACAGACGAAGGGGGGAGTGTTTTTAGTAGATCGCTTAGCATAACAACTGAGCTTCCTATAACTACACCCAAGGCCCCTAATACGTAAATATTAAATGGCCAGCTACGTATTTTACCGGTCTGTTTGTTGGGTCCTTGGCTAAATGCCTCTGTCATTATCCTGTCGTTAGAAACCCCCTTATCTTTTAGGACCTTTGACATGCCTTTCATGAACGGCGGCGGTCCGCACAAGAAGTAGTTTATTTTTTCATTATTATTGCTAGATACATCGTCAATTATTTCAGGCGAAATGCGACCAAGAACAACCTTGGCGCCTGCTAGCTTACTGGTATCACCATCACTAATTACAAAAATCACTTTGAAGTGTGGATTTTGCTTTTCAAGTTCCATAAGTTCTCTGACGAACGGTACATCGTCCTGGTTTTGCGAACTGTATACCAGGGTGATGTTATTAGTGTGACCAACGTCTGTAACGTATCTAATCATGCTAATAAAAGGGGTTATTCCTATTCCGCCTGCTAGAAGTACAGCGTCAGTGTCTCGCTGTACATCCAATACGAAACCACCGAACGGTCCTCTTACTGAAACTTCGTCACCTTCTTTTATATTGCTTAAAGCTTTGGTGAAGTGTCCTCTGGAGCGCATACTAAATTGCAATTTTGATTGATCGGTCGGCGAGCTTACAATAGAAAAACATCGTGCTGGAGTCGGTCTTCCTCGTCTTTTAAAACTAATTGCAGCGTATTGACCTGGCTGGAATGAAAAAAGTCTTGTTTCCTCGGGATCTTTATTTAACGTGATAAGTAGGGTGCTTGGCGTTAGCCACTCGTTACTCTCCACAAAGTACTTATGCATTTACTATTATTATATCACTGGCCTGATTGATTATTAAACACTCTGGTATTACCAATGGTATGTCTAATTTAGTTTGATTTAAGACGTAGGTGTATAGTTATAGTTATGAAGTATTTAATTGGGGTAATCGTATTAGTGTTAATCGTTGGAGGAATATTTCTTGGTTTTAACTTGGGCAAAAAGAATTCCGAAAACAACGCAACCACAATTAGCACTGGCGGAGCTTCGACTAATTCGAAAATAGTCGATTTGAGTAATAAAGGTCTAACTAAAGTAACTTCAGATATTTATAGCAAAACAGATACAACTGACCTAATACTGTCAAATAATAGTATCCAAACTTTACCGAGCGAGATGGGTAAAATGACAAAAGTGAAAGTATTTAAGATTGATCATAATATACTAGACGGAAGTTTAATTGGCGAGATCCGTCAGATGTCGCAACTCCAGACATTAGATGTAAGTAATAACAAAATGACAGGTATGCCTGCTGAAATAGGTCAACTCAGCAAGTTACAAAAACTAGATTACAGCAATAACGATATTACTGGTTTGCCTAATGAGCTCGCTAACCTAAAAAATAACCTAAAAGAATTTAACCTATCTGGTAACCCGCTAAGCCAAGAACAAATTATTAAGCTTAAGGCCGCACTCCCAGACACAGTAATTATCTTTTGATTAACCATCATAATCATTTCTAGAGTCCGAAATATCTTTCAAAGAGAGGCTTTGTTCCGTCCCTCGTACTACCATTTGCATTTGTTGGTAGTTGCTCTATGTTTGCAGGCCAAGGCAAAGGGAGTTTGCCTCTAAATGGTTCGTCTCCGAAAAGTACATCAGCTATACCGCTACCTTCAGACCCGGGTAACCATGCAGCCATAGCAGCATCCCAACCGGGGATTTCATTAGCTATTAGTATTGGCCGACCCGACAATATTACTACTACAACTTTATTAGCGGATTCTTTGGTGTGTTTTATTGCTTCCAGATCAGCTTTATCTATACTTGGTTTGGCATTATCTCCCCAGCCTTCTGCGTAAGGTTTTTCACTTACTACTACAATACCGACGTCGGCTTTTTGTGTGTAATTATTAAATACGCCGTTTTCCTCAAAGTCGACTGTTGTGTTGGAATCGATAGTTTGTTTAATTCCTTGTAGAATCGATGTTCCACCTGGCATCCAGTTGCCGTCAACCCCTTGCCATTCAACCGTCCAGGCACCACTTTGTCTACCTACATTATCAGCACCACTACCGGCTACTAATATGTGATTATTGCTTTTCGACAAGGGAAGAATTGATTTGTTGTTTTTTAGTAGGACTACAGAAGAGGCTGCGGCTTTCCTGGCTAGAGCTCTGTTTTGTTTTGAACCAATAATTTCGGGTTTGGCGGTTTGCTGCGTTTTATCGAAAAGTCCTGCTTTGAACTTTTGGTAAAGTATACGACCGACAGCATCATCAATACGCGACTGACTTATTTTGCCTTGTTCGACAGCTTTGCGCATGTCAACCAAAAAGGATTTGTAGTCATACGGCAGCATTGCCATGTCTAGACCTGCATTGAAGGTATTTATATTAGCTTGGTATTTACTCACTCTTGAATATTCGTAGACACCATACCAGTCTGAAACTACAAAACCTTTAAACCCTAATTCGTTCTTTAATTTGTCGGTCAGCAGGTATTTGCTGTCGATCACTCGCTGTCCGCCCCATTGATCTAAGCCAACCATAATACTAGAAACATTTTGGTCGACTGCTGCCTTATAGGGAGGCAAATATTCATTATTAAGCGCTGTAGTATCGGCAGTTATTTTGCCTTGGTCAATTTTAAATTTCTTGTGATTAGACCCTCCCCATATCATTGATCCTGTACCCAGATAGTGTTTTGCTGTAGCCATAACCATTGTGTCTGTGGGGGCAGTAGCTTGAGTCCCGGATATGTACGCTGCTCCAAGAGTGCTATTCAGTTTCGGGTCGTCAGAAAACGCCTCGTAAACTCTCCCCCACCTCATGTCCTTAGGCGCATCCAGGGAAGGTGAATATGTCCAATTAATGCCGGTCGCCCTTAGTTCGTCGGCAGTTGCCTTAGCAACTTCACTCACCATTACGCTGTCTTGACTCGCTCCAAGCCCTATGGCATGAGGGAATACCGTCGCTCCTAAAACATTTGAATGTCCGTGATTAGCATCAATGCCATACAGGATTGGAATTCCTAGGCGCGATTCAGAAGACTGCCCTTTGATATTGCTGACCATATCAAGCCAGCCTTGAGGTGTGTTTTTTTCTGGTTTAGCGCCTGCACCGCTTAGTACACCACCTAAGTAGTATTTACTCACATCTCTTACGTTTTTTAGACTATTCTTGTCTACTAAGGCCATTTGACCAATCTTTTCTTCTAATGTCATATAAGATAATAGATTTTTCACTCTAGCCTCGATTGGCTGATTGGACTGCTTGTACAATGCATTTGCAGGTGGTGGCGGTAATTGCGCCCCCAAGTCCTCAGGGCGAGGCAAATATAATAATACGGCAATAGCGGATAAGATAACCAACAGTGCCAGATAGCCGACTGGACCAAGAAGGATCATTTTATATTTACGTTTTTTATAAGCTAATTTATTAGATTTTTTAGAGACACCGTGTATTTTCTTCTTAACCATTAGTATTATTTTAACACTGAATAGCTTTGCTCGGGTTTTACGATTTTTATTCTAAAGCTCGAACGATTATCTGTTTTTGATGCCGTCAAGGCGTAGCTCATTACTTTCGTCACTATGCGCGCCTCCACTATTCACGTGCTTATCGCTTATTTTGGCGCCATTTTTAATAATCGTGACTAAAGCCATCGCGTGGCCCCGACCTAAATCAAAATCCTCTTTGAGCCAATCAATTATTTCACCAGACTTTGTGTCTTTGCCGAAGCCTTTTGCGTAGGCCAAATCAATAATTTCCTGAGGCGTTTTACCAGTTTTTGTTTCGATATTGTCTAAATATGCTTGAAATGACATGTTTGGATTATAGCAAAGTTTGTTAACAGATATAAAACACAAGCAGCATAATTTTATGTCTGTAATTTAATACCAAAGCGTTTGTTGTGGTAGGGCGAAAGGTCGACCTCTAAAGGCCCATCCGTTGTTTCCCCCAGTATAGTAACCGTTGTTGCTACGGCATGTTCGCCATACAGTTGCCTGACTGCCCATGATCCAGCGCAGAACACAACTGTTTCTGATGTTTTTGTCTCCAAAACGAATCGTTGACTCGTTGTTTCGTTTTTTACAGTTTCTAGGCTTTCCCTTAGCTGTTCGATTGGCAGCTCCCCATGTATACCATTTACAAGTAATGCTTCTAAATGTTCGGCGGAATTTAATGTTGATATGTTGTCGGTCATATTTTCTCCTTAAATTAAAAAAGAGCCTCGTTGATTGAGGCTCATTGTTTTGTTATTAACTAATTTATTTATGCATGCTCAATCAACCTGTTGAATACAGTCTTGCAACACATCATTCTTTTGGCTGAAATTAACATACTTATAAATCCTACAAATCTTGGATTATTTTGTCAAACAATGAAGTATTGAAAACATCTTGCAATAATATAAAAAAGTTTTACAATACGTTAATAATGAGTGAGCTTGACCCTTTTGTGATGAAGGGGGTGGTGAAAGGCGATGCGTATATTGACCCAGTGGCTACGCATGTCATAAAAGATCCGCTTCATGTACCGTTAATGCATGATTCGCCACAACCTCATCCATTTAATAAATCGTCACCTTTGCACGGTCGTAGTTTCGAGGATTCGGAAAGTCACATATTTACTGGTGAACCGATTACGGACGAGTACGGAAATGTTTATTCATCCTTTTCTATAAAGGGAGCAGACTGCTCATATCCAAGATTAGGATATCGTAGTATTGACCCAAACTATGTGATGGTAGAAGGTATGCTGGATGCCTCTACATTTAATCGT
This sequence comes from uncultured Candidatus Saccharibacteria bacterium, assembly GCA_964590725.1. GTDB lineage: Bacteria > Patescibacteriota > Saccharimonadia > Saccharimonadales > JACQNP01 > CAZPWF01. The sequence continues at coordinate 24,631 of CAZPWF010000006.1, forward strand.
TGTTGGCAGGTGAGTGTAGCGTTGCGAGAAAAAGGTGTTCTGACTGAGTGGCCTATCGCTCATATGCGTCCAAAAGAATTTCCAAATGATAAAAAGAACACCAATCTAGCTACATTTAGAAATGAAATTTACAATGATTTTGTTATCGAACAAGAAGCACTACGAAGTAATCTTGCAACTACAGGTCTAGCCGAATCCATCGGCATTGTTGGTTTGTTAGGGCAAAGCTTACAAGATATAGAATTCGGTGTGATGTATCGAGCAATGCGTAGTAATGTTCGACTTTGGGAAATACCAGAACATCTAACTAACGCAACACTAGGGGGTCATTTAGAATCTGCTATTAAGGCACTGCAATTAGGTGACCAAAGCTACCTCTGGAATTGGGGAGAAATTAAGGCACTCGATCCAAAGTCGGACCTAGACCAACAGAAATACTTGTTAAAAGTGTTGCCAGCCCTAATGGGAGAAAACCAGGCTCGATTTCATAACGCTGATTGCTATCATAAGTATCTAGATTCTGGGGGTAATTGGACTCTAGCGGGCGAGATTGTTGATTTGGACTCAGTTACATCTCCAGGAATTTTTGAAGATGACCGTTCCGTTGGAATCAATGCTCGGCTTTACGAAGTATTTAATACCTGTAGCATTTTTGAGTCGATTGCTATAATGATGACCGGATATGATTCTTCGGATAGACTGCCGGTGGCTGGGGGAATGTGGCGTGAGTTTATAAGGTCTTACTTTGCCACACGCATTGAAAAATTAGACCCAGGCTCAACAGAAGCTTTGGTTGTCGATAGCTACATCCCTCAACCCGATGCTTTGCAAGATATGGATTCGCCAAGAATAGTTGACATCCGCGACATTGCCGCTCAGTCGTTGTTTGTTAAGATGGCCCTGAAAATAGCAGAAGTTGACTTTAATGCGAGTAATATAAAACTTGAGAGAGACCTAAATGGGATGTTGCGAGAATTTATTGCTCCCAGACTTGATGAACGCCTCGAGGCTGATGGGGTGGATCAGTCTGCGTATTGGTTATATAAGAACGAGATGATTAACGCTGAAACCAAAAAACTCATGGCTTATTTTATTTTGACGGTCCAGTCTGCTTACCAGGTCGCTTAGGCTTCAGGTGTTTTTCAATAATTGTTATAGAGACGTTGACGATATAATCGTTTTGGAGATTGTTGCTGGTTTTTTATTTAGCTTTGAACTGGTTGCTTTGCGTTTAACTCGCGTAGGAGCTGTTGCTCTACCTGTTCTCTTGTGCCGCTTCTCATCTCGCAGCGATGCTCTTGTGTCTGGCCGGTTGTCTGGTCGGTAATTTCTATTTTTCCATTTAAGTCGCTAATGTAGCCTTTAATGAGTGATTCGTCAGCATGATCATTGCCTATAACCATTGAAGTTCCAGCCATTGGCAGGACATTTGGCGTCCCGTCATTATCCATGCACAAAAATGTTGCATCTTTTGCGTCAGGCTTAGAGTTAGGGCGAAAGAAAGGGCTAAAAGTCACAAAGATTTTGATTTCGTTTTCTGCTTTAACTGGAGTGATAAGATATACTCCCTGGAATGTAGTAACCGGCTTATTACCAGCAGCCGCTTCAGTGTAGTAATCAGCGTCATTGATTATAGCTTCGTTCAGCGGCTTGGTGTTCGGCGAGGTGTTTATTGTGGTTGGTTCAGAGGCACGAGGCGTAGCATCTATATCAGAGGCAGAACATGCACCTATGAGCGTGCTTGCAGCTACTATTGTAATTGCCGCTCTGGTTCGGATGTTTAAATGTGATTCGCGTTCTCGCATATAAACCCAAGTTTAGTTATATAAGAAGTCATCTGCAAGCATGAGCAGTAAAATTTCTCTTGGCAGTACAGTTAAGGCTAATCTTAGGTATGATCTTTCTTGTCTTTCATAACTTTTATACTGGCATACACTAGCTTCACTATTAAATCTTTAGGCAATTCTTTGTCTATTGGAAAACTAACTATGGACTTTGTTGTTTTATAGCCAGAAAGTTCTTTTTCGTGCTCCTGAATGACTGGTGGGCGAATGTGTATTCTCATGAATGGCTTTTTAAAGCTAAACCACGCAAACATACCATCATAATCATATCCCTCGTAAGAATAACCAGGCATCCCAAAGTAATCAGTTCGTTCGGCAGCGTCAGGAGCGGCCTTTAAAATATATTCCCTAATTTTTCTCAATTTTGGCTGAGCTTCTACTGGGCAAAGTGATATGTATTCGTCTACTGAGATATTTGCCATGAAGTAAGTATATCAATAATTTCAGAACACAACAGAACTAAATAACAGATACAAACCAATGCAAAGAATAGAAGTATTTGTTATGTATTTCGGATAACTACTGTGGATGCTACCTTTGCCATAATCAAGATATCGGCTGAACTCCTGCTAGTCTAACCAAAGCTTCTAGTTTATTTTCATCTATTGTTTCATTTTTCTGCAAATCAATGCCTCTAGATTTTTTTGACTCGAATCCGTTATTAAAAAGTTTATCTTTATCAGATAGCAGTGCGCCGTTTTGGATAAAGTTGTATTTTGTATGTTCCTTAAATGATGACATTGCGAATAGCATTTTCTTGTCTATTGAAAAAACTGGCACACCCCATTTTATTTCTTCTTTTATGTTTGGGTATACTTTGTGAACTAATTTTCTAAATAGCGTTAAGTTCTTAGATTGCCATTCAGGCAACTTCTTTAAGTATTCGTCTACGTTATTAGAAACGCTGGGCATAGATTAATTATAACAAAAAGGATATACGCATTATTTGTGTTTTAGGCTTAACCGAAATGCAGGAAAGTGGTGCTTGTTATTTCAGCTTCGCTCAATCTCGGAGGGGTAATGAGGAACGATGCCGGCATCAATTACTACGGCGATTTCTTCGCCAACCGTTGGATAGCCAGCGTTTAATAAGCGCGCGATGTTACCAACAAAAAATTCGTCTGTACCTGAAACCCTTTGGCCAAAATCGTTGCGCCATTTTCCGGATTCGCGAATCTTTGCGCCACATCCAATTATTTTTTTATCATGACAAATGACATCATATTGGGTATTAGGATAATTCGCTGCCTTTAGTAGTGCTCGCCCAGCCACATTAGCTAGCTTCCCGCAGCGCTCCAAACATACTTCAGGCACAAATATACGCGGATCGTGTAATGTTATTTCAGTAGGTTCATCAGGTATATTATGTCGTACGAAACCTGCTTCGCTTGCCTCTGCCATTATTTACTCCCTTTTTGTATTTTTATAATAATCCTTTTGCGGATATATGCAATCATAAGCAAAAATACTCCACATAGGTGCTTACATTGGGTAATTATCTTTTTTGCTTCAACTTTAATTAGAAATAATTTTGTTCTGGGTTTGTGAAGTGTGTTAGTTTAAACATCTCCTTCATTTCGTCTGGTGTATTTAAGCGGACAATTTTAAACTTACCTGAAGTTTCTTCTTTTTCATAATCGTGTTTGATTTCCAATATGTAACAAAGACCCCAATAAACCCATTTACCGTCAACATCTTCCACTAGAAAATTTCTAACAGGTGGTATTTTATAAACCCTTATTTTTGGCTTACTAGTAAATGTAAATTCTTTTTCTTTTACATCTTCTATTGAATACGGTGTTTGTAGGTGTGTCTCTAAATCAAGTTCAGAAGGAAAGCCTTGAGCTTTGGATATTCTTAATGTGTCGTTTATTTCTATAAAAGAACCCATTTCATTATTGTAACTATTGTTCGTAGAGATTGCTACAATAACTAAATGAAAGTATACATTTCAACCGGCTGGCCTGAGGGTAGATGGCATACTAAGAAATTAGTTAATTCGCTGCTGAAACACAACTTTGAGATAACCAGCCATCTTTTTGAAGCAGACATAGTTATTGCTCATAGTGGGGGGTGTCTTATGTTGTCTTCACTGAAGAAAGCCAAGTTAATTCTTCTAATAGATTTACCGTATTGGCCAGAAAAGACACTATTAAGAAGTGTCTCAGATAAGGTCGCCTTAGAAGATAAAGATGTGTACTGGCTAAAAAAGACATTGTTTCATGTATTCTATGGAATTGTTTATATTCCAAGATGGATTAGTATGTTCAGAAATTATAAGAATTTTAAGTTGGATGATCTTAATGACATAAAAGTTGTTTTAGTACACAATGAACAAGACGCGTTTATGAACCATAAGGCTAGTAAGCAACTAGCAAAAGGGCACGGATGGGATTATGTTCAATTTCCCGGTCAACACGATAATGTTTGGGAAAATCCAGAACCCTACATCAAACTAATACAAAGTTAATAAGCATAATTGTGTTGGCGGGCTGTTCTATAGTCTGTCGTAACTATATTTTTAATCAACAGACACGATAATAATTTCAGGTTAGATTTCAAAATTATCTGTAGAGCTAGGGCGGGTATCGACTGCAATTCAGCATATACTCAACTAGTTAGACTATTATTTTTTATGTGAGAGAGAAAAGTAAATCCCCGCACATTTTAAATACCTCGTCGAGTTTACTCGGTTTTACGCTACTTATACTTGCATCGATAAATGGTTTAGGTATATCAAAATATGGGCTAACAGATGAAGCTACAAGTATCTGTGTAGTTATGTTTGCGCTAAGCAGCTTGCTGTCGTTTATGTCCATGAGATCTAGATCGTTACACAAGTCAGAATTATTTGAGACTATTGCTGACTACATATTTTTTATTGGTTTATTGATGTGCTTATTGATATCTATATTACTTATGACTGGAGTTTTTAAGCTTCATATTTGATTAAACATATCGATAGCAAAATTAACCGTAACTAAATAACAGATAAAAATTATTGCTGAAAAACAGAGATATTTGCTTAGTAGCTAAATCTTATCTGTTCAGGTATCTTTGGAGGGCCAGGAGGGACTTGAACCCTCGACACCCTGCTTAAGAGGCAGGTGCTCTAACCAGCTGAGCTACTGGCCCATGTCAGAGGGAAGTTGCCCTTTAACAAAGGCTATCCTAGCATATTACCTCTGTTACTACAAGTCTATGATTTTTTATTTGTGGTTTTTTTTGCTGTCTTAGCGGGTGCAACTTGTGACTTTGCTTGGTTATAGATCTCAACCCACCCAGCTGTCAAGAAGAAACCAACAGCAGAAGTTACTAGGAAACTTATTGATGTATACAGTACGTCCCAGTAGTTAGTCGTCAGGTTGAATTCATTGCTCGGTCGCAACCCAAAAATACTAGAAATAGTAGACGCGGCAATAGAGGTTGCGATAATAATGGCAAAACTGAAAAGCACATAGTAAGCGAGTGGCGTTCCGCTAACTTTAACTAGATTTTTGCTTGTTTCAAAAATGCTAGTTACTTTTGGTTTTTTATCGTCCACTAGTATCTGCGAGGAATACAGTGTCCTAATAATCAGCATAATAAACAGAACGATACTCAACGGAATAGTAACTATCAATGACAAGGGAAGAAGCGCAGCCAACATTCCAGCAGCTACGATATAACCAAAAATTAACAAGCCTATAAGTAAATAAAAAAGTATTCCTACTCCGAGTCGTTCGAATCCAAAACTTATGGATTTATCCAAAGGTGTGTCCTTGCCTTTGGATGAATTAATGAATACCCTCATAGATGCTAGACCATAAACAATATTAAGGACCGCGATCAATATGCCTGATAGTAGTAATGTAACACTTGTTTTTCGGGCAAATTCAACAAGGGCATCTTTGAGCAGCGTGATATTATTCTGATCTGCTTGAAAAGTTTGCAGAGCTGTTAGTAAGTTTTTAAATGAATCCCCAATAGCTAAAAATAACAGTATTTGATATAGCGCATAAAATGCAACAGCTAATACGAGTAGCTTAATAAGCGTTACTATACCCTTATCTAGTAGTTTATTGCTCCCGGCCTTAAAATTCTTAACCGCGCTAGTTTCTATTACTGACTGAGCCATAGTGTCTCCAATAAGTTAAATATAAGCATAACTATAGCACCAAAAAAACTAAACATAGAATATTTTTCTCTGTTATAGTATCAGAGATGAAATTACTAAACGGTCTAGAACTTGCCGGTTATATAAAAGAACGTCAAGGCAAGCAAGTGCGTGCACTTCGCCAAGGCTATGGCATTGCTCCAAGGTTAGCAATTATTCGTACAAATCCAGACCCTGTAGTAGACAGTTACATGAAGTTGAAACAAGGCTATGGTAATGAAATTGATATTGATGTAGAAGTGTTTACAATTGACCAGTCGAAGGCGCTAGAAACTATAACCAAGCTTAATAAAGATAATTCAATCCATGGGATTATCGTCCAAATTCCGCTGCCCGACAAAACTCAAACCGACCAAATACTTAATGCAGTCGTGTCAGCCAAAGATGTTGATGGGCTTACAGAAAATTCTAAATTTGACCCGGCAACTCCTATGGCAATCAATTGGCTGCTTGCTGGGTTTAATATAGAACTACGAGGCAAAAGAATAGTGATTGTTGGACACGGCAGACTAGTAGGCAAGCCACTCTTAAAAATTTGGCGACAGTCTGAGTTAAATGTTGAGGTGGCGGATCTAAAGACCCAAGATTTAGCTGAACTGACTCTAAATGCAGATATTATAGTTTGCGCTACTGGTCATGCAGGATTGATTACCAAAGATATGGTCAAACCAAATGCCGTAATTGTCGACGCAGGTGTTGCGACAGACAAAAATGGGCTTATTGGTGATGTCTCTTCTGATGTGCGCGATCTGCCAGAAATTACAATTACTCCAGAGAAGGGTGGAGTCGGTCCACTTACTGTATGTGCATTATTTGAGAACGTTATTAGATCGGCACAGGCTGGAGCGGAAGTGTAATGCCGCAAGAGGATAGCGAACGATCACTTCAATTACGAATGGAGGCTGCTGGAATAATCAAATATGGTAATTTTCAACTTAATAGCGGGAAAGCAAATACAAAAGTAGAGTTTGATGTTATAAATGATGACCCTGCTCTTTTAAAAGATGTTAGTTATTGTGCAGCAGAAATACTTGAGCCATATAATCTTGATGCATTGTTATCTAATCCAGATGGGGCAACCCCATCGGGCGAATTGATTGCGAAAAAATTAGGTGTTTATCATATTCCAGCTAAAAAGACGACATCTGGTATAAGTCTTCAATCCCCAATTGTAAATACTGCAATATTACGGCCAAAGAAACGTATCGGTATATGGGATGACGTGCTTAGTACGGGCAATACAATTGTTGAGTCATCAAATTTGCAGCAGATAGTAGGTAAGGTAGTAGTTGCAGCTGTAGTATGGGATAGAAGAGAGTTATATTCTGACCGAATACCTGGTGCAAATTTTCCCGTCGTTTCCTTAGTTCATGATTTTGTTCCTTTTTGGACCGAGGGAGTGTAATTGTGAAAATTGGGGTTTTTGATTCAGGTATTGGTGGTTTATCTGTTGCCAGTGCTATAGAAAAAGCGTTGCCAGAACACCAAGTTATTTTTGTAAACGATACAAAAAACGTACCATACGGCACAAAGCAACCATCTGAATTATTAAGCTTGGTCACACCAATATTACAGAATCTTGTCGAACAGGGTTGCAAAATAATTGTGATTGCTTGCAACACTGTTTCGACAACTCTGATAGATCAATTGAGAGAACGAATTACAGTGCCTTTGATTGCTATGGAACCAATGGTTAAGACTGCCGCCGAACAAACCAAATCCGGTACTATTACTATCTGCGCTACGCCGACAACTCTGGCAAGTAAAAGATATAAATGGCTAAAGAACGAATATGCTAGAAACATTGCTGTAATTGAGCCGGACTGCAGTGACTGGTCAAGCATGATAGAAACCGATAACTTAGATAAACGAAAAATTGCCAAAATTGTCGAGGAGTCGTGTTCAGCAGAGTCGGATATTATTGTATTGGGCTGTACTCATTACCATTGGATTGAAGACGAAATAAAAGAAATCGCTAATGGTCGAGCACAAGTCTTGCAGCCGGAGCAGCCAGTAATAGACCAGCTCAAGCGAGTGATTGCACAGCTTTCTTGAACTGTTCGCCTCGATCTTTGTAATTATCAAACATTCCGAAGCTCGCGCAGCCAGTAGATAATAAAATAACATCTCCAGCCAAGGCCTCGCTTCGCGCGTTGCTAACGATTTCTTCCATAGTAGACCCGCCGGTTTGATAGTTATTTAGTCCGACCCCGTCCAACGCTGATTTTATAGTGTCAGCCATATCTCCGATTAACAAAACTTTTCGTACATTACTAGCTTTTATGGTTGCAGCAAGTGTTTCATAATTAGAACCTTTATCAGACCCACCTAGTATGATAACTTTTGGTTGCTCGAATGCTTCAATAGCCACAATAGCAGTCTCTGGGGTTGTGCCGAATGAATCATCATAATATTTGATAGAATCAAGTTCTCGAACTAATTCCAGTCGATGCTCGATTCCACTAAACGAAGTAATTACAGATTTCATTGCTTCAATATTTTTAGTAATTTGCCATACAGTTGTTACGGCCGCGCATACGTTTTGCCAGTTGTGTTTACCGAGTAAACCGATTTCATTAACTGCACACACAGTTTCATTTTCGATAACAATATTATTATTTTCTACATAGGCGCCTGGCGTTTCCATGTAAGGTAATAATTCACCCATTGAGGCGCAGGCAATGCTCTCAGAGTTTTCGTTAGCAGCATAATAAATTGCTATATCTTCATCTTCTTGGTTTATAAATAATTGTTGTTTGGCGGCGACGTATTCTTCAAAATCTTCGTGCCAATCCATGTGTTCAGGTACTACCATCAAACAAACAGCGATATGTGGTGAATATTTTAAGTCTATAAGTTGAAAGTTCGCCAGTTCCAACACGACCCAATCGTCTGACTGGATATTATTTTCAAGTAGCTCTAGGGGTGGTATACCTATATTGCCGCCCAGATGTACACGCTTGCCGTCAGCTTCTAGCATACGAGCTATGAGTGTTGACGTTGTACCTTTGCCCTTTGTGCCTGTTACGCCAATTATATTTTTAGTTGGGCAAACTCGAAAGAACTCATTAGTATTAGAAGATACTTTGCTTAAAATCTCTGGGTAGTCAGAGTTGGCTTCGACGATCTGTTTCGGGTGAATTATTGGAGTACGAATAAGCAGATCGAATACTTCAAGATTTTCTAGATATTTGTCGCCAAGTTGTTTGCCGGCTTTAGCTGGAAGATCCAGATCGGTTCGGCTATCGCATATAGTTATTTCATTGTCATCTTTCGACCAATATTTATATGCCGACTCACCCTGGCTGCCGTAACCCAAAATCGCTATCTTCATAAATGTAATTCCTATGCGTTGAGGTGTTTTTTGACAAGTTCAGCCACTTGTCTAGGAGTCATGTCAGCTTTAAGTATTACAGCTAAAACGCCTAGTTCCTTCATGCTCAAAGGAATTTCTTGTTCGCCCATATTTGTCAGAACTATTACCTTAGTGTCTTTACCCCAATTAGTTTTACGCATTGCTGCTAACATTTGGTCGCCGGTCATCTCGGGCATCATCAGGTCGAGCAGTACGATTTCCGGGTTCATTTCTTCACACAATTTTAGCCCTAGTACGCCGTTATCTGCCGTTTCAACCTCGTAGCCTTCAGCTTCGAACTTGATGCGATACATCTGGGATATTGCTTGGTCGTCTTCAATTATCGCTATTTTAGTTGCCATACTCTAATACTACGGTAACAACTCATGCCTGACAAGAAATAAAGTTACGCTGCCGGTTCTAAGGTTTCGGCTACAATTTCGGCCAATTCATTGTTTGAAAGATTAGCTTTAACAATATATCGCTCAAATCCTAGTGTTTGTATACCGTCAGGCGCTTCGGATTCACTAATATTAGTCAAAAAGATCGCTTTTATAGCTTTACCCCAAGTAGATTCGCGCATTGCTTTTAATATGTTGTCACCAGACATTTGAGGAAGCATCAGGTCCAAAAGAGCCAAGTCGGGCATGTGCTGTTTAATCATATCTAAGCCACTTACGCCGTCATGTGCCACGAAACAATCATGCCCGGCTAGCGCCAGACGCGTCTGATAAATTTCAGCCAGCATCTCATCATCTTCTACAAGTACTATCTTTGCCATCTATTCTATTGTGGCAGATTATAGTCAACAGGTCTAATTAAGAATTTCTTCGACTATTTCTAATACTTGGCGCGGCGTGTGATGTGCTTTCACGATATAGCGATCCACATTTAGAAAGCGCAAGCTGTGCGGAGCTTCGTCCTTGCTGATATTGGTCAAAATGACGACTCTCGGTTTTGCTCCCCATTCGGTAGAACGAACTTTTTCTAGCATTACGTCACCGGTCATAACTGGCATTTTTATATCCAGTAGAATTAGATCTGGCTGAAATTCTTCAAGCATTTCATAGCCTTCTTCGCCATCGTGTGCAATTCGTACATCATGCCCAGAAGACGCCAATTTCATACGATACATTTCGCATATCGGCAGGTCATCTTCAATTACAGCAATTTTGTGTTTCGGTATCATAGTTTTATTTTAACGCAGGTAGCGGAATTCCGGTATTTAATGAATTTATTGTAACATTGGAGTTTGTAAGGCAGCTAGTCTGTTTGAGCGGCTTCAATTACGAAGCCTAGGCAGTCCCTGATACCAAAGCAATATTCGTCTCCGGTTTCTTCATGAACTCCCGAAACGGTTGGGTATGTTCCGATAAATTCTTCGCCCAGATGCCTGTGACCAATGACTGGGATGGTTTGTATTAATACTTGTCTAACAATTAATGGGATTCTGTCGACTGGTTTACAGGCATACAGATAATCATATCCGTCTGATGAGTGGTGTCGCATAGGTATTCCAGATATAAGTAGTATTGGGTTTTCTATGATGAACTGGCGGATATCGTCGTCTAATATTTCTGATGATGTTATGTAGGGTTCCATATTGTTTCCTAATGAGTTTGTTGATTATTCTGATGGCCCTATATGAGTTTTCAGCTTGAATCAAACAAAAAACCCCGCCGGAGCGGAGTTTGCATTCAAACACACCGTACCGGCTAGGGCAGTAGCTTTGTCTTTTTTGTAATATTAACAGATGACAGGCTCATATTAACGCTTATTATACCACATATCTACGAGATGAATAAACTATTAAAAACTGTTCTGGAGATAGGGATGTGGAATACGTTTTTGATTGACAAAATTGTTGAAAGTTATTAAGATTTACAGAGTACTTTAGCAAATTCAACCGCCCTATCCGTTTATAGTAACGGAGGGGCGGTTTTGTTTTAACAAGGAAGAATAAAATGAATACAAGCGTTATTAATCCGAAACTAAGCAGTAAACTACTCAATGATATTGAGCATGAGACGCCGTACTTAGTTATTGATCTCAGTAATGTGCGAAATAAATACAATACACTTAGAAAAGCCTTGCCCGATTTTCAGGTTTTTTACGCGGTCAAAAGCAACCCAGAAAGGAAAATTCTAGAAACACTAAAAGCGAAGGGGTCTTCTTTCGAGATTGCATCGATTGGCGAACTCGACAGATTGATTGCAATCGGGGTTGAACCTAAAGACGTTATCTTTAGTAACCCGGTAAAGATAAACAGTCACATACAACAGGCACACGAAAAAGGTGTAAAGTTTTTTGCGTTTGATTCACCAGATGAGCTTCAGAAGCTTAAAGAATTTGCACCAGGTTGCTCAGTTTATTTACGGATATCAGTATCTAACCACGGTAGTCTCATAAACTTAGCGTCCAAATTTGGCTGCAATATTAGCCATGCGAAGGAATTAATGACCATAGCTCAAGACTTCGGACTTGATCCTTACGGCTTAGCATTTCATGTTGGGTCACAGTCAGAGAATATCAACCTTTGGGATGAAGCTTTTGAGCATGTAAACAAAGTGATTGAAGATCTAGAAACCGCAAGGATCAGAGTAAAATGTCTGAATATTGGTGGAGGCTTTCCTGTAAGATACACTGACAAAATTCCAACTATTGAAGAAATTGGGTATGAAATAGCAGCTAACGTAGCAAAACTTCCCTACAAGATGAAATTATGGTGTGAACCTGGCCGCTATCTCGTTGCCGAGAGTGCCGTAATAGCTGGTACTGTAATCGGAAAAGCGACTCGTCAAAACACCCAATGGATATATTTAGATGTTGGGCGTTTCCAGGCTTTTATTGAGATGTTTGAATCGAGTGGCTTGGAATACCCGACATATACTTCCATTGATGGAAAACCAGGCTCACAACCACTTACGCCTTACACGGTCACTGGTCCCACCTGTGATTCGTTCGACACGATCTCCAAAGTTGTTATGCTGCCCACAAATCTACAGATAGGCGATCGTTTGTACTTTGCTAGTACGGGTGCATACACGACAGTTTATGGCGCGCCGTTTAATGATTTCAAAGTCCCAGAAGCGTTGTTTATTGACGAGTAGATCTTAGTAATTTTAAATCACTTTAGATCGATTAAATTAAGTTATTGTACTAAAAAATGATTAATAAAGATTTGATTCTAATGTTTGGCGACTAATTCTCAGTCTGTCTGTTTGCGGCTGCTTTTATCATTTTAAAGCCCGCACCTGCAACATGCGTTAGAACTTCTAGCCCAACGCCAATCGCAACCCAAGTTGAAGCTTTCTCTAGTCGATCGACCACATCTGGTACCGACCACCACAACACATCTCTATCATAATTTGCTTCAGCTGCAGTAAGTACTCCGAAACCTAAAGCCATTGCAGCTGCGCCAATGCGTTTCGCAGATCGATTTGATGATTTCAGTACTCCAAAATTTGTCATTTCGGGCTTATCTAGGACTTCGGCGGCAACGAACAGAGTGTTACCAATACCTAGTCCGACCACACTTTGCCTCCAGAGACTCTTAAGATACCCAGCATTTTCTTCCGCGATAGTGTCTTTATACCCAGGGTAACTATCATCGAATACATCGGCGGTTTTTCTAAACCGTCTTATGCCTAGGCCCCAGGCAGAGCCAATTGCGAACTGGGTTGCATAAACGCCAAGACCGAGTGCAGCTGAGCCCACCAAGTTACCATGTTCTTTGGATACATCTATAGCATTTGGGATATTCAATGATTCAGGGACACGAGAACGGTCGGCAACTTGTCCGCCCACTGCCATTAGTGCTATGCCGCCGACCATGCTCCCGATTTTTATCTTTTCTAATAAGCTGTCTCCTTCACTGATTTGCTCTTTGGATTCCTGAAAGAAGGTTTTTATGACGTTACCGACCATAGAGGCAGCCTTAGTGACTTCATGTTTAGCTCTATCTAGCCTTGTAGACTCATCAGTAAGTGATATCTCTGGAATATTCAGAGATTGCTGATTGCTAATTGATTCATCATTGCTTACAGGGTTCATGATTTATATTATAACAAAAAAGTTACTATAAAGCAAGACCTTTAGATTGAGTATCGAGTTTGCAATGATTATAAAAACATGCTATAATCAGTATTATGAAAGAACAGAGTTTACCCTATCAGGAAAATGAGAACATTGCCTATCCATTTGAGCCAAACTATTCGCTTGATCATGAAGCTCTTAACTTGATTGAATATAGAATGGTTGAGGAAGCGCGCAAAGTTGCGAGCGACTCTATTGTGGTAGGGTGGGTTGACCCACGACATGAGTACTCAAATTTTTTAAGAACTATTGAGGCTCAGAAGTTTCCTGAGGTCGATGAAATAGACGAATACTATGAGAATCACCAGATATATATTGCTCTAATCGATACTAGGGGGGAGGGAAAGGTTGTTCATGCTGCAACAATCATGGAGTTTGATGATGAGGGCGCCCCAGAGCAAAGAACTGGCTACTACACAATCGATAGTTTGATCGAATTATCTAACTTCACAAAAAATGAATTCGTTGATTATTATGCTGAAAGAGACATTGAGCTAGACGGGTGTTTGTCAGTTGAGACCAACTTTAAGATAGTTGAGCAAGTAGAGCCGTATTTAGGAATGCCTATGGCTGACCTTACATACTTAACGATATTTAATTTGTTTATTTCTCGTAATGTTCCTAGAGACAACACACTGTTGTTCGCGTCTATAAACGAACTGCAAGCCAAATCACTGGAGCGTAATAATATTGAATTCGAACCGTTGCTAGGAAGAATGGATTTCCATACCGAAGAAGCTGATCTAGGAAAAGTTTCAAACCCGATCGCTATATATTTAAATCAAGATGTTTATGATACTCTTAGCTCAATTAATGTAAAGCTCCCCGAGATATATTTCGATACGCATAAAGAAGGCTAGTGAATTAAGGCGCACCCTTGCTTATCCAATATTTGCGTTGAAAACCTATTGGTGAGTATGATGACTTTGCTTTCTTAAGGCCAGGCAAGCCTAGGTCTTGTTCCCAATTGACTATTACCGATTTATCTACGAGTGCCTGAGCAGCTTCGTTAATCAGAACAGCACCGGCCCCGGAGTAAGGTATGTTAATAGATTTTTCAAAATGACAAATAGTATTATTTTTGTCAATTACTTCATGTATTGAAAAACCATTTAGCTTACCGTCAAGCCTGCAAAGCGTTAAGTGAAGGTTAAAATGATCAAAATGATCGAAGAGGCGGTTGATAGCAACTTCTTCTAATTCAATTTTTTCTTGATGCTGCCTTGTGTGTTTTTGCCAATTTTTTAAGACTTCCAACATCTCTTCATGAATTTCAGGCGTTATTGTTTTTATAGTTATGAACTCCAATTTCGCACCAAGCAATTCACGAGTTGAATTTACAATATTTCTTTTTTTCTTATATTGCTTACCCTGTAATTTTGCAAGACTATGTAACTTATATAAGTAATCAAAACTTCCCCTATCTTCTGCGATCGCGTATTTCTCTGGGAATCTCAGTGACTGAATTACTATTTGCGGCACTAGATCGAGACGGGAAAAATCGTTCAACAATCTTTCGATGGTTTTATCGGGGTCGTTTACCCCAATCAATGAATAAATATATTTGTCTTTTGACAAATAGTCAGGCAACTTAATAACAAGGTTGTTGTTTAGCCATGATACTCCTGCGCGATCATCAGTATTCCATGAAAATAGATTAACAAAACTAAAGTCAGAATAAGGTTCAAATTTGCGAGTGAAACTAACGATTTCGTCTTTAGTAGTTATGTCAAGAGGAGAAAAATTAGGATATTTTAGGATCATTTCCTACATAATACAATATATTTATTAATTATGTGTCTATGGCTGGTTAAAAGATCAAAATCTCTGCTATGCTTTATTTAGCTAATGTTTAACGATCTATTTATAACCATTTTATGCAGTTTAACGATCTCGTTTCTTGGTCTTATTATTTTGGTTAGGAATCCAACGCAAAAAATTAATCGCAATTTTGCGTTTCTCGCTCTTTCTATAACACTTTGGACGGTGTTGAATTTGCTTGACGGTATGGCAAAAGTCAATGTGACATTAAGCCGTTTTGTGTTCTTTGGCGGAGTCATTACTGCTTACTCACTGATCTTGTTTATGTCAAATTTTCCGAAGAACAATATACTTAATAACAGCAAGCTAACTATTTCGGCACTAATCGTTGCAATATGTATGTCTGTTGTAGTATTTTTACCTGGTTTTATACACAGCGTCACAGTTGATTCAATTAACACCTCTTACCTTTACCCGTTATTCATTATTTATGCACTTTTAAGTTTTTTGTTAATCAGTTTTGTGATTTATAAACAGTTTAAGGCTGCAGATGACCTCATTACTAGAAAACAAGTATTTCTTGTGTCTACCGGAATCGTATCGTATGCATTACTTGCCCTCATATCCAATGTTGTCATACCGTACTTTAGTAACAGCTGGTCAAGTTCTAGATTTGGTCCCCTATTCTCGTTATTATTGGTTGCCTTGGTCGCATATAGTATGCTGAAAACTAGATTATTTGATGTAAAGTTTGTGGTTGTAAGGTCGGTCGCATATTTACTTGCGCTTCTTACGATCGCAATTATTTCCTTCGAGTTCTTAACCAATCTATCAGACTTGTTAGTCAGATATAATGTTCCTAACTCTGCACAAAGATCACTATTTGTTGCGTTGACGATTATTTTAGCAGTTAGTTACCAGCCCTTTAAGAAGCTTTTTGATAGACTCACTAGAAGATTTTTCTATAGAGATGCCTACGAAACACAGGAATTGATAAACGAATTTAATGAGACAATTGTGTCTACGATTGATCTTGAGCAACTTCTTGATAGATCAGGAATTGTTATAGATAAGTATCTTAAACCCGATATGTCAGCTTTTGCTATTCGTGACAGCGAAGGTGACACTGTAAGATTAATCTCGTCCGATAACCCAAAACTCTCCAAAGAAGTAGTAGAGCAGTTACGTGGCTATGTGCATAAAAGTTCAGAAAAACTCCTCGTAACAGATGCACTTGATGAAGCAGACCGCGACTTGAAGCTCCTAATGCAGGAAGCAAATATAGGTATGCTTGCCAGAATTACTACAGATGCGGCTGTCGAAGGCAGTGGTTATGTGATCATGGGCTATAAAAAGAGTGGTAACATGTATAACTCTCAAGATATGTCGGCGATGGAAATCATGGCCAACGAGCTAGCAATAGCTATCCAAAACGCCCTACAGTTCGAAGAAATTCAGAAGTTTACCGTAACTTTGCAGGAAACTGTCGAGGAAAAAACTAGACAACTTCGTAAGTCTAACGAAAAGCTCAAACAGATGGATGAAACCAAGGATGAGTTTATCAGTATGGCATCTCATCAACTACGTACACCCCTGACAAGTGTAAAGGGTTATGTAAGTATGGTAATAGAGGGTGATGCTGGCGAATTGAACGACATGCAAAAGAAGCTGCTTGACCAGGCCTTTGTAAGCTCTCAGCGCATGGTTTACTTGATCGCTGACCTTTTGAATGTGTCCAGGCTTCGCACAGGTAAATTTGTAATCGATTCATCACCTACTAATCTGGCCGATGTTATTCAAGGTGAAGTTGATCAGTTAGTCGAAACGGCTGCCTCGCGTGACCTAGAATTAACCTATAAAAAGCCAGATAAATTCCCGACACTTCTAATGGACGAAACTAAGATCAGGCAAGTGGTCATGAACTTCATCGATAACGCTATATATTACACCCCGGCTGGCGGTCATATAACAGTACAACTAAAAGAAACAGACAACTCTATCGAATATACGGTTACCGATGATGGTCTAGGCGTACCAAAAGCCCAGCAACACCATTTGTTTAGCAAATTCTTCCGTGCAGAAAACGCTAAAAAGGCTCGCCCAGACGGCACGGGTCTAGGCTTATTTATGGCCAAAAAGGTAATTGTAGCCCAAGGCGGAAGCATTATATTTACTAGTAGCGAAGGCAAGGGTAGTACATTCGGCTTTAGTTTTGCCAAAGAAAAGCTGCTAGTCCCAGATGATTACGAAGCTCCAGCCCCTCTAAACGGTATTAAATACGGCCCCGGTGCCACCCCCTCAAAATAACTCCTCCAACAAGCAATCACCGCTCTATTACAACTTTATTTTCAAGGATTAACCTTGTAAACAAAGTTTTGAGGATTTTTAAACTGTTGGATGTAACAGGGATAATGCTTGTGATTATGTCAACAAAGTGTCAGAAAGTATTGACAATAAGGCAAGCTTATGGTAAATTAGAACGGTAATAATCTTGTGAGGAGATTTTGATAATATGAATGAACAATTACCAACAGAATATGTACCACCAGTAGTTGGCCGCATGAACAAATGGTTGCACGAAGCTCCGACTGCAGCTATAGACGCCACATTGGGTTTTATTAGTGACCATAAAAAAGGAATAGTTGAAGCTATGGCTTTCACGACTGCTCTATCTATTGGAGCTGCTGCTTGTAGCGGGTCGACTGAGAGCCAGAATCCAGGGACTACAATTAAGGGTACTGCCCCAACAACCGAAGCTGTAGGTAGCCCTAATGCTGAAGACATGAAGCTAATAAAAGAAGCGTTGACTGTTAATGCAGTTGGTCCAAATGTTTGTGTTGATATTGTTGGAAAAACAGGCGGTAAAACTGTTAAACCAAAAGAAGGTAAAACAATCATTCCGCCGCAAAGTATCGGTGCATTAGTTGGAGTTGATCCAAATAATAACACGTTACGTACATGGTCGGACTCTATTGATACGCCTTTTACTGCTGATAAAGCTGATAAAGCAGCTCTACTAACTGAAATACAGGCAGAGATTTGTGAGAATCCACTTGTAGGAACTATGGTCGCAAATGAATTTGCAAATATGCAGGTAGGTGAAGTTAAGGTAGTTGATCTAAACCCTTGGCTAGATAATTATAAAGGCCCTGCTGAAGATATGAATAAAAAAGCTAAAGAGTTTATGCCTACATTCGGTAAGGATCCTCTAGAAGTTTCTGACGATGAAGCTAAGGACGCGATGCGAAAGAATTACGCATACCAGGAACTTGCTGGCAATCTTGCTACTATGCTAGAACGTTTTCAAAATAACGGTAATCAAGACGCTGGAATGACGATTTTTAATTATCATTTAAGCGCAGACGGTCTCGTTGTTGATGGTTTGTCACAAATCTCATTAAACCCCGATCAATACCCAGCTAATGGTGATGTGAGTGCGCTTGTCTTAGAATTGACAAAAAAACCTGGTGATTGTGTTCTAAGGATAGGTTTTAATATTAAGGATAAGCGTATGGAAGGGTTTGAATGTGCAGTACCAGATACTAATACTGGAGATACAACTCCTGACGTTACAACAACCGTAAATACTACACCGGGCCAGCCTACAGTACCCAGTGTTACTACGGTTCCAGGTGTAAATACAACTACTACTAAAGTGGGTCCAAAAGGTGATCCACACCCTCCAGTAACTGGTGGTGCGCCAACAACTGTTGAGGCACCTGTTCCTCAGTCTGACCCCGTACCTACTGTTCGGCCAACAACAGCTCCTAAGCCGACTCAGGCTCCATCTACTATCAGCCCTGTACCAACTAACGTTCCACCAACGACTCAGCCTGTACGGCCGTAAGTAACATAAGGTAAGGAGAAATATCATGAAGTTACACAATAATATATTCAATAAAGTCCCTAAGAAGTTTAGTATTGTCCTAGCTACACTTGCAGCGGTAATTATTCCGGCAGCAGTTGTAATGGCTGGGTACGGCCCCAACCGCCAAACATTTGATTGGAATAAATTTGATCCAACAAAGTCATGTACTGATCCGTCGCAGGCTAATGGTCGCTGCGGTTCAATGGATGGTCCAGTATTTAACTCATTCACTAATAACCCGGCTTATGGTGATGAACGTAACTTTGCACGAGTTGCACCTGTGGTGGCTGGTCAAAGCCCAACAGAGGCTAACTTTACTGAAACTGCAAACGCAACTCCTGGTCAAGAATATTGGGTACGAACATATGTACACAACGACGCTAACCAGAACTTGAACGGTGCAAATTTTGACGGCCCAAGTGTTGCTCATGATACGCGTGTTCGTGTTGCGATTGCTGAAGGCGTTTCTAACGGTGTCGATGTAATGACATACGTAACAGCTCAAAATGCAAAACCAGATAAGATTTGGGATACGGCTTCATTAGCAAATAATAATCAGGTATTTAGTGTTAATTATGTTCCAGGATCGGCTGCGCTATATAACGGCGTTCACCAAACTGGACTACCATTGAATGATTCAATCGTATCAGCTGCTGGAACTCAAATTGGTTACAATCAAATGAACGGTGAATTGCCAGGATGTTTCGATTACTCTGCATACGTTTATGTAAAAGTTAAGGTTCAAGCCCCAGCAATAAAGTTCGACAAATTAGTCCGAAAGGATGGCGAAGCGAGCAAAGATTGGCGCAATGAGTTACATGCAAAGCGCGGTGATCGAGTAGAATACCTATTAGATTATCTCAACACTGGTAGTGCTAATGCGAACAACATTGTTTTAAGCGATAAATTACCTAGTAACATGCAACTTGTTCCAGGAACTGTTAAATGGATTGATAGTAATCGTCCTGACGGGACACCAGTTCCAGATGCATTATTGTTCGACCCAGCTGGTGTAACAGTAGGTAACTATGGCATAAATGGCGGCGGCTACATATTTTTCGAAGCTACAGTTAAGAAAGAAGTAGATGAATGTATTGCTAAAAACGTAGCATTCATTAGAGCTGACAATATTCCTCAGCGAGAAGATGATGCAGTTGTCATTATCGATGACTGTAACCCAGTTGTGCCTGTATATACCTGTGACTTGCTTGACGCCAACAGTCTTGGCAATCGCAAGTTCAGCTACACGGTTCACTACACTGCCAAGAACGCTACATTCAAGCAGGTAAGCTACAACTTTGGTGACGGCTCAACTCCATTGTTGACCGACAAAACTACAGTAGAGCACACATATGCTGCTGATGGCACGTACACAACCAAAGCAACTGTAACCTTTACTGTTGATGGTGTTGACAAGACCGCTACTAGCCAAGCGTGTGCAAGCACGGTAAGTGCAAATACACCTAAGGACAATTGTCCGATCCCAGGTAAGGAAAATCTACCAAAGGATAGCCCTGAGTGTAAGACAACTACAACACCTACTACGTTGCCAAATACAGGTACTGGAAGTGTTGCCGGGATATTCGCAGCCACTTCAATAGCTGGTGCGGCTGCTCACCAAGTGTTTAGTCGACGACGAAACTCACGCGGACTGTAAACAGATCAGTCTGTGGATAACCACTAGCGTGATTGATAGGATTATGCTAGGGTAGTAGAAGAAACGAGCATTGACTGACCGCTCTAACAAATACTTGTGAAATCCTCCGTGTAATGCGGGGGATTTCATTTTCGCCCCTGTTATGTTACAATAACGCGGTCTGTACAAAAAGTAGATGGTCCCATCGTCTAACGGTTAGGACACCAGGTTTTCATCCTGGCAATAGGAGTTCGATTCTCCTTGGGATC
>CAZPWF010000007.1:0-39704 GCA_964590725.1 uncultured Candidatus Saccharibacteria bacterium
AGATCGTTTTCTCGCAAAGTGTCCCACAACTCATGACCTTCACGAATACGCTCACCAACACCTGCAAAAAATGAAAGACCACTACCACTTTTAGCAATGTTATTAATCAGTTCCATAGTAAGCACCGTCTTACCAACACCAGCACCACCAATAATTCCAATTTTTCTACCTTTGACGAAAGGAGTAAAGAAATCAATAACTTTAATACCAGTTTCAAGGATCTCAGGCTTGTTTATCTTAAATTCTGTAGTACGCCCTGGCAGTTGTAAAATATCTCTGTATTTTATGTCATCACCTGTAATATTTGGCTGCCCATCTAGCGAATCTCCAAGTGCGTCAAGAATACGGCCAATAGTCTGGTCGCCAGTAGGGATCTCAATACCCTTGCCTGTTCGAACAACATTCATACCCCTTTGAATACGACGATCTGAACGAACATTCAAACACATGGCCACGCCATCTGGCTCAAGATGATCAACAAGTAGCTTGGTCTGGTGACCGTTATCGACAATGATCAGCTCTCCGACCCTTGGCGATTCCTCATCAAACCTCGCCCGAACAACTAAGTCTTTTATAGTTATAACAACACCAGCGCTCATGTAGTTACCTTCGACTTACGGATACCATTAATAATCTCTTTTAGGCGTTCGTCTTTGATAGCACGACGAGCACGGTTATATTCTAAATGAAGCTCTTGCTTACCCTCATCTGCTCGCTCGTGCGAGGCTGACATAGCCCGAAACCTTGATGCATACTGCGCAAGTTTAGAATTAAGAATTAGTTGACTAATGGCAATCTGCATCATTGATCGTTCAAGGTGATCAACCACATCATAGGTGCTTGGTTCGAAAATATAATTAAACTCACTAATGATTTCCTCTGTGTCGGTAGTTTGCTTGCTTTGCTCCTTTACAGCGGCAGATAATTCTATCCTCTTAACATCTTGAACCATCAACGACACATACTCTTGATAATACACAGCAGTAGTTCGGTACTTTTGAACTTCGCGAATTATGGGTGTAACGTTGATGTTTTGATCTTTTACAGGTAACTTGAAGTATTTCTTATAGGAGATCCCTCTTTGAGCTAACTGGATTGCGCCATGATGGCCAATAACTATAATCTCATTCTTGTCTTTGTCATAAGATTTCAGCATTAATTGGATCAGTTTCTGGTCAATATCGCCACTAAAACCACCTTCCGCGGTAATTATTATGAAGAGTTCTTTGTCGATAACTTCTTCGTCTGTTTGGCTACGACCAAAGCGAAATAACCCATCAACACGTAGCTGAGAATATATATGCCATAGGTCATCAAAAAATTTCGTAGCTTGAAGTACCTGGTTCTTAATCTGGGCAATTCGCATACTTGCGATACCTTCAAACACACTAGTAAGTTCTACAAGAGTTCCCATTGCTTTTTCTTCGCGCTCTAGTTCGTTTGGTCGCTTCATTTCTTTAGCTCCACCTGGCTGGCAGCCTTGAGTTCGTCTCGAACTTTTTCAAACTGTTCATCATTTTCAACCTTAGGAGCAAATTCACCGACTTTAAGTTTAAGCGCATTAATATCAAGCACTGCAGCATCTTCAAGATTAAGTACGATATCCATCATTAACTGCTGACCGACAAGCGAGTAGGTGTCTGAGGGTGTTTGTGTAAGTAATTCAAAGATCCTTTTACCAGTTTCAAGGGTGCGCTTCGATTCCAAAGCAAGTTCAGAACCAAAGTGAGAAAATTCCTCCGCCTGGCGATAATCAGCGAGTGTTTTGAGAGTTTGTGCTGCCAAGCCTTTTTGTCGCTTGTTGTGCCCCACACCTCCAACACGCGTAACAGACAGGCCCATATTAATAGCCGGACGAATACCATTTCGGAAAATATCCATGTCCAGAATCCATTGCCCGTCGGTAATTGACATAATGTTGGTTGGCAAATACGCAGTAATATCACCACCCGCGGCATTTACCAAAGGAATACTCGTAAGGTGTGCGCCATTTCTATCAAGCCGACCAGCACGCTCAAGCAAACTTGAGTGCGCATAAAACATGTCGCCAGGATACGAATCACGACCAGGACTAACGCCTGATATCAGAGCAACTTCACGGTAGGCATGCGCATGGCTGGTAAGGTCATCATAGATAATAATTGTGTCTTGTCCGAGTACTTGCCAAAGATATTCAGCCATAGAACAGCCAACATAGGGTGCAATGTAACTCATAATGAGGGATTCAAACATTGTAGAAACAACTACAATAGCTTTTTCTAGGCCACCATTTTCCTCCAATTGCGACAGCAACATATCAACATCGGTACGTCTCTTCGCAATAAGCACATAGACAACAATTTGGTCGGTATTTTTCTGATTAATAGTTAACTGCGTAACTAATGTACTTTTACCGGACTTACTATCCCCAAGCAGCGCCATTCTTTGACCGCGCACAATTGGCAAAAGCGCATCAATTGCGGTTACACCACTTTCTAACTGTGTGTCTAATAGCTTTCGTTCATAAAGAGGTGGAGCAGTATTAAATACCGGCCACACAGAGTCAGCAGCGATAGGGCCCTTACCGTCTAATGGTTCGCCCGTGACAGATACAACGCGACCAACAAAATCTTTACCAACCTTACAAACAAGTTCTTGGTGCTGAACGACAGCAACCATACCAATTTGGAGCTTGTCCGTACCAAGATGCAAAATAACCACGTGGTCGCTTGCAACTTGATGTACGAATCCTTTACTACCATCCTCGAACATAACTAGTGCGTGAACACTGCAAGGCTGCAAACCGTGCACATGCACTAAGAACGCATCGACAGCAATAACCTCTCCGACAGGATTACCGGCCGCTACAAGTCGATCAAAGTGCTGATTCCCGCTGTTACTCATTTAGCCGCACTTTCTGTGGTTACACCGTGTATTTTTGCCATTAAAAGCTCATGCTTGTTAGCAAAATCTTGTCTTAGACTTAAATCGAAATATTTATTTGTGGTGCGCACTATGCAGCCAGCTCCAATATTTGGCTGCAGCCCGACTTTTAGCAAAACAAGTGGGTGTATATTTTCACGAAGCCAAGTTGTGAGACGCTGCGTAAACAGCGGTGAAGGATCAGCGCTAAAGCTCATATGAATAATCGGCGCCTTAGCTCTTAGGGTAATTAAAAAATTCATGAGACGCGTACGGTCTGCAGACACTAAGGCATTAAGCTTGTTCATTTGAAGCATCTCGTCCAGCATTTTACTTGTCCGTGGCATTTGTATTGATGTCCCAGGCTTACGTACAGCAGCTTGATCTAAAAATTCGTCAAGCGCCTCGACTTCTCTAGCCAGTCGACCTACATCAACCTGACTAATAACGCCATTAGGCAATTGAAAGAAAGTTTTATCCTGCTCCATCGGTAATATCTCTGATTATGGCCTCTTTGTTGGTTTCCATGTCGGTCAGTATGTATTCAAGTTGGTCGTTAAGGTCGATCTGATCTCCGATTGCCGCCAAAACATAATGATTAACAATATCGGCCATGTTTTCCTCGAACCGTTTAACTAGCCGAGCTTTTTCATTAGCAAGCTCCTGGCTCAGCTGCTGACTCATCATCTTACGCTGCTCTTCGATGGCTTGCTGAGTCTTGGTAATGGAGTCGATGGCAAGGTCCTTTGCATCAGTAATTGATTCTTCGTACTTAGAAAACTCTTCCTGGAGCTTACGAGTAATTTCTGTTTTCATGTATTCATTAAGCTGAGAGGTCGTTAATCTGAGGTCTTGCTGCAGAAACATCGCGTTTTCGCCAATAATCTTTTCAAAATGAAGTCTACCGCGGTTTCTTAACTCCTCGCGAAACTCATCATTAAAGATATGCTCAACGTCCTGTTCTGCAAGCTCAGTAAAAGGATCTTTATTGTTTTTACCGACATTACCACCATCAAGACGCAAAGCCAGCCAAACAAAGGCCGCCGTTGCTGCCAACAAACTGCCAATGATTAACCCTAACGCCCACACTTCCACTACTGAATGCCCACCTTTGCCTATACTGTTAAAGCTTTAGTAGTAAATATACCCCAAAAACGCCCGTTATGAAAATAATTAATCCAGTTAAAATAACTTGGAACATGCCTCTGACTATTGTTTTCTTGCTCAGCGGGTTTCGTCCGATCGAAATTAAACCATTACGCACCCCAGCATAAAGTAAGCTACCCGCAGCAATAGTACATACAACAAAAACGAATACGCCTAAATAAATACGTGTAGCGTTTACTGGTTTTCCGGCAACCGCCTCGCTAGCTTTTCGCAAAAACTCTGGCACATTAGGAGTTTCTCCCTTTAGTAGGGGATTGCGAGCGACTGTCACGTCTACATTTATGCGACCAAAATAAACATTCTTCTTGGCTCCAGAACTATCCGTAACCTCAGCACTGCCAATAGAGCCACTTTTACCGTCGAACGATGTTAAAGCTTTTCCGATAACCATAGGTTCTCTATTACCAGCCTTCATGCCAATTCCCTGAAGAGCTGAAATAGTTACAAAGTCACCAGGTAAGATAGGTCCATTTTGGTCACTAGCTAAAACCTCAAACGGGCCAATTGTGGCCACAAAAACTTTTTTTCCTTCATTTGATAACGTAACCGGGGCATCGTTAGCGTTAACCACTACTCCATGCATCTGATCTGCAGTTTCAGCTGTAACCGGCTCTACTTTTGTTACATCGGCTTTTACTAACTGGACTATTAGCCCTTTCTGGAGCGTAGTATCAGAACCATAACCTTGAGTTACGGCTTGCGCGTTTAGGAAACCTGAGTAGCTAATAATTATCAGAAAACCTAATGCGGCAATCGCGATAAACCGTTGCCATGAAAAGAAATGTTTTATTTTTGTTTTTGTCATGGTAATTTACAAAAAAATTATAACGCTTGTGGCTTATTGTGTCAAAGGTTTGCAGGCATCCGCTAGAACAGAGGTAGCATATCTGACGGATTCTTCGGTTGTCGATCTACCCATACTAAATCGTAGACTGGATCGGGCGTTAACATCTGACATACCTATTGCCTTCAATACATGTGAAGGCTCATCGTTACTTGCGCCACAGGCCGAACCAACAGCAGCTTGAACGCCTCTTTCATCGAGCGTCATCATGACTCTTTCGTTATCTGATCCTGGAATAGTTATGTGCACATTGTTAGGAATCTTATATTTTGATCCATTAACAAATAAATTAGGAACCAGCTCAGTTACTTCATCTACAAATAATTTCTGCAACTTCTCCATTCGTAATGATTCTTGTTTTCGAATTTCTTGAGCTTGCACTATTGCTTCAGTCAAACCAATTATTCCTGCAACATTTTCTGTTCCATTCCTAAGCCCGAATTCCTGACCTCCACCTGCTATTATTGGCTCCAGTTCAATACCCGCCCTTCTAAATAAAAGTCCTGTTTGTTTAGGCCCATATAGTTTTCCGCCATTGACAGTCATCATGTCGACACCAAGAGCTTTTGGGTTTAATGACAGATAGTTACCAGCCTGGCTGGCATCTGTATGAAAATAAATAGGCAGTTTATTCCCTTCAACTAATCGCTGTTTTCTTATTGTGGTTATTATTTCGGCCACGTGCTTAAGTGGTTGTACCGTACCGATTTCATTATTCACATACATGACACTAACTAGTACCGTATCGCTAGATATTTTTTGTGATAATTTTTCTAAATCAACTCGTCCATCTCTTGTAACACTTAATTCTATGTGTTCATATCTAGAACCAGAAAGTCTTATCGAGTCATGTTCAACTGCGCTAAAAGCCACTTTAGAGCCAGGGAAACGACTCATTATGCCACTCAATGCTAAATTATTAGCTTCCGTACCACCTGCTGTAAATATTATTTCAGACGAACGGACACCAAGAACTTCGGCAACACGGCTTCGAGCTAATCGTAGTTCTTTGGCGATTTGTCGCGCGCTTTCATATTGGGCTGAAGGATTATAAAACTTGTCACTAAAATAAGGTATCATGGCCTTTAAAACCGAAGGGTCAACTGGTGTTGCAGCAGCGTAATCAAAATAATATGTTTTATGTGGCATATAAAAATTCTACCCTAAAACTAAAAGCTATATAACGTTCGCATAAAGCTGAGTATTGACCTTTTGCTGGTACAGCTTTACGGCATCAATAAAACGATATTTCTCAGTTTTTGATATTGGACTGTATTGACCATTAAAAACCTTGAATATACCATCGGGTCTAACGTCATACCTTGTGGTCAAACTATTACGTTTACCTGTCGAATCTATCCATTCTTCATGCCAGACCCACGAATGTTCATCCAGACAAAAAAATTCTCTTCGATGGCCCTTAGGAACGGCGCCAAATAACTTGCCGCCAATGCGTGCTTCGTGACGCATCAAGTTGCGGTATAGTTCAGCACGTCGTTGAGCCTCGCGTTGTTTAGAAATATTTTGTGCAATCTTTTTTAGCATGAATAATCCTTAGGCGCCCAAGACAAATTCATCACCAAGAGCAGCCTCGACTGCCTGGCGCTGAGATTCTAAGTCATTAAATTGCGGCTTGCTGTCAATCTCAGATGATTCTGGGGTAGTCTCTGACAATGTGGTTGGTGGAGTATTTTGAACCGCTTCAGTATTTTCAATTAGAACAGGCGAAGTGTCTACTGTCGGACGATCATCCTGTGCGATAACTCTAAGGTAAGACTCATTAACTACCGTTGCACGCTCATGCAGCAATAGCTCACCATCTTCAAGTCGTCGTAATTTTTCCCAGTTTCCAGTCATATCTGTAATACTTACCTCAGATTAAATAATTCCACCGCGTTTGATGTCGTCGCGTCACTAAGTTCCTCAAGAGATTCTCCCCTGAGGCTACTTAAAAATTCGGCTGTTAGACGTACAAACTTAGGCTGACAGATTGTACCACGAAAAGGCTTAGGGGTCAAGTATGGGGCGTCAGTTTCTAGAAGTAATTTTTGCAACGGAACAGCTTTGGCAGCCTCAATCTGTCTTTCATCTTTAGTAAACGTCATTATACCGTTTATACCTACATACAGCCCCCTGGACACTATATCGTCAAGTTCTTTAGTTGTTGCCGTAAAGCTATGAATAACGCCCCGAATACCCCTAAAATTGTCTAGAATTGGCCAAAACTCATCAAAGGCGTCGCGCACATGAAAAATAACTGGCAATTCATTTTTTTGTGCTAAATCTAACTGAAACTCCAAAATTGCCATCTGATCACGTTTTGGCGAGTGATTATAATAAAAATCTAACCCCGTTTCGCCTATAGCCACCACCTTGGGCTTACTAGCCAGAGCAGCGAACTTCTTCAGTGCATCAGAGTTATTCGCATAAACTGCCCCTTCATGCGGGTGCAACCCAATACTTGCCCAACAATTATCCCTAGAGGCAACAAATTCTACGCCCTTTTTGCTATCTTCCAACGTACAACCCACGCAAATCATCTTAGAAACACCATCGGCGACAGCCGCGGCAATTACTTCATCGGGATCAAGCTTATAATCCTCAAAGTGAACGTGGCAATGAGTGTCTGCAAACTTCATCTATTTATTGCCTATACTTTGTCATGTTTCGGGAAAAGTGTACCATCAATAGTTCGGACGACACCTTCTTCGAATACGTGTCGTATTTTGGTTGATGTTTCAGGCATAAAAGGTTCGAGCAGCCCCGCAATCTCTAGTAAGCAAGCTGTTTGATACGCAAGTAATTCCCTGAGATGATCTGGGTCACCTTTTTTATGAACTTCCCAGGGTTTGGTTTCGTCAATATACTGATTAACCCCTCTAACCTGCTCCCAAACTTCATCTAAGGCTCGATCAAAACGGCAATCTTCTATCGCCTGCCAATATTGTGCAACATCATGCGAAGCAGAGGGTGTTTCACCAATAATTCCATTCTGATATTGCTTTATCATAGCTGCTGTTCGCTGTACAGCGTTTCCGAGCTCGTTAGCAAGTTCGTTATTATAAGCCCTTTCAAGTTTTTCCCAACTAAAATCGCCATCGCCATATGATGAAATATGTCGCAAAAAGTAATAGCGAAATACGTCGGCACTGTACTTATCTACTACTTCCTTGGGATGCACTACTAAACCAGTGCTCTTACTAATTTTTTGCCCTGTTATTGTAATAAATCCGTGCACATACAGAGTCTTGGGTAAAGGCAATTCAAGACCGTACAATATACCAGGCCAAATAGCCGCATGAAAGCGTAATATGTCCTTACCAATAACCTGTACATTAGCGGGCCAAAATTTCTTAAAATCGGCGTGCTCCGGATAACCCAGCACAGTTATATAGTTCAGTAAAGCTTCAAACCAGACGTACATGACCTGAGTCTCATCGCCTGGCACTGGAATCCCCCAAGATATTTTATCTTTTGGCCGAGAAATACTAATATCTTCCAAGCCTTCGTTTAAAACATAGAGAATTTCATGTTTTTTCTCTTTAGGAATCACCCTAAATGACCCTTCTTCGATTGCCTTTTTAATCTTTGGGGCGTATTTACTTAGTGCGAAGTAGTAATTTTCCTCTTCGATTTTTTCATATGGCTTGTCATGATTTGGGCATATACCTTTGTTATCTTTTGCAACCGACTCAGTGACAAAAGCCTCACAGCCTATGCAGTACCAACCAGAATATTTGCCTTTATATATATCTTTTTTCAGAGCTTTCCAAATTAGTTGAGCGCGTTGTTCGTGTCCTGCGTCGGTTGTTCTGACAAATCGATCATTACTAATGTTGAGCAGCTTGCCCAGATCTCTAAAATTTTGGCTCATCTGATCTGCAAAGGCTTTAGTCTCTAATCCTAACTCTTTAGCTTTATCGGCGATCTTTCCACCGTGCTCATCAGAGCCAGTGCTAAAAATAACTGATTTTTTTTGCTGCCTAGCGGCGCGCGCCAACACATCTGCTTGCACAAGTTCCATACCAAAACCGATATGTGGTTCGCCGTTAACGTATGGAATTGAAGTAGTCACGTAATAGTTCATATATTTAGTCTAACCTTTGTTTACGTTCAATGAAATAGAGAGAAAATACACTAAGCCCGTTTGGGCATATTCATAGTTTGCGTCATTGATTTCGTATAATTCATTTGGTCTGATTATAGCAAATACTGACCATCTATGCCCAATTGCGTTTCTGATTTATTGCTTCTTTATCCCTAAAGGCCTTTTCTAGATCAATGTTTAACCTATTACACAGGTCTAGTAGTAACCAAAACACATCAGCAGCTTCTTCTTCGAGGTCGTGTATTTTAGATGTCGAATCCGTCTTGATGCCGGCTACTTTACGGGCTGCTTTGGCAAATTCACCGCTTTCTTCCAAAAATAACATAAAAACTTCAGCCACAGTTTCCTTATCAAACCCACGCTCTACTACTAATTGTTTGATTAAGTTCTGGTATTGAGCCAGTGAGGTATTTTCTGGTAAGTCCATGCTCGAATTATAACTATTTACTTGAAAGATGCCATAAACTGCAATGAGAGCATTTGTACGACTTCAGCGGAAGCCCTCGCTGCCAATCAATTGCAACTGCACTACCATCGGCTTCTTTTTTTGTGTCAAAAACGAGTTTTTCGGCACACGGCATCTTCGTTTTATCATCTTGTTCGTTCATCAACATAATCCTTACATAGTCTTTCAAACACCGCGTTAGTCCAGCCAAAACCAGTCTGAGATGGGTATACACCTTTAACAGGCGGCTTATCAGGATTCACGACATTATATTTCTCTAGAAAAACTTTATGCTCATTAAACCAATCCAGGTTAGTTTTTAGCCACTTCATAGCTATTCTTTTAGCATCTTCATGATAGCCATAACGCTCTAGTCCCTTAATAGTTATGTACTGCAATGGCGCCCATCCATTAGGGTACGCCCACTGTGTCGGCATTGCGCCTGGTACATATTGATTTAGCATTTGCGTATCGGTAGTGGATAGCCCACCACGGTTCTCGAAGCGCTTGAGAGCTTTGACAAGCTGTTCGGCTTGTTTATCGTCGACCATACCCGCCCACATCGGATAAAAAGTTGCCAACGAACTTACTGTGCCTCGTTTTTCTTTAACATAGTTATAGTCGTAGTACAGACCTTTTAAATTACTCCACATGTTCTCATTCATGACACGTTTACGATGCTCGGCTGCAACTTCCCAAGCCGCGGCAGTTCGAGTATCTTTGATTAACCTGTAGTACTTGGCGAAATCCATTTCATACTTGTAAAGCAATGCGTTCAAATCCACTGGCACATATTGAAGAGCTTTTCGATTAAACCGTGTCGTCATATCCCAGCCGCTTTCAGCTTCGGCTAGATCGTTTAACAAGTTGATATCATAATATCTGCTCAGGCCTTGAAACACCCTGCGTGCATTAGGTTTCGCAATACCCATCCAAACTGTTTCATATTCCATTTCGGCAATCGCCATCATACGCTTGAGCCATTTAATATTTGGCTCATAAGTCTGATAAACTTCCCAAATATAAGAGGTTAGAAACGGTGGTTGTGAACGCCCTGTCAGATAGGTGCGTGAAGCGTTAGGGATAATACTATAGCGTTCATACATACTAACTAAATTCTCAAGCATCCCTTCCACTAACGATTTATGTGCATCATCCATGATTCCCTGCGCCATAAAATAACTATCCCAGTAATACATTTCATTGAAGTCAAAATCATGACCTTCTTCAAAAGCCGGTACCAAGTAAGGTTTCGGTAAGCCTAATAAACTCTCATCATCTTTTGGATGAAAGCGTTCAAGTTTGTGCCAATATTGAGCAATATAATCTCTTGATTCCACAACATCTTCAGATGTTAGATCATGGTTTCTTCTTAAAAACGAAAATCCTCTGACCTTATTGGTAACTTTTTTTGCCTTATCAATCATATTAGACTCAGACTAACGGCTGACGATAGTGCGGTCAAGCGCTTTACACTAAAGATACATGAACGCCATCAGAATCAGGACAAATATACCTAATAATTGCCGAAAATAGCTATCACCCCTTATCATTTCTAGCAATGCCCAAATAATTAGACTTATCGCTCCTATAGCTTTAGAAATTTGTGATAATTGGCTACTTGCTCCAAACACAATTTGAACAAAAATCGTAACAATCCAAATAATAAGTGGTACATTTGGGCGCTGCCAAATAGTCAGTTTACCTTCACCGTCTAGCCAAAATCGGTCGCCAAACGTTTCTTTTCTCTTTCTTTTGCGCATACCCCTATTTTACTCGACTTCGAGTAGTTCTATATCAAATATCATAAGTGTATTCGGCGGTATGGGGTCTCGTCCATCCTTGCCGTAGCCAACAGCAGGTGGCACTATTACTCGTCGTTTGCCGCCAACCTTCATACCAACAGTACCCTGCTCTAAACCTAAAACAACCTCATGTTTACCAGGTGTGTAGACAAGTGGTTTTGGCTGTTGGCCAACTTTTTCTGGTTTAGTTTGATCAAATATCTGACCGCTCGTAAAACGACCAGTGTAATATATTGCAACTTTTTTATTAGCTACCGCTTCTTTGCCAGTGCCAGCTTTGATTTCACCAAACATGGCCTCTGTTTTATCTTTATACTTTTCGTATTGGCTAAAGTCTTCTTTTTGTTGGGGTTTAGTATTTCCAGATGTGCCTCCAGTTGGCGTGCCACCCGTAGAGTCACCCAGAGTTTGACCTTGACCCATATCAATACCAGCCCCCAGACCGCCGTTATCTCCGACGCTCAGACTAGAGCCTTCGCTAGTCTGAATATTATTGCTTGCTACCGTTTTTGTTACCGCTTTCTTGGCAGTTTGTGTGTTTGAAGCATGCCATATCGCAAGCCCTACACCTCCGATAATGGCTAGCATACTCATTCCAAGTACCCCAGCGATAATTGTTTCTTTTTTCATCTCTTATCTATTGTATGTGATTACCGAAACTGGAACAAATAGATAAACTTTCATACTGGTCAAAAAACGGACTACATAAATACTATGCCCTATCTGTTGAGAGCATACTCTAATTTTGCTATGTTATCATTTTTTATAACACTCAGAACTAATTCATAACCTATGCCCTGCGACGAAAGATAGTCGTTTATTTGTTGATCGTTACTTCTATTCTTTATACCCATTTGCTCCATCTCAATGCACGCATTAATGCTTCCGTAAACAGCTTGAGCCAAGAGATTGTCGCCAGCAGGTGAGTAGCGTCGGAAGTTTTCCCCAATATTGTCGAGTATTTTTTGCCAAAATTCGTCTATTTCTGATATTTGAGTTTCATTCAATACGACATAAATCTCCGAAAATAAGCGAAGTCTATTTAATGGATCTGTTATTCCATCAATTTCTGCAATCTTTACCTTAACAAGCTGTTCAAGTCGACCATTTATCTCTAATTGCCGCCAACTCTGATCATCAACAACCGAACCGCTTTCTATTGTCGCAGCCTGCCACGCCGACAATCCAGCTTCGATTTCCGACCCAATCATGTCAACTTGCTGTTGGTTTTGAGACATCTCGTCGCCGCGAAGATCATGAGAATACAGTCCAGTGCCAAGTGCATGTAATGATGTAGCATATTTACATAACTCGCACATGGCTCTGTAATCATCATAGGGGTTATAGTTCGTAACATCCACCTCCCGAGTTTCTCGTCCTAGGATTGTATTCGAAAACTCTCTCCAGCTATAGTAGCTCTCTCCAAAATCGTTAAGAGCAATCTTGTAGTTCTCTTCCAGTGATAATAAGATCGATCTAACAATCTCAGGCTGATTGTGACTTATTAAGCTCTTAATGGCCCTCGCCGTCTCAAAGCACCCGGCTTTCCAAGAATCACGACCACAAACATCACCCTTCACATGCTTATAGGCAAGTTTTAGTTCAGATACTGAATTTGGATTGTCTATTATCTTATAGGCTATTTCTTTTTCTAATAAAGAGTATGGGCCAGACTGTAAAACATATTTTTCATATAGATTTCTGGCCTTTTCATCACCAGCCATGCCCAAAACGCGCAATGATAGCAAATTATTATTGAAATCATCTCGATGTCTGCGGCGATAATCTTCAGATTCTGAACTAAAAGAATTACGGTATTCATTTGAGGCTATAGAATATTTCAGGGCTTTGGAACAATGCTTTCTAAGGTGCCTGGATTCAATGATTGGCCTGTGGCCATCTTGGCTCTGACTTAATATTTCATAGCAACGAGCAAGCATGTTTGAAGGCTCGGTTTTAGCATATAAGCGAGCAACCCTGCCAGCCTGCTCATAGTAACCATTTTGCTCATGAGATAACACAAGCTGTCTGACGGATGTCTCGGAATCTTCCAGTTTATACTCAAGCAATGCTTTAGCTTTCGTATCATTAGTACTATCACGATATCCCCTAGTAATTAATTCACAAAGAAGCCTAAACTGGTCTTGTGGATCCTCGAGTCTGTCCTCTAGGCCAGTCATCATTCCGATAATCTCTTCATCGACCACGTCTAGACCAGCCAAATATACATCGATCAGATTTTTGGATTCTTGGAGAGTATTTATCACTTCAACCGCGCCGACAGTGTCACCTATTGTTACTAGGTTTGCTGCGAATTGCCCATACATTACGTCGTTAGCCTTAGAAGTCTTTCCGGCAAGAGTTTCGGCAACCTCCAAGTAATATCTCGGCGTCTCAAATTCAAGCCAAGGATTTTGCTCAATTGCAAGACTTTCAGGTTGACGAAGAAGTTGCTCCATACATTTAAGATTAATTCACTGCGCCGACAATGCAAGCATGAGCATTTTACTTTATTTACCTGGACTCTTTTGAGTAAAGTACTTGACAAGTTGTATTTTATGTCCTATGCTACCTTGTACTGGAATCGAAAGATTCTGATCGCAGGTAAGCATCAAGTGACTTTGGCGATCACCGAAAACGGCATTGCCCAAGACGAAGCGGTTTCTAGAAAATTACTAGGCGCCTCCGTGTTAGAGATAAGCAATCGCATACTAAGGCGAAAACTTAACCAATAACGCTAGGAGGCGTTTTTATATGGAAAGAGAAAGAAGATTTTCGTTTGGTTCGTATTTGTACGGTTATTTTGTCGGAGCACTAATAGTTACGGCAACGATATCAAGTAGAGACAATTCAGACGAACGTATCGCTGCGGCGCAACGCTACAACAGACAATTAAATGAACAAGTTGCTCCGGAATATCCGGGTTTGCAAAGTCTAGAAGCTGAAAATAAAAAACAAGCAGAAAATAAGTTTACATTTTCAGTATGTCAGCCTGGTGAAGCGGATAAAAATTGCGAAGGTAACTATAGGGTCGTCAATAACGTTGCTGCAACCGTTGGAGATATTGTTTGCAGAGTATCAAACCAAGCTAGTACGACAGTAACAACATTAAGATAAGGAGATAATAGTATGGAAAAAATTAATATTGAACAAGTAATAAGAAGTCTGACGCGAACGGGCTTAGCAGCTACAGGTCTAGGGCTAGCAGCATTAGCAATGACAGGTTGTAGCGAGGGACAGAGGACTCCTCCGTCATCCGAGCAGGTCCAAAATGAAATGAAATATTTTGATTTAAAAGATGTCAAAGCAGCTAACGGCGAACCAGTTCATTGCGTAATGTACGGTTCTCAGTCAGAGGGAACAAATGTATCTAAATCTTGGTTTGGCTTTGACTGTGACTTTCAGGGTACAGCTCAATTCCCGAACGAAACGCAGACAGACACTACATCTACATCAGTAAAACAGCGATAATTTAGAGTATTTAAGGAGAAAATTATCGAGCGCAGCGTGGGACATCCAGCATGTGTCGACGGCAAGCTTACCGAACCTGACTTTGTAGTTACTAAATAGCTAAGATTAAATGGTCGAGGGTGGACAGAAGGACAAGTTAATAGGGACTTTCGGGGTGGTTATTTGATTCTGATCGATGCTTGCATGAACTATGATCTCAGGGTTCTGGTCGGTAAAACTTACGCCAGTATCACTCTCCACTTTAAATGTTTTTGTTTGAACCGGGTTTGTTATAGAGTCAACTTGATCGTTACTATTTAATTGATTTACTTCAACACTGTCACCGATAATAGAAAAAGCATATCTGTTTTTCCAGCGCTCATGTCTGCCTGGCGCAATTACTTGCACTTTGATGCCAGAACTATCGGTCGGCAATACATTGACAGTTGTATAAGTACAGGATCCCTGCTCTACAGGCGTTTTTGATGAATTTGCAGATGACTCTGATGTTGTACATGCACCAAGAATGATAGAAATTGCACCGGCTGAAAGTAATGTAGCTCTTCGAACTGAAGTAAGTTTTTCCATGTTCGCTATTTTACAGATAGTTTCAAGAAAACACGAGCGTAAGCACTTTGCATTATCGGTAATATTACGTTAAAATATGTTTATGTGAATCTTTTCACATTTACGGGGGGCTGAATTTTAAGCTCGACGTTGGACTTTATCAGTTAGATCAGCAGGTCGCTTCCTGAGCGTTATACGGGAAACTTGAATAAATGCAAAAACATTTTTCAACCGCGTTGCTGCAGCAATTATGCCACAGCGCGCACTAGCTTTCGCCTAAACACGAAAGCCATTTCCAAAACAACGCCAGATAGTTTCTGGAAATGCCATATTTTCTGGACGCTCATTTCTAATTGATCCTATAGAAATGCTAAGATTTTGGATCAAACGTTTTGGTTATTTTGTCAGTTTCTATGTCAAAACGTACCCAAACTGAATATACCTGTAGGACAGACTAACTAGATAACCTAGCGGACCCGGAGGCGGTATCCGGCAGCTCCACCAAGCATAAGCATTTTGACCTCTATATTATGAGGTCTTTTTGTTTTGTTTTGTTAAGATGTTGTCATGGACAGTCAAGTTGCTGTAAAAGCAGTTATTCAACGCCCTGATGGCAAGTTTCTCATCGTACGTGAGGGTGACAGATGGCAGGCAGTTGGTGGCCGTCTAGAACAAGGCGAAAAGCTTGAGGATGGCTTAAGACGAGAGACTGAGGAAGAAACAGGAATAACTGAACTTGAGGTAGGAAAGGTCATACACGTAGATGAATGGTTTGCTAAACCCGAGGGAGAGTTAAAACACATCGTAGCCTTATTCTTTTTGTGTAAGACCAAGTCGTCGAAAGTAAGGCTAAGTGATGAGCACCAAGAATACTCCTGGATAAAAGCTGATGAACTTGACAGATACAATGAATCAATCGAGAAGGAAATAAAACAAGCAATTATTTTAGCCAGTATGTAACCAGGGTGAATACCCTTAGGGTATTAGTAACTTCTTTCGTCTATCTTTAGCTTGTTTGTACTCAATGTAATCATCCCAGAGTAAATACCTCCATCTCTCTATTTCCTCAAAGATGAGGGGTGAACTTTTTTCAAGGTGCTCCACCAAATAGACATTATGAACTCCGTTATTTTGAGGTACTTATATTTAGTTTATGATTTATTGTGCAATACTAACGGACTTATAATCGAGCTATAGTATCTCTAGAAGTTACTTGTGTTACTTGGTCAAAAGTGATTGGCTGCAAATCTTCAACACGTAAGTAAAAGTTAGCATTGGCATCTGATTTGGGCTCTAAAATTATTGGCCCAAGATTATCTGGACCAGCCTGTTGAAGTCGTATAACGCCAGCGGAGATAGCTACGAACAATCCTTTAGTTGCGATTGTTAGACTGTCAGCTTCTTTTTGTGCGTCTACAGTACCGGAAAACTTTTCATCACGTGCTATCTCTGACAAATATAGCTCTCTCAAATCATAATCAGACCCACTGGCAGCATTTTGTCCTTCACTAAATAAACGCTTAGCATCTGTAATATCCTGCACTTCAGACGCATGAGATAAATTAAGTGCTGTAGATTCTAGACTCGCCAGTTCTAAGCCTAGCACAGGCATAACTTTTCCTGAATCATCTATCAGCTTAACCATCCTATCTCTATAAAGTCCTTCCGGCTGGGTCGGATGAAAGTACCCTGCTCTCATAGAATAACCAGACGCTACCTTAAGAGTCTTTGACGCCAAATCACCTAGCTTTTTATATCTCTCTTGAGGATCTAAGTCATATGTCTCAATTTGATTTAGAAGCATACCGCACTGGTCTATATGCGAACGTGCTTTAGTAGCACCTGTATTTCTAGGATCATTCGGGTCAAACTGAATAGCATCAAGCATCGCAGTTTTGTTACTTAAAAAAGCAGTCGCTGCCCCAAGCTGAGCCATCTGTTGCCGTTCAGCTACAAGCCATAACTCCATACTGTTATGTAATCTTGACATTATTATTAATATTATACAACATACTGCTAGTTCATTCAATGATTGCATAGTAATCATTGGTAGGGGTTATACCCTCGGTGGTATAAATAACTTCTTTTTTGCTCTCCCCTTCTCTTGTGTAACCTATCTACTTATCCCGGAGTAAATACCTCAATCTCTCTATTTCTTCAATGACGAAGGGTGCACCCCCTCTAAATACTTCGCAGAAAGCAGAATGTTTTTGTTTTGTTATACTCCTACTATGAATGTGAACGCAGATGCAAAACGGATAATGGTCTTTGGTGATTCTTTATCATGGGGTTATCAGCCAGGCACAGATCACTTGCGATATGATATTCGAACTCGTTGGCCTGGACAACTTCAAGTATTACTCGGTGATGGGTACGAAGTTATAGAGGAAAACCTCAACTCACGCGGTATTGAGAATGGCGACCCGCGCCCCGGCAAAGAAGGTAGATGTGCACTGGATTACATTGAAGCAATACTTGATACTCATGACCCACTGGACACGGTGATTGTATTACTCGGCACAAATGAATTGAAGCATGAAATGAATATGTCGCCTGAGCAGGTCGGTAAAAGCATGAAAAAACTTTTAACTATTATCAAGGAGAGACCTTCGCAAATTGGTAATACAAAACCATCCATCCTGCTAATATCTCCGCCAATCATAAACGAAAATACCGAATACTGTCGTAATGGCGATAAGTATCTAGGTGGAACCAAAAAGTCAGAAGAATTAGTTAGTGTTTATCAACAACTTGCTGCGGACTTAAACATTGGCTTTGTTGCATTGAACAATATCAAACCTGGAATTGACGGCATTCATATTGACGCAGATGGACATGCTCAAGTTGCCGAGTTGGCTCGTAAAGCACTCGTCGGATAGTTCGAGAGTCATCAATATGTGTCGTGTTGCATCTATCTTTTTGTGCTGTTTATTATAATGTGTTATAATATTGATATGAATAAGCTAAACTCCGGCTTGGCGCTGTCTGCCGCATTATTTCTAGGTGCCTGTTCTCATGAAAATGCTCAACCACCTGCAAGCCCTGAATCTTTGCGAATAGAATGGATAGACCCGACCAACGGCAACCCTCCAAGCTCCAACATTATTGATGATAAAAGAAAAAAGATAGACGAAAACCTAGAGGCTGCCAATAGCGTTGCGCAACTTTCAAACAATCCTATTGCAAAAGAACTCGTGGAATTTGCAAAAACAAATGGAGAGCCCAGTGTAATTACAAGACTAGGGCCGATAGCAATCAATGGCCCTCAAGAAAAAAACCTAAAAAAGTTTTTTATAATTTCACTAGGTGAGGGCGACAAGGGACAAAACCCAATTTCAGATAGCTATCTTGAGGCTCCCGCAAATGGAGTATACGTCGGTGATCTGCAGACACTATTTATGTATGAGAAAGCCGGATTTTCTGACAAATGGCGAGGAATACTGGAGCTGCACGAGCTTAACCATGCCAGAAATAATCTAACAGGTATTAAAAATGATCCAAACGAAGAAGCAAAAACACGTCGTTTTCATCATGATTTAGCAGCGCAAGTATTTGGCAGCTCCTATACTGATACTCTAAATGCAACTATAGCCACTATAAGACCAGATTTTGAAGCATTTATTACCAATAGAGGCCCGTTAATTACGCCAGACATAAATGTCACTAGAATTATTGAGGGATCTTCGCCAGCAGAAGCAAGATTTGCCTCTAGTACCGTCTTTATCAATGCAGTCTTTAATCTATTAGACGAGAAATATGGTACACAAGACCTGTCGAAGCATCAACAAATTTACCAAGCAATATTTGCACAGCTATCTCCAGGTAGCTAAATTCCGGCTAACAACTGACCTTACTTTAGTCAAAGTGCTGGTGTTATGTGTTCAGATGTGTTAAAATTCGCGAGACTAGAGAAGCTGCTAAAGTAACGTTAAGTGAAGTCTAGGTTAAATAATAAGTACGTGCGACATGAGGAGCAGCTAACTGGATTGCCAGATTACCTCCGCTACGAAAAAAGGAGTTAATATTAATGGCAACTAAATTATTTGTAGGATCACTATCCTGGAACGTCAAAGATGACGATCTAAGTCAGTTCTTCGCGTCAGCCGGTACAGTTGTATCTGCATCAGTTATCACAGACCGTGATTCTGGTCGCTCAAAGGGCTTTGGCTTTGTTGAAATGTCATCTGACGAAGAAGCAAAGAAAGCTATCAGCGAATTGAATGGCAAAGAACTTGATGGTCGTGAAATCACCGTCAACGAAGCTCGACCTCGCGAAGAACGCCCACGCAACTCATACGACAACAATCGTGGTGGTGGCGGTGGCAACCGTTACTAATTAGTAACTAGCTAAA
Source organism: uncultured Candidatus Saccharibacteria bacterium (assembly GCA_964590725.1). Taxonomy (GTDB): domain Bacteria; phylum Patescibacteriota; class Saccharimonadia; order Saccharimonadales; family JACQNP01; genus CAZPWF01. The sequence continues at coordinate 19,640 of CAZPWF010000007.1, forward strand.
ACCAGGTTAAAACCTTATCAGACCGCAGTTTAAACTGCGGTCTGATGTAATTTAGGGGTTGTTGGTTTGTAAAATACTCTGAAGATTACAGCGCCTACAAACACAAATACAGCACCGACAATAACAGGCACATTTATGCCTACAACAGCTACATAGCCAGCCATTATTGCAGGAATTGCCTGTGCTAAAGCTTGCACGCTAGCCTCAATACCTAAAACTTCACCTTGGATTTTATCATCAACTTTTGAGCTGACTAATGCCGACACGTTCGCTAACGTCAATCCATTAAAAATGGCTAACAATGGAGTAACTATCAATAACTGTGTGGTGTTTCGTGGCAGCAAGAGCAATAACAAGGTGGCGCTCATTCCGAACAAACTCACCCTTAGCACCTGATAGTTACTAAATCTCTTGGCAAGGAATGGTGTTAAAAGACCTTGAGTCAAGGCAATACATATTCCAATATATGCGAAGTAATCACCGATATTATTTGGCTTGAAACCCAGTTTTTGGATCAAGTATATCTGGAAAAAAGTCGTAAAGAACGTAAAACCGCCCCAGAAAAGAAACTCAGAACTAAATATTACTCGTAAGCCAGGCGCTAAAGCAGCCTTCTTGATATTTTCTAAAGACTTGCCCCAAGCAAGTTTTAGTTTATTGTTAATATTTTTATGTGTCTCTGGCAGAATAGTAAGAATAAGCATCACATTAATGATACTTAGAATTGTTGTAAACCAAAAAGGCGTTGCCGGCCCAAACCAGCTGGGTGTATTAAATAAACCAAAGAAGCCTATATTCGGCGAAGCCAAACGTGCCCCAATATAAGGTCCAAAAACAAATCCAAACCCAAAAGCTGCACCAATTAGTCCAAAATTCTTAGTTCTATGTTCAACAGGGCTAACATCAGCAACAACCGCACGAGCGACGCTAATATTGCCGCCAGTTATACCATCGAGGGCTCTAGCAAAGAAGAGCAAAGGAATATTCTTGGTAATAATTGCAGTGGCAAAAAGCGCGTAGCCAATAGCGGTGCCAGTCAAACTGGCTGCAAGTACTTTTTTGCGCCCATATCTATCGCTTAATTGGCCGAGTATTGGAGTGGCAAAAAACTGCATTAATGGGTAGATGCCAAGTAACCAGCCCAACATGACAAGTGAATTGTTTGCGGAAAATCCAGCCGGAATAAATATTGTAAAAATAAGCTGAGGCATAACTGGAATTAAAATTCCTACACCTAAAACGTCAAGAAAAATCGTTAATAAAACAATTGGTATTGCTTTGCGTTCAGTTTTTGATTGTTTTTGCTTCACAGTTCCCTCTTTCTAATTATTTATCATTTTGTGGCAAGCACCAGATTTGGTTGGCTGACATGCGTAATTATGCATAATGCTCAGTGATTCTAGTAACTGCTGTTTCTGTCTGTCGCTTAGTAGTTCAAACATTGGCGCATGATAACGATTCAATACTGTAATCGCTTCTTCTGTTAATCTAACTCCTTTAGCAGTCGGTGTTGTGATATGCTCACGCCGGTTTGCAGCCGGTACAGAAGTTGTAAGCATGCCTTTATCATACATGAGCTTAATCTGACGGCTTACACTTGCTTCTGTTTGCCCTAGAGCATCGGCAATATGTTTCTGTTGAGTCTCTGGGTTCCATTGCAGGGCCATGAGTATCTTGAATTGCGAGAAGCTAATACCGAGCTTTTCTTGCAAAACTTGATCAGACTGACGAGCAAGTGCCGCAGAAACATGCTGTAACAAAAAACCAATCGTATTACTATTAGCCATAATACTTGTATAATTTACTTGTTAATTGTTAACACGTCAAGTAAAAAGGGCAGGGTTGAATCATAAAATGGAATCCGCGACAGCACATTGATGTAGCGCAAACCAATCATCCAGTGATAAATCTTGTGGGCGCTTTGAAGGTTCTATATGTGCATCGTTCAATAGCTTCATAGTTGCCTCTTTATTAAGTCTTAAACCTGCCCCCAGAGAGTTCAGCAAAGTTTTTCGTCTTGCTGCAAAGCCAGCTTTGACAATTCTAAAGAATGATTTAGGGTCAACATCAAAGCGTTGTTGTTCTCGCCTAGATAATACTAATATCTGAGAATCGATCTTTGGCGGAGGTGTGAAAAGTTTGGCAGGGACAACCATCTCAAGATTTGTTTCCCAGTAGAATTGGGCACTTACACTAAGCAACGACATCTTACCCGGTCCTGCACACACCCTCTCAGCAACTTCTTTCTGTACAAGCAACACCGCGATACTTGGTGGGTTCTGTGCTTCGCTAATTATCTGAACAAGGTTGCTCGTAAGATAATAAGGGATATTAGCTACGATTTTATAGCCTTCAGGCATCCTGTTTAGATTAAAAGTCCGTATATCTCCCTGCTCTACGTGAACACGAGAATCCCACTGACTAGCAAATGTTGCACTTAGATAATTTATGGCGTCTTGATCAAATTCAACCGCAAACACATTTGCGCCCTGTTTAATTAAGTAGCCGGTAAGACTGCCTTTACCAGGACCAATTTCTAATATTTCGTCACCCTCAGTGACATGAGCTGCTTCACACATAGCCATAAGTGACCCTGCATCGTTTAGCCAGTGCTGCCCGAGGGATTTTTTAGGATTAGGACCGTTCATGAACTTACCACCAGTGGTTACGAGACCAAAACTCGTATGCTGCCGCCCAGCTGCCGTATCGCCCAATCGCATATCCAGAACACCATTTAAGCTGAGTAACTGGGTTAGAAGCCCAGTCCGAACCTGCACTGGACATTTTACCGGCTGGAGTTGCCTGACATAAACCATAGCCATAGCCACTACTTGAAGAATGAAGTTCAGTATAATAGCCAGGACAATAGCCTGCTTGACCCTGCCATTTTGTCGCACACCAACCCGACTCGCGACTTATTATATGATTAACATAAGGGTAGTCGCTGAGTGGAATTCCAGCACCATTGAGCAAACTACTTTTGTCGTCCGGAACTGAATAAGCCTTACCCCGAGCCACGATTTGTTTTACTGGTGGCGCCGCTATGACTTCTTGTATAAGCTTACGTCCAACCTCTTGACCATTTTTTAAATCAACCTGATATGTGACAACTTTTTTTCCTGGAGCACCCTGCTGTCGGACTGCTGTCGCTCCAAAGCTTAGCGATCCGTCCTCCACCGTCTCAGTAGGCATAGCTATTGGCTCTTCGACAGTTGCGATCTGCGTACCACTCCGGACGACAAATACTTGGGCTTCGGGCGTCAGAGGCGTATCTATGGCAGGCTGTACGCTATCACCTTCGCCTAATGTTACCTGTTTTTCTTTTAATAAATCGCCGACGTTCTTTGCCCGTGTTCTTACATTAATTTGAGAACCATATAGGTTGAGATGAGTAGGTGTTGCTCTATCAATAATTACTTTTTCGCCAATAACTTGATCTTTCAAAATCTGGTCTGAAGGGTGCGCAGTTTCGATTTCATCCTCTGGATAGACACTAACTCCGGCTTGAGTTGCAACACTTCGGGGTGTTTTTGCGGCGCTTACCGCATACACCTTTTTATCACCATCAATTATCGTTACTGGACGAGCTTTATAAACGTTAACTCGAAAATCGTCAGCGTCTATAGTCGAATCAAGACCCGGCTCCACTACATCGCCTTTATCAACATCGACTTCCACTCTCTTGAGAAAATCGCCAACCGTTTTGGCGCGTGTTGGCACCATCTGACTTTTGCCATCAATAGAAACTTGCACTATATGTGAGTCGCTAGCTCCAATTGTCTGACCATTCAAAGCGACAAACCCACCCAAGGATGCAAAAAATAACACCATGAATGTTACTACCGGAATAACAAACGGGTGTTTATGTAGTGCCTCAGTCTTTTTCTCTTGAGGTGCACGAGTCTTCTTAGTCGATTTCGTCGTGGTTTTTACTCGCATATACAAGCCCAAAAATGGTGAATGAATTCACTTACACCATCTGTAAAGAGCCTCTACATTGTAGCAGATGTGTCTCTCGCCTTCCAGGCGGCTAGAGTATCAATGAGGCTTGATTCGGCATTTAAAACACTAAGAGTATCCGGATTCAACCAATCAATATCTATTATCTCCCATCTTTGCGCGCGGACCGGTGGACGGACTGAAACTTTTCCATAAAATCTTGTGTAATTAAACTTGTAACCTCTAGACCCCGCTGTTGCATCGCCCAAAGATATAAGATCATCCGAAGTAAGACTAATCCCGGTTTCTTCCTTCAGTTCACGAAGTGCACCGACAAGCGCATCTTCACCACGATGCAAACCTCCACCCGGGAGCGACCATTTACCATCTCCAAGCCAACCTTTTACAACGAGTATTTTGTCTTTATGAGATAGCACGACACGAGTACGTTGACTTCGTCTCAAGTAAATAACAAGCAATGGTCTTGCAAACCAAAATGCAATATTACCAGTTACTCGCCATATTTTCTTAATCACGTCAGTTTCTTTAACGGGGCAAAGGATATGTTTATTTTTTTAGTACCTTTACCTTTAAAGTATATAGCTGCATTGTCACCTTCAATCTCAAGTACCGTACCGTTGCCAAAAACATCATGCACAACCGCATCACCCTCATTCAGCTCTGGGACATAATGAGGCTCATCGTCTGTTACTAAGCTCTTTTGGGACAATGAATCGTCATTAAAGCTTGGCTGCCAATTATTGGACAAGAAAGAGTCATTATCAACCTGAAACTGTCCATCAATATCACTCAAAAATCGTGACGGTGGATTGTGTTGCATGCCACCAAAAAGTAATCTCGAAGACGCATAACACATATTAAGCTCTTCCTTTGCCCTTGTCATACCGACATAACAAAGTCGCCTTTCTTCTTCCATTTCATTCTGGTCGTATAGCGACCTGGAATGAGGGAATATTGTTTCTTCCATGCCTGTCATGAATACAACAGGAAACTCTAATCCTTTTGCAGCATGCAAAGTCATTAAAGTCACCACATTGCCTGTTCCGTCACCCTTTTCTATGTCACTCACCAACGCAACTTCTTCTAAAAACCCGTCCAGGCCTAAATCCTGATAACTTTGAGCCACACTAACAAGTTCGCGAACGTTCTCGACACGCGATTCTCCCTGCACGCTACCGTCACCCAGGTATGCTAGGTAATCAATTCTTCGCAATAAGCTATCTAAAAGCGCTGGTAAATGAGTATCATTCATAATATCCCTAAACCTAACCACAATATCAGCAAGCTCATTAAGTCCCTTTTTTGCCTTTGTAGTCAGACCAGGATGTTCGTTAACATTCTGAAGAGCGGTTAATAATGAATGACCGTTAGCAACCTGCCACTCGTAGAAGCTCTGGATTGACTTTGCTCCAACTCCTCTAGTAGGGATATTAACAATTCGCTCAAAACTCACACGATCTTGTGGCTGATAAATAAATCTTAGGTAAGACATAATATCTTTTATTTCCTTACGATCATAGAATCTCTGGCCACCCACAATGCGATATGGAATTCCAAATCTGATAAACGATTCTTCGATAGACCGACTCTGAGCATTGGTACGATATAAAACAGCAAAATCATGATAAGACCTAGCGCCTATATCTACAGGGTTTTTGATACGTCTTACCAGCAATTCACCTTCAGCGCGTTCACTAGAAACCTGCAAAATTGATACTGGCTTGCCATCGCCAAGCTGCGTCCACAATTCCTTATCTGAACGACTAGAGTTTTTGGTTATTACAGCATGGGCGGCGTCCAAAATTGCTTTCGTACTACGATAATTTTGTTCTAGCTTGATAAGAGTAGTGTTCGGGTGATCTTTTTCAAACTTTAAGATATTTCGAAAATCGGCACCCCGCCACGAATATATACTTTGCCAGTCATCGCCAACCACGGCAATATTTCTACTTTCTGAAGTCAATAGATTTATAAGTTTATACTGGGCAGCATTAGTATCCTGATACTCATCGATCATGATATAGCGAAACTGTTGTTGCCATTTTTTGGCTATTTCTGGTTGAGATTCCAATAAATGCACCGTCTTGCTTATCAAATCATCGAAATCAAGGGCTGCTGCTTCTTTAAGAGCTCTTTCGTATAGTGGATAGATCTTGGCTGCACTGTTTTGCATTGGCCCACTAGCCAAGCCTTGATATGTGGCGGGTGAGAGCATCTCATTCTTTGCGTTGCTTATGATCGATGAAAGCGTTCTAGGCGGGAAACTCTTCTCGTCAATCATTAATGTCTTACATGCTTGTTTTATAGCGGTCAAGCGATCACTTTCATCAAAAATGACAAAATTGGGCGGGACACCAATATGTTCACCATCTTGTCTCAAAAGCCGCACACAAATACCATGGAACGTTCCCATAAAAGGCATGAAGCCACGATTATCTGCGCTTTCTCCAAGTAGTCTAGCGACACGATCGCGCATTTCTTTGGCAGCTTTATTTGTAAAAGTAACCGCCAAAATATTAAACTGAGTGGCCTTATGACTTGCGATAATGTAAGCGATACGATGAGTTAATGTTTTAGTCTTGCCAGAACCAGCTCCAGCCAGAATTAGCAAAGGCCCATCAGTTGTCTCTACTGCCCGTTTTTGCTCTGAGTTTAAACCCTCAAGTAATTCTTGCACTAAAGTATTCTAACAGTAAAACTCGTCAGAGTTTACTAAAAGTTGCAACAACTTTTTCCATAGTCTTCTGATCAGCTGCTGAGTACGACTTACCGGCTGTGCCGTCTTTTTCTAACAGCGCACCATTAACATATGAAAGAACAAGTCCTGGCCAATCTTTGTTATCTATATTAATCACCCCATCAAGCTCATGGTAAGACGCAAGACCCACATAATCGACAACTAAACTTGTTCCAAATCCATTTATAACTTTTGATAGTATATCTACTTCATTAATTACATAGATATCGTCCGTAGCCTCGTCTTTAGATCGATAGTAATATTTACCATCTTTAAGAATGAATCCCTTTGTGTATCTACTGTCGCCCCCAGCATTTGATACATTCTTTTTTTGTCCTCTGAGCTCAATCACAGTTTTACTTTTTGCATCACCAATTTGAGGTTGCTCAAATGACAATAAGAACGTTTCAGAAGTTGCTGGATCTGACTTTAAGACGGCTGTTCCCCATTCCTTAGGATATGCAAACTTAAACCCTATATCCTCATTTTTGTATACTAAATAACCTTCGGGAGTTACTTGTGTTTCAGCCTTGGCAGTTGAGTCTGTAGTTTCTTTTTTAGGTTCAGCATGTGGTATAACAGCGACCGTAACCTCAGGTTGAGTTTTCTTAATAAAATCAAATGGTACAGGAACGTCAATTATCTCTGCGTCGGCTAGCGCTGCAAACCCAACAAAGCTAAGAATAACAATTAATAGCAGTGTAAAAACTAGGCGTTTATTTCTTTTTCTTCTTGGGGCTCTAACTTTTACAAAATACTTCTTGCTTTCAACTAGTTTTGCAATTTTTTCTGCTTGTTGATCGTCATCCTGCTTGGACTTTTTCTTGTTATTTTTAGTTGTATCTTCGCTAATTTGTGCATCTAGCGCTTCGTCACTTTTTTTATCATCTGAGGTATCATCATTCGTTTTTGCTTCGTTGGTGGTGGTTTCATCTTTAGTGTCTGGGTGAATTGGCTGTACGGTATTATTCTTACTAGCTTTGCGTATGACAGTTTCGCTCTTTTCTTCCGACTCATCTGATCCAACAGCCTCTTCATTTACCATCGGATCTTTCATCATAGGTTTATGCGAAACGATAACCGGCTTAGACGAGGTGTCAGGCGGAGTACTTCCTGGTTTTGCAACATCATTAAGTAAATTTTTTTCGGTTTCAGAAGCCACTAAGTTTGCTCCTCGTGTGATTGTTTGTAGGCAACATCAACTATCCCGGAAAATTTATGATAGTTTAGACTCGCACTCCCTACCAATACACCATCACAGCCATCAATCGACAGATAGCCGCCTACAAGGTTTTGGTCTACGCTACCGCCGTACAGAATTCTAATCCGCTCACTTACTGTTTCACCATACAATTCAGCAACTTGATGACGAATAAAATCCATCGATCTTTTTACTTCATCTGGCTTTGCCAGTTCTCCACCAAAAGTACTAATCGCCCAAACTGGTTCATAGGCAATTACCATTTCTTCAACTTCATCGGCCGTCAAATCCGATAATGCACTAACAACTTGATCATGTAATACTTGGTTGGTTTCTCCGGCTTTACGCTCATTACTTGTTTCGCCTACACAAAGTAAAGGTGTGATGCCATTCCTGACCGCTGCAGCCACTTTGTCGCGCACAATATCAAGATTTTCGCCAAAATATATACGACGCTCTGAGTGCCCTATGATAACGTAATGAACAAGGTCTTGAAGCATTGTAAAGCTTACTTCACCAGTAAATGCACCCTCGTCTTTGTGGTAAGCATTTTGGGCAGCAAGTCTAAACTTGCGTCTATCTATTTGTAACGACAGTGGCTGCAATACGAGCATAGTCGGGGCAAGTACCAACTCAATATTTCTATGAGTTTTTATTCGCTCATGCAGTCTATGCACCAAAAGACTTGCCTGAGATGTATTCAGGTGCATTTTCCAGTTTGCTACAATAAGTGTTCGTTTATTCATAATGTTTATGCCTATTTTCCTATATTGTATCACCCTAAACGTCTAATAGTGCCTCCACTCCTGGAAGTTTTTTGCCACTCATTAACTCCATGCTAGCACCGCCGCCAGTCGAAACATGATCAAAGCAGTCTACGAGGCCACGATCTTCAATGTAGCCAACCGTATCACCGCCACCTAGTAACGAATATGGTTTGTGCCCAAATTCACCCAAAAGTGCATCAACAACGGTTTCAGTGCCATGAGCGAATGGACCAACAGGACCTTGAGAGCCACGGGTTTCTGTTACACCCATAGCGCCATTCCAAACTACAGTATCAACTTGCTGCATAGCCCCGGCAATAAAAGCGCCCGAGAAAGGACCGATATCCAATATGAGCTCATCTTTTTTAACGTGATTCGATTCGTGGGGCGGGCGCTTTGGATAATTCTCAATACTAGCTATCACATGTGCGTCCCAATCTACGATTCGTGTTCGCGCCGTCGCATCAAGTGATGTAGCCACAACTCCATCTTGTGGTATATAAAGTACAAACTTTTGTTTCTTAGATTTTTGTTTTGCTTTATAGATAATTTCTTTTGCAAGCGGTATATCATCTGTCTCGGCAAGGCTTTTCCCTACGTTAATACCTTCAGCCAACAGAAACGTGTTGGCCATAGCACCACCAACTGCTACAAAATCAGCAATATCAATAAATCTATTCAATATATCTATCTTGTCAGAAATCTTTGCCCCGCCAATAATAGCCATAAGTGGCCGTTTAGGATTTTCCATAACGTCAGTAATTGTATCGACTTCTTTGGACAATAATAATCCAGAAACAGCTGGCAAGAACTTGGTAATCGCATCAGTGGTCGCGTGCGCACGATGAACAACTCCAAATCCGTCCTGCACAAAAACATCAGCCAAGCTCGCAAGTTTTTTAGCAAATTCTGAATCGTTCTGCTCTTCTTCAGGATAAAATCTTACATTTTCTAGTAATAAAACCTGCCCTTTGGTCATATTCTTTGCGATATCTATCGCTCGCTCGCCTACGCAATCGTCAACAAACAATACATCACTTCCAAGTAGCTCACTCAAACGTTTTGCAATTGGTCTAAGTGAATATTCTTTTACTACTCGACCATCAGGACGCCCAAGGTGAGAGCAAATAATAACCGCCTTGGACTTTTTCAATAGCGTTTCGATTGTAGGGAGTGATTGTTTTATTCGATAGTCATCAGTTATTACGCCGTCCTTAATCGGCACATTGTAGTCAGCGCGCAGTAATACTTTTTTATTTTTCAGATCAACGTCATTTATAGTCTTCTTTGAAAACATCCCAACCCCAAATTATTCAATCACACGAACTTTAATAGTATCTGTTGCGCCGACAACTCCTGGGCGCTTACCGCTAGCAGTCACGACGATATCATTAATAGCCAAAACTTTGTTTTTACTTAACCAATCAATAATCTTGGAAGCAGCCAGCTTATTGTCTGGGCGCAAAAATGATTTTGTTCCATAACATATAGCTAGCTGATTACAGATTCTGGAATTGCTAGTGACGGCAATTATCGGCCTTTTTGGTCGTCTTGATGCTATTTGGAGTGCTGTTACTCCTGATTTTGTTTCTGCAACGATAGCAGTAGCTTCTAGCTTATCGGCTAATTCAATCACAGCCTGACAGATAGCAGCCTGTTTAGAATTATCGGCCTTTTGCTGATTAAACGTGACCTGCAGGGGTGAATTATTTTCAGTATATCGGATTATTCTTTTCATCATTTTGACGGCTTCAACTGGATATTTACCATTTGCGGTTTCGTCACTAAGCATCACACAATCAGCGCCGACTACAACCGCTGTAGCAACATCAGACACTTCAGCCCTGGTCGGCTCAGGAGATTCTGTCATGCTAGCCATCATATGCGTAGCTACGATTGTCGGCGTATTATAAAATTGCCCAAGTCCTATTATCTTTCTCTGCATAACAGGTACTGCTTCATGCAATGTTTCTATAGCTAGATCTCCACGTGCAACCATGACAACATCGGTCTCCTGAATAATCGCCTCTATATTTGCAACAGCCGCATTGGTTTCAACTTTTGCTATTATCTGGGCGTTGCTTCCTAAATTTTTTAATATTGTACGTAATTTTTTGACGTCACTAGCTGTTTGCACAAAACTAAGCGCAACATAGTCAATATCGTGAGTTGAACCAAAGGTAATATCACGCTTATCCTTAACCGTTATTATATCTCCGTCAAAGTTTGTATTTGGTAAGTTAATTCCCTTACGAGCAATTAAGATGCCGTTATTTTCAGCGCGGACATAAACTATACCATCTTTCACGCTCGTTACAGTCGTTCTGATTTTACCGTCATAGAGCATGATATGTTCGCTACGTTTTACTTTTTTACTTAAATCGTATTGCGTTGGTATGTTGCCGCATTTTTCATAATCGGCGCCATATTGTAGGGTGAGACTTTGCCCGGTCTGGACAGTAATCACGCCATCAAAATCACCAAGCCTAATCTTTGGGCCCTGTATGTCCTGAATAATCGCCACAGGCTTACCGTACTCCAAAGAGGCTTTTCTAATCCATTTTATCTGCTGTTCGCGTTCTTCGAACGTACCGTGGCTAAAATTCAATCGGATTCCGTTTGCCCCGGCTTTTATTAGGTCAAGTATAGCCTGGTAGTTATTCGTTGATGGTCCAACAGTAGCTATAATTTTAGTTCTTTTAAACTCGGATGAGTGACTATTAGGTGCTTGATGTTTCTTATTCATTTATAGCTATTAAGTGCTTCCAGTAAGCGCACATTTAAAAGGTTATCGACCCAGCTTGTCTTCAGTTGCTTTTATATCGATAGTAGTTTTGACAACCGTGTCCGGTGCCAATGAAATACTATCGATACCGGTCTCAACAAGGAATCTAGCAAATTCGGGGGAATCCGACGGGGCTTGACCGCAAAGACCTATCTTTACGTGCTTTTCTTTGGCAACTTTTACCACATGTCTAATTAGTTCTTTGACGGCATCGTTATTTTCGTCATAAACATTAGCAATAGTATGGTTATCCCTGTCAACTCCTAGAGTTAGTTGGGTTAAGTCATTGGATCCGATAGAAAAACCATCGAATAATTCAGCGAACTGTTCAGCTAAAATCACGTTTGCTGGTATTTCTACCATCATGTAAGCCTGGAATCCGTTCTCGCCACGTCGTAAACCATTTTCTGACATAATACCCAAAACCTTATGGGCTTCGTCCAGGGTCCGACAAAACGGAATCATTGCCTTTATATTCGTCAGGCCCAAATTGTCACGAACTTTACGCAATGCGTGACACTCCAGCTCAAATGCTTCACGATATGATTCACTATAGTAACGGCTTGCACCGCGCCAGCCAATCATAGGGTTTCGCTCATCCGGCTCAAACTGTGTTCCGCCGATCAAATTAGCATATTCGTTCGAACGAAAGTCACTAAAACGAATAATCACGTCATTTGGGTAAAATGCCGCCCCAATTATGCTCACACCTTCTGCTAATTTATCTATAAAGTATTGTGCTTTATCTTCGTAACCTTTGGTTAGTTCATTTATTTTTGCCCTAACGCTCTTATCCTTAACTTCATCAAAACGTAACAATGCTAATGGGTGAATCTTTATGTGAGAATCAATTATAAGTTCTTCTCGAGCTAAACCGACCCCGTCATTTGGAATTTGTGAATATACAAATGCGTGATCAGGTGAGCCTATATTCATCATTATTTTTGTCTTAGGTCTAGGAAGATCTTTAACACTTGTTCGATTAACATCATAATGCAATATTCCTTCGTAGACCGTGCCTTCATCGCCACAACTAACAGTTATGTCTTGCTTGTCACGAATAAGTTCTGTGGCTTTTCCAGTTCCGACTACACACGGTATCCCTAGCTCACGTGAAACAATTGCAGCATGACAAGTTCGACCGCCTTTATCGGTTACGATAGCACTTGCAATCTTCATAATTGGCACCCAGTCTGGATCGGTCATTTCCGTGACTAGTACATCGCCTTCTTTAAAATCATCTATGTCTTTGACGCTGATAATTTTATTAGCTTTACCTGTACCGATCCTATTGCCAACACTCGTGCCCTTAACTAATACATTACCTTCTTGAGCCAGTTTATATTCTTCGATGACATTCTCGTCTCGACGCGACTGGACTGTCTCGGCTCTTGCCTGAACAATATATAGCTGACCATCATCTTCGTCTAATGCCCACTCTATATCCATTGGGTGGCCATAGTGCTGTTCTATCTTTACCCCCCAGTCGGCCAAAGTATTAACTTGATCGTCTGTAATTGAAAAGCGGTTTTGGTCATGTGCTGCAACGGCGATATTTTTTGTGCGATTACCAGCAGATGGAATCATCTTCATTTTTTTTGTACCTAAATGACGCTTTAGTATCGCCATAGTAGGCTTGAATACAATAAACTCATCTGGACTAACATGACCTTGTACGATATTTTCTCCAAGACCATATATAGAACTAACGACCACCGTATTCTTAAAGCCTGACTCTGTATCAATAGTAAACATAACGCCAGCACACTCGGAACGAACAGCAACCATTTGTTGAATGCCAACTGATAATGCCACTTTCATGTGATCAAAGCCGTTAGTCACACGATAAACAATTGCTCGATCAGTGAAAAGAGAAGCTATGCATTCTTTAACCGAACGGACAACTTCATCTGCGCCCTTAATATTTAGAAACGTTGCCTGTTGGCCGGCAAATGAAGCGTTTGGTAGATCCTCGGCTGTTGCTGAAGAACGAATCGCCACGACCATGTCACCATTATGTCCACATTTTTGGCACAACTCCCGATATCCACGAACTATTTCTTCTGCAAAATCTTGAGGAAGTGTTGCGTTTACAATCATGTCGCGAATTGCTGCACCCCTAGAAGCTAGATCATGCATATTATTAACATCGAGTCCGTTCAGTCTTTCAGATATCTGTTGGTTCAATCCCGCTTGCTCCAAAAAGTATCTATAAGCATCCGCAGTAGTTGCTGCCCCATTTGGAAGATTTACACCTTTAGGGCGAAGATAGTGATACATCTCACCTAGTGATGCATTTTTACCACCCACTTGTGGAATGTCTGTAATAGATAATTCTTCGAAAAATTTTATGTACTTATACATGTTCGCCCACCTTTAGACCTGATTTATAACTTTTTTACACTTATGCTTTAATCTTAACCAATATTTCCATCGGTAGCAATCCTTTTTATAGGCTATGTTTGATATAATGAGTCTATGAATGATCAGGTGAAGACAATTTTGAGTTGGCTAGGAACTGGGTCTATTAACGTGTTCGGACGACCCTTTGCGGGCAAAGACACACAAGGACGCATACTAGCAGATATTTTAGGCGGCGATCTAATTGCCGGAGGAGACATACTTCGTAGCTACCCAGATCAAGAAAAAATTGAAAAAGTAATGGCTGCTGGCGGGCTTATACCGTCAGATTTTTATTTAGACATAATGCTTCCTTTTTTATCTCGACCAGAATTAAAAGAAAAACCACTAATTCTAAGTGCCGTAGGTCGATTAAAGGGCGAAGAGACAATAATTATGGAGGCTACGGAAACATCAGGGCATCCAATAAAAGCCGTTGTGGTTTTACAGCTAACAAATCAAGACGTCTGGGATCGATACGAAGAATCTAAGAATCAAAACGACCGAGGTGATCGATCCGATGATAAACTTGAAACACTAAAAAACAGACTTCAAAAATTTGAAGACAAAACTGAACCAGTAATTGAATTTTACAGAAGTCAGGGCTTGCTAATTGAGGTTGACGGCACAAAACCTCGCGAAGAAGTAACCAACGAAATTATCGACAAGTTATATGAACGAGCAACCAATTAAAATTTAGGCGTTGCTAGCTGGAATCTCGATCAATTTATCGGTTCTTTTTTGCGATTTACCATCGTCATCAACTTCGTAGGTTACAATATCACCAATAATCATCTCGAGAGATTCAACATCAGAATCGCTAAGTGACTCAATATATTTCATCAGCGCACGAATGCTATTACCGTGTGCAACAACTAAAACATTTTTGCCTTCACTGATTAAAGGTAGGATTGTGTTTTTATAAAACGGAACAACTCGATCATATACCATCTTTAAAGTCTCTCCGCCCGGAATCGGCTCATTCCAACCTCTTCTAATCGCGTTGAAGCGCTCCTCTCCTAATAGATCACGCATTTGCCATTTGTTCTTGCCAGTATATTCACCATAGTCTCTCTCATTGACAGCACCCGAACGTTCTATTGGAACATCAAATTGTTGCGACGCGTTAAGAATACCTTCCAGGGTTTCTAAAGCCCTTATTTGTTCTGAACAAAATGCTTGATCGATATTTAGCTGTAACTCACGCAATGCTACCCCGAACATGCCTGACTCATGAAATCCCTTTTCACTTAAATGCACATCTGTTATTCCCGACCATTGACCTGTAGCATTCCACTCGCTCTCAGCGTGACGAACTAATACTAACTTGCCTCTAGTACTTATTGCCGGTTTAACCTCATTCGCTTTATTGTCATACCAGAACTGAATAATATTTTCTGCCGTAGTGGAGTTTATTCTACCTACAGCTTCGATGCTATTAAATGCGTTGTGTGGCGTCAGTATTACATTCGGCATTTTGTGTAGCGCCAGTAGCTCGACACTATGTTCAAGATTTTCTATTGACACTTTCTTGGCTCGCAGCAACGCCACTTCTTCATCCAAATGGGCCAAATGTTCATCCTCTATTACGTCTAATGCGGCGCCAGCTATACGTTTTTCTTGCAAAGCAGTTGTCAGAGCTTTAGTATCAATTAATTCACCACGTGCAGTATTGACCAGCAACGCACTTTGCTTCATCAATCGTATATTATCGTCGTTAATTAGATGCTTATTAGAAACTACGTATGGGGCGTGGATAGTAACAAAATCACTTCGCCTTAATAAATCTTCGAGCTCAACAAATTCAAATCCTAATTCTTTATCCAAGCCATCTTTCGGAAACGGATCATGTGCAATAACTTCCATTTTGAACCCTTTGGCTATGCTTATTGCGTGCTGACCGATCCTGCCTGCACCGATCACTCCTAAACACTTTGCCGACAGATCATTGCCCATTAGTTGCAGTACGTCTGTATCTTCATCAAAACTCTTCAAAGTTTTAGGTAATTTCCGAGACAAGGCCAGCAGTAAAGTAAACGCATACTCCGCGACAGTCTCTTCGCCATAAGTAGGCACATTCAACACAGTAACATTTGCTGCAGATGCGGCTGCAAAATCTATATTGTTATAACCAGTTGATCGGCAGGCAATTAAACGAAGTTTTGGCAACGCCTCTATTATTTCTTTTGTCACTTTGCTTGTCACAAAAACAGAGATTACTTCAGTTTCTGGATTAATGTTTTGTAGACTTATAGACTCATCAACATACACCAGACTGTGATCAGTTTTGTTTAGATTATTGCCTAACTGTTCGCGATCAAGTTCAGTCGCGTCATAAAAATATACAAGTGCCATTACTTTTATTATGGCACAAACATAAGCATTATGAGAAGATATAAATGATGGAAATTACTCATATTGTTGGGCGGCAAATTCTTGATTCACGGGGCAACCCAACCGTGGAAGCCGACGTATGGCTAAAATGCGGCGTATTCGGCAGGGCAGCGGTTCCCTCGGGTGCATCTACAGGAAGTCACGAAGCCCATGAACTTCGTGACGGCGGCAACTCTTATAATGGTCTGGCTGTTCAAAACTCTATACAAGCAATTCAGGAAGAAATATTACCGACACTTAAAGGTATCCGAGCGGATGATCAGTTTTTATTAGATCAAAAAATGATCGATTTAGATGGAACCGAAAATAAATCTAGACTTGGCGCTAACTCAATATTAGCTGTTTCGCTTGCAGCCGCCCATGCAGCCGCAAAAGCCCGAGGCATACTTCTCTACGCCCACATTGGCGATATTGCCCAAAATCCACACAAGTCTCTTCCTATGCCTATGATGAACATATTGAACGGTGGTGCCCATGCCGCACATTCAACAGACATACAAGAAAGTATGATAATTCCTATCGGGGCAACATCTTTTAGCCATGCCATACAAATTGGTTCTGAGATATTCCACCAACTCAAATCAATCCTATCCGATGCCGGTTACCCCACGACAGTGGGTGATGAAGGAGGATTCGCACCTCAAGTCAAAAATGGTAACGGAGAAGCGCTGGATCTTCTGACGCAGGCAGTCGAAAAAGCTGGTTACATTCTTCGTAAAGACGTTGTGTTTGCGCTCGATGTCGCATCAAGCGAAATCTATAAAAATGATCAATATACATTTCAAGCTGACCATAAACAGTTTAATAGTAACGAACTAATCGACTGGTATAAAAATCTATGCGGTTTACACCCAGTTGTATCAATAGAAGATGGCATGGCAGAAGACGACTGGGAAGGTTGGAGCAAACTTTGTACTGCCCTTCCTGATCTACAAATTGTTGGTGATGATTTACTTGTAACAAATGTCGAACGAATCCAAAAAGCAATTAATCTCAAGGCCGCCAATACGGCACTAATCAAACCAAATCAAGTCGGAACCCTCACCGAAACAATTAGAGCAATCCAGTTAGCAAAGCAAAACGGGTGGAACACAATTATTTCGCACCGATCTGGCGAAACAGAAGATGTTAGTATTGCTCACATTGCAATTGGGACAGGCGCAGGCCAAATAAAAACAGGGAGCCTATCTAGAAGTGAGCGCACAGCAAAACACAACGAGCTTATGCGCATAGAACATATCGACCCAACACTATCGTTGTATAATCCATTCAGCTCAACCTAATATGAAACTACCGCAGCCAAAGCACAAAAAAACAGTAATTATTACACTCTTTGTATTGCTATTTTTTGCTGCTTTTGCAACCAAACTCGTTTTATCTAGCAAAACACCTAGCCTACCGGGCAATATCGCAACCTACTCATCTGACTTTGGTTCAGTCAAATCCAGCACAAAAAAACGCTACTGTAGCTACGCTGCCAGCACCAACCCAAATTACTGCACAAACATACAGCTCGTAGAGGTAACCTATAGCAATTTCAAAAGCCCCACTATCGCTAACCACGACTGGCGCGAAGTTTCCTCGCCTTTCGATATTTACGGAAGAACTCAAGACGGCAAACTTATCTGTGCATATCGTTCTGGTGAGGTGACTACAAACCAGAATAATCCAAAAGAAGGCGGCAAGATTACGTTCTTTGTTCGTCCGGAAGGTTCTTCAGACTTATCTTGTGCAAAGATTTAGATGACATCTAATTAACAGACGCAGAAGACACCTTCCAGCTAGTACCATCTTTGGTTAGTTCAATACTAAAAGCTCCGACTTCACTTCCTGTACTGGACCTGGGTAGACCAACTACCTTTTGTGTATATATTATCTTGGAACCATTTTTCGTTACTTCTGCCGGATCATGTCTTGGGTTATCTGATTTTAGGCCGTCCATTGCCTTAACAAAATCGCTTTCATTTTGTTTATCTCTAAGCGATTTACTAGTTAACGCATACGCTTTAGCATTATCTCCGGCGAGTAAGTCGTCGATAAATATTCTGGCGGTTTTTTTGGCCGCTTCATCTTGCTGTTTATCATAGTAACCTTTAGCATAAAAGCCGCTAAAGAATAGCGCTGGTACTGCCAAAACTATTGCTATGATTATAATTATTTTTTTTGTTTTCATGTAAATCCCTTATTCCTTCTTTAATGTGTTTGTTACTGTCCGTAAACAAGATTTTCCTTATTAAACCAACCAAATTCCATATGGGTACTGTAATTTGCGTAGCTTCTACACTGACCTCTGTACATTAGACCGTGGTCATAAGAATTCCATGAGCCGTCAGGATTCATATTCCACCCTATACATGGCCCGTAATTACTCCTATCTCCTTCTTCTCTTGCTCTCTGAGCCTGTGCGGCTTGTTCTCGATTGTTCTGAGCAATTCCATTCAAAAAGTTAGCCAACGCTTCGTTTTGTGCAGCCTGGGCTTGGGCTGCCTGTTGATTACGATTATTCTGGGCAACAGCGTTTAAGTATCTCGCCAGCTCGTCATTCTTTTTAGCATTATCAATTGCCACAGCATAATCAATAATTCTTTGGTTCTGTTCGGCTTGGGCTTGCGCTGCTTCTGCTGCTCTTGCCGCAGCTTCTGCAGCAGCTATTGCTGCTAGTCTTTGACGTTCCGCTTCTGCTCGCTGTGCCAGAATCTGCGGCATAATGTCCTGACCGGACAAGTAACAAGCAAACTCTCCTCGTTTTAGTTCTACGTTTTTGTTTTGGCCAATTACATTATGAGCTGAGTCAATGTTTATTGCGTACGCAACCCATGTATGCGCCTTAGCGTCACGCCAACTTTGTGGCACATTCATCTCGAATCCATGACTACCACTAACTCCAGCTGCTCTATTTACATCTGCCCGAGGTTTGGATGTAAAGCCAAGATCATAACCTTTTCCGTCTATATACACATTAATTGGCACTCCACCCTCTGGTAGATCTTTATCAACCGCCCAGCCATTAATACCTTGACAACCAGCAGCTCCATCAACAGCTCCAACTGGGGCGTTATAATCTTTAGGAGTTGCACGATCTGATACATAAAACGGAATACCTTCGTATGCCGTGTCCGGACGAGCATCTAATGAGTTCTTTTCACCTTCGCTTGTGGTATAAACATGGTTGCCATTTGTGCCGCCCAGTCGATACACAGGAATTCGTCCAGGAGCTTTGTTCAGGTAAGCATACCATGCGATACCTTCTAACTTACCGCCGTTTTTAACAACCGCGTCCTTTTCAGCTGCAGAAATAGTAAAAAAGTGATGATTGTTAGCATTTAATCTGTATACTGGTTGACGGCCGTTATTTGCGTTATTCCAGGCGTAAAAAGCCACACCTTCATAATTAAAGTTGGGTGTTTCGTTGGCTTCGTGGCCGTTCTGAGTGAACATATGCGATCCCCAAACGCTACTAAACGCCCTGTATACAGGAACACTTCCATCGCCAGTTGCGGCTTGTGATAACAAAGCCGTCCCAACACCAATAATCCCAAAGGCTAAAACAAATACCAATATTCTGGCGCGACTAGGCTTGGTAAGAAATGTTAATAACTTTGACTGAGACTTCTTTTTGGTTTTATTAGTTTTTTTAACCGTTGGTTTTTTTGTTTTTACAGGCATATTAATCCTTAATAGCTTAAACTTTACCACAATAAATTATAAACACAACCTTTTCAAATTATCACCAAGTAAAAAGCCCACATTGAGGTGGGCGCTTTACTTGGTGAGCTCCGCGTCCCTGTCCTGGAACTCTTTATACCCAGATCTAATTAGCC